>CALLPP010000160.1 GCA_938015655.1 uncultured Algisphaera sp.
GGTGGTGCGCGGCCGGGCGTTCCAGGCGCTCTGCACGTCGCGGTTGCCGTTGACGGTGTAGAGCAGCGGTCCCTTGTCGACGAAGCGGTCCACGATCTGGATCGCGCTGGTCAGCAGGCCGCCGGGGTTGTGACGCAGGTCCAGCACCAGGCCGTGCAACCGAGCGTCCTGACGTAGGGCGTCGACCGCCGCGTCGAGCTTGTCGAGCGACTGGGGGATGAACTGGGTCAGGCGGACGTAGCCGATGCCCGCGCTGCGGTCCAGCCAGTGGTCCCAGCCGCCCGCCGCGTCGTGCTGCCAGCCTTTGATCGATTCGATTTCGATGCGGTCGCGGCGGATGGCGTAGGTGACCGGGGCTTCGCTGCCCACGCGGCTGATACCCAGCTGAACCTGGGTGCCCCGCGGCCCGGTGATTTCGCGCACGGCCTTGTTGAGCGACCATGAGGCGGTGTCCGCCCCGTTGACCGTGGCGATCACGTCGCCGGCGCGGATGCCCGCCTTCTGCGCGGGGGTGCCGTTGAGCGGGCTGACCACGGTGAGCTGTTCGTTTTTGCGCGAGATCTGGATGCCCACGCCGGTGAAAGCGCCCTGGGTCGAGCGGGCGAGGTAGTCCACGTCTTCGGGCCAGTACATCGACGAGAACTCGTCGAGGGTGCCCAGCGCCCCCTCGGTCATTTCGAAGGCCATGACCGACTCGGGAAGGCGGACGGTGCGGCGGTTGGCTTCTAGCAGGCCGTCCAGCCGGGCCAGCGAGCGGAACTCGGTGAACTTGCGGTCGGGCTTTTCAAAGTCGGCCTGGGCCTGGGTCAGCTCGCGGCGGAAGGCGGCGACGCGGTCCGGGTCGGCCAGCCCCGGGAAGGTCTGGGCCAGGGCGGGGGTGTTGATGAGGGTGATCAGCGGGCGGAGCGAGCCCGCGAGCAGGGCGCCGTAGCCGCGGTGGTCGATGTGCTGCTCCGCGGCGGTGCGGACCGCCTGGTGCAGCATGCCGCGGTTGATCCCGCGCAGGCGGTTCTCCCACGGTTCGGCGTCCGGCGGGTTTTTGCCCAGCGCGTCTTTGGCGTCGCCGGCGCGTTCGGCCCGGGCCCGCTGAAGCTCGCGGAAGGCCTGGGGCGCGTAGAGGGCCAGCACCCGCAGGTGATCATTGACGCGTTTCACGTCGTCGCGGTAGGCCGCGGTTGATTCAAACAGCAGGTTGAGGCGGCCAAACAAGATGCCCGCTTCCACCCAGTCTTCTTCGGACTCTGCGGCCTGGGCCTGGGAGCGGGCTTTCTCGATCAGCGCGGTCACACCGGGGCGTTGCAGCAGGGCGTCGGGGTCCGGGGCGATGCCGTGGGCTTCAATCGCGGCTTTGAGCGCTTTGTCCAGGTGCCCCGCGGCGACTTCGCGCTGCAGCCGCTCGACCGCCGCCGTGAACTCACGGGACCGCTGGGCGTCGCGGCGCTGGGTGTTGGCCTGGTAGCGTTTCAGGTCGCTGATCAGCGGGCCTGCGGCCGCGGTGGGGTGCGGGTCGGTCTGCAGGGCCGACAGCACCGCGGCAAAACGCCCGTGGGTCGCGAGATCCAGCAGGCTTTGGGGCTGACCGTTGCCGCGGGGGGGCTGGGCCCGGCTGAGGGTTTGCGGGGGGGGGGCGGTCCGCCCCGGGGCGGCGGCACGGCTCGGGGCCTGAGCCAGCACCGGCGTAGGGCTCACGCGGGTGGCCGCGTCGGGCGGGGCACAGCCGGTGGCGGCCCCCGCTGTCCCGGCGGTCAGCACGGCGAGCAGCGCGAGGGAGGTCCGGTGGGAACGCGTCATACGGCGGTGCTCCTCGGCTCCGCGGCGCACACCGGCGGGGCGTTGAATAAAAACGGCAGGCGGCGGTGCGCGGTCAGGCGGATTCTTTTTGCTGAACCCGCAGGCGGTCAAGGGGCACCGGGTTGCGGACCGTGTCGGCGGTGATGACGAACTTGGCCCCCTTGCCCTTGACGTCGGGCAGGTCGTACATCAGTTCGAGCATTAGCTCTTCCATCACACTACGCAGGGCGCGGGCCCCGGTCTTGCGTTCGATCGCCATCTCGGCCAGCTCGTACAGCGCTTCCTTGGTGAACTCCAGTTCGGAGTTTTCCATGGTGAAGAAGTACTGGTACTGCCGCACCAGCGCGTTCTTAGGCTCGGTGAGGATGTTCACCAGCGTGTCGGCGGTTAGGGGCATGAGCGGGGTGATGATCGGCAGACGGCCGATCAGCTCGGGGATCATGCCGAACTCCAGCACGTCCTCGGCCTGAACGTTGGCGAGCACGGTTTCTTCGTCCAGGGTGTGGTCGTCGGTGCTGGCTTCGCTGGCAAAGCCGATGGACTTGCTGCCCAGCCGCTTCTTGATGATGTCTTCGAGGCCCACGAACGAGCCGGCGCAGATGAACAAGATGTTGGTCGTGTCCAGCTGGATGTACTGCTGCTCGGGGTGCTTGCGGCCGCCCTGCGGGGGTACATTGGCGGTGGTGCCTTCGAGCATCTTCAGCAGCGCCTGCTGCACGCCCTCGCCCGACACGTCGCGGGTGATGCTGACGTTCTGGCTGGTCTTGCCGATCTTGTCGATTTCGTCGATGTAGATGATGCCGCGCTGGGCGCTTTCCAGGTCGTAGTCCGCGGCCTGCAGCAGCTTGAGCAGCAGGTTCTCGACGTCTTCACCCACGTAGCCGGCTTCGGTCAGGGTGGTCGCGTCGCCGATGGCAAAGGGCACGTTGAGCGTGCGGGCCAGGGTGCGGGCCAGCAGGGTCTTGCCGGTGCCGGTGGGGCCCATCAGCAGCACGTTGGACTTGTCCAGCTCCACGGGGGTTTCTTTTTCCGCCGCGTTAAGCCGTTTGTAGTGGTTGTGTACAGCCACCGAGAGGGCCCGCTTGGCGAGGTCTTGCCCGATCACATACTGGTCGAGGAATTCTTTGAGCTGGCGGGGCGTGGGGATGCTGCCCACGCTGGGCCGGCCTGGCTGCACGCGGCGGCGCTCTTGCTTAAAGATGTTCTGGCACAGCTCGGTGCAGTTGGCGCAGATGTAGACGTCGTTGGGGCCTTCGACCATCGGGCCCACTTCGCGCGAGGTCTTGCCGCAGAACGAACAGGTGGTGACCCGGCGGCCTTTAAAGCCGCCCTCGCCGCTGGTCGGACCTTCGGGGCCGTCACCGCCGCGTCCAGTTTGCTTGCCGTTTGCCATAGTCGGTGTCTCGATTACTTCTAGGGAGCGGTCCGCGGCGGAGGGGCTGCAGACCGAGGGCGGGTGTGTTATCGATCGCCCGGGGCGCACGCCACCGGGAGGATCGACCAACCGGCCGCCGGCCGTTAGCCCGGTGCGAGCGGGTTTGGGACGCGGCGGGGGATCGGGAGTCGCGGGTGAAACGACGTCGCGATCATCATAGTAGGGCTTAAATCCGCCCCGCAAAGCGGGCTGAAACGTGCTGCACCGCGGCGCGGGGCGCAACGCTGGTGCCGTGATGGGCCGCGGGATTTTATGGGGCCGACCCGCCGCGGCCCGCGATTATCGGCTTGAATCTGCCCCGGGCGTAGGCTCGGAACCCTCGGGAGGGTCTTCCCACTGGATGCCGCCGCCGTCCGGCGGAGGGGGTGAGGCGGCAGGCGGCGGTGCGGAGGGCGGGGCGGGGGTTTGCGGCTCCGCGCCCAGCCGGGCGCGGGTGCCCGCGACCATGCGACGCTTGGCGTGCTCGAATTCTTCGTCGGTCAGCTCCCCGCGGGCGTGCAGGGTGCGCAGGTCCGATAGCGAGAAGCCCATGGGCAGCGGCTCGCTGTCGTCCTGAGCGGCCAATCGCCGCCGCAGCCACCAGGCGATGAAGCCCAGCCCGACCGCCGCGACCAGCAGCACCGCGCACCAGACGAACACCCGCCCGGCCGCCGCGCGGTTTTGGGCAAGTACGGCAACCAGGTGCAGGGGGGCGAGGGCGGTCATGGCAAAAGCGTTGGGGCGCCGGTTGGGCGCCGCCAACGAGGGGTTAGGCCTCGGTCACGGTGGCTTTTTCCAGGATCGCGTCGAGGGTTTTCTGCTCGCGGATCGACAGGTAGAGCTGCTCCAGCTCGCCGCGGTTGCGCATCTCGCTGCGGAGTTTTTCGGGGCGCCGTTGCTGCTGCATGGCCATCATGGCGATGCGGCCGTTGATCTCGTTTTCGGTGACGTCGATTTCGAGGTTCTTAGCGGCTTTGTCGAGTACGAAGAAGGTCTTGAGCTGCCGCACGGCGGCCTCTTCGCCCTGGGTGCGGGTCTCGGCGAGTTTGGCTTCCACTTCTTCGGTGGAGGTTCCCTGGTAGAGCATCTGCATGCGTTCGCGCTGCAGGGCCCGTTCGATCTGGCGGCTCTTGAGGCCTTCGGGAAGCTCCAGGGTGGTGCCGTCCACCAGCTGCTCGGTGAGCTGCTTGTGGCTCTCGGCCTGCTGGGTCTGCTCGTTTTTCTGTTCGATCATGGTGCGGACGCGCTCTTTGAGTTCGTCTTCGTTTTCCATGCCGAAACGCGGCAGGAGATCGGCCACGTCGGCCGGAGCCAGGCGGTGTACCTTGGTCAAGGCCAGTTTGATCGTGATGGGGGCGCCTTTGATTTTTTCGTTTTCGTGTCCGTCGGGCCCGTCCATCGAGATGCTCAGGGTATCACCGGGTTTCTTGCCGGTGAGCTGCTTGCCCAGGTCGCCGATCAGAATGCCCGCGACGTGACCTTTGAATTCTTTGTCTTCGCCGTGGACCAGCGTGTACGCGCCGTTTTGGGAAAACGCGACTTCCGCGTCGTCCGCCGCGTCTTTGCCCAGCAAAATGGTCACGTCGGATTCGACGTAGTCGCCTTCGGACACCGTGGCGTCTTCGACTACGGTCATGGAGCCGTTGCGCTCGCGCAGCTCTTCGATCTCTTTGGTCACGTCATCGTCGGTCACTTCGGCGGACGCGGTGGTGACCTTCAGCCCGTCGAAGGCCGGAAGCTCGAAGTCGGGGGTGACTTCGACTTCTACGGTGTAGCTCATGGGGCCGGATTCGGGCACATCCAGTTTTTCGATGTCTTTGACGTCCGGCTCACCGATTACGTCCAGGTCCGCGTCTTCAATGGCCTGGGTGTACGACTCGCTGAGCAGCTGGTTTTTCACGTCGCCCTGGATCGACTCGGCGAAGCGTTTTTCCAAGAGCCTCCGCGGGGCGCGGCCGCGGCGGAAGCCCGGCAGCACCGCGTCGTCACGCAGGGTGACGTAGCTTTCTTCGATCTTGTCTTTAATGCGCGATTCGGGGAGCTCGACGATCAGTCGTTTGAGGGCGGGCCCGGCGTCTTCGATCTTGACGCTCTGTTCGGGGCGGGCTTCGGTGTCGGGGGTGGATTCGGCCATGGGAAAGCGTCCTTTGGGAGGCGGGGCGGATCGACACCGAATCGTTCGGGGTCAACGCGGGGTGATGAACGGGGGGGCTACGAGGGAAGGGCACGGGAGGTGCAGCACGTGTCCCCCCGACCCGCGCCTGGCTCGTTCCCGTGGGACTGATGAGCCGGTATCTCGGGGGGGCGGGAAGTATGCGGTCTGGCCGGGGGGGCGTCAAATAGAACCGCGGCGGTGCGCTGGGTGGTGGCTTAGGGGTTGAGCAGCCCTTGGACTCGGGTGCGCAGCACCGGCAGCAGTTCTTTTTCGAACCACGGATTGCGCTTGAGCCAGATGTTGTTGCGCGGGCTGGGGTGGGGCAGGGGGATCACGTCCGGCCCGGCGTCGCGCCAGGCCCGCACGCGGTCGGTCAGGCTGACCTTGGACTTTCCGAAGTGGTCGGCCATCGCGTACTGGCCGATCACCAGGGTGAGGCCCAGCTTGGGCAGGTGGTCGAGCAGCTGCTGCCGCCAGGTCGGGGCGCACTCGGGGCGCGGGGGCAGGTCGCCGGATTTTCCGGTGCCGGGGTAGCAGAAGCCCATGGGCAGGATGGCCACCTGCTTGGCGTCGTAGAAAGTGTCGCGGTCCACGCCCATCCACTCGCGCAGCCGGTCGCCACTGGGGTCGTCGAAGGGCACGCCGGATTCGTGAACTCGCCGCCCGGGGGCCTGGCCAGCGATGAGCACGGCGGCCCGTGGGTGGATTTGGACGACCGGCCGGGTGCCGTGGGGCAGGTGCTCGGCGCAGAGGGTGCACGAGCGGACGTCGGTCAGTAGCTGCTTTAGCGGGGTGGTGCGGGCCATGGGGGGGAGGATCTCGGCGGTCAGCCCTGGTCCGCGGCCGAGGCTTCGGGCGAAACCCCGTAGACCACCAGCCGGTGGCTGACCGGTTCAAAACCGTGTTCGGCGCAGATTTCGCGCATTAGCGCGTCCAGGCGCTCGGTGGGGAAGGCGACGATCCGTTCGGTCTCCACGCACACCAGGTGGCCGGTTGGGCGGCCGCCGAAGCTCTGGGCGTAGTGGGCCTTGCCCGAATCAATCAGCACCTCGCGGATGATGCCCGCTTCCAGCAGGTGCTTGAGGGTGCGGTAGATGGTGGCGCGGCTGACGGTGGTGGGTTTTTCGCCGGCGCCGCGGCTTTCGGGGACGGCGCCGCGCATCTCGGCGTAGAGGTCGTCGGCTTCGAACACGTCGGCCTTGGACATGACCGCTTCGAGGATCAGGGCCCGCTCGGTGGTGAAACGCAGGTTTTGCCGCTTGAGAAAACGCCGGAAGATCGAGCACACCGGGGTGATCAGGCCGTCTTCGGCGTCCGCGGTGCGGACCACCGGGTCCGTTCGCGGTGCAGACACGTCGGCGGCGGGGGGGGGCGGCTTCACGGGCAAAGTCTACCCCACCGTGCGCGGGCCGAGCCCCGGCGGCTGGCGGCGGCGGGTCTGTTATCTTCGCGGCCGGCGGCTTCTCCCCTGCTTTGACCCGTTTTGCCGGAGCGTGACCGACTTGCCTGACACCCCCGATTTTCCGACCACGACTGTTTCGATGATCGGCTACGGCACCGTGGGCCGCGGCGTGGCGGGGCTTCTGCACAAGCACGCGGACCTGTACACCGCGCGGACCGGGCACCGCGTGGAGCTGGGCCGGGTGCTGGTGCGCAACGTGGTCAAGGCCCGCGCGGCGGCGGCCGAGGCGGGCGACGCCCAGGCCCGCGAGCGGTTCACCGACGACCCGGCGGTGTTCGCCGCGGCGCCCGCCGACGTGGTGGTGGAAGTGGCCGGCGGGCTGGACCCGGTCGACGGCTGGGTGCGGGAGGCTTTGCGGGCGGGCCGGCACGTGGTGACCGCCAACAAGGCGCTGCTCGCGGCCCGCGGCCCGGAGCTCTTTGCCTTGGCCCGCGAACACGGGGCGTCGGTCGCCTTCGAGGCGAGCTGCGGGGGTGGCATCCCCTGCGTGACGGCGCTGACCGCGGGGCTGATGGCCAACCGGGTTACGGGGTTGTACGGGATCCTGAACGGGACGTGCAACTACATCTTGACCGAGATGACCCAGCGCGGGAAAAGCTACGCCCAGGCCCTGCTGGAAGCCAAAGAGAAGGGCTACGCCGAGGCCGACGAAACCCTGGACGTGTCCGGAGCCGACGCGGGACAGAAGCTCGCGGTGCTCGCGTCGCTGGCCTTTGGCGTGAACGTGGGTGGCGACCAGGTGCCTTGCCGGGGTATCGACACGCTGGAGCTGATGGACGTGGCTTTCGGGGCCGAGTTGGGCTTCGACGTGAAACTGATTGCCGCGGCCGAGCGCTGGCCGGGCCACGAGCACGTGGGGCTGAGCGTGGCGCCCTGCTTCGTGCCGCGCGACCAGCCGCTGGCGCAGATCCACGGCTCTTTGAACGCGCTGGCGGTGGACGGCGACGCGGTGGGGCCGGTGCTGCTGGTGGGCGCCGGCGCCGGGCAGGGGCCCACCGCGTCGGCGGTGGTGGGCGACCTGCTGAACGTGGTCACGGGCAGTTACCCAGCCCACTTCTCCCGCATGCGTCTGACCCCGGACCTGCACCCCCCGGCGCAGCCGGTGGCCGAGGCAGACCTGGAAGGCCGCTGGTACGTGCGGCTGAGCGCCCAAGATCAGCCGGGGGTGATGGCCAAGATCACCGATGCGTTTGGTTCGCGGGGCATCAGCCTCTCGGCCCTGCTGCAGCACGCGCCACGCGCGGGCGAGTCGGCCGTGCCGGTGGTCGTGACCACCCACCGGGCCACCCGCGGCGACGTGCAGGCCGCGGCGGACACCATCGCCGCGATGAACGTGGTCACCGGTTCGCCGGTGGTCATGCGGGTGTTGTGAGTCCGTCCACACGGGGGCGGGGGGCGTCCGGCTCGCTGCCGCGCGGCTTCCGGAGCCGGCGGCGTGCTCTATCCTGCGGGCATGCTCAAGTTCTTGATCGTCGTTTGGCTCGTGGCCGTCCCCGCCCAGGCGGTGACCGACAGCGTTGTGTTTGCACCGCGTGCCAACGACCCCCGGTCCGTGACCGAAGCGCTGGCCACCCTCGCGTGGGCGCCGGGCGCTTTCGAGGTGGACGTGCTGCCGGGCGACGGCGATGCGGACGCCCGGCTGAGTTTCCCAGCGGCGCGGCCCACGGGGGACGGGGCCCTGGACACCGCCTGGCTGCGCTGGTTCCGGCCCGCGGGCACGGCGGATACCCCGCGGCCCGCGGCGCTACTGGTCCACTCGCTGCACCCGGACCTGCCCGTGGCTCTGGCTCTGGCCCGGGGCCTGCGGGGGCGGGGCATCCACGCCTTTGTACTGGAGCTTCCGGGCTACGGCGAGCGCACTCCGGCTGAACGCAAGATGACCGGGGTGACCACCCTGGAAAACGCGCCCATGGCCGTGGCCGACGTGCGTCGGGCTTACGACGCGATCGCCGCCCAAGCGGGGGTGGACCCGGCCCGGATCGCGGTCCAGGGCACGAGCCTGGGCAGCTACTTCGCCGCGGCGGCGGCGGGCGTGGATGGCTGCTTCAACCTCACGTTTCTTTTGCTCGCGGGCGGAGACGGGGTGGACATCCTCGAGAACGGACAGAAAGACGCTTACCACGTGCGCGGGGCGCTGGCCCACTACGGGCACGACACCCACGCGAAGCTGGTGGCGCTGATCGACCCGGTGGAGCCACTGCGGCTGGCCCCGCGGCTGAACCCGGCCACCACGTGGATGGTCAACGCCCGTAACGACACGGTGGTGCCGGCCAAAAACGCCCGCGCCCTGGCCCGGGCCATCGGGCTGGAGGACGGCCACCACCTTTGGCTGGCGGGCAACCACTACACCTCGTTTCTGCTGCTGCCCGGGGTGCTGGAGTTGATGGTCAGCGAGATTGGCGCGGCGGGGGCGAACCAAGACCGTCCCGACGGTGATCCGGGAGCAGCGCCGTGAAGCTGGTGCTGATCGGCGATATCCATCTGTACACGCTGCGGGTGCCCCTGCGGCGGCTGCTCAGCCGACGGGCGATGGCGCACGCCAACCTGCTGCTCAACCGACGGCACCACTTCAATCACGGGCTTCTGCCGGCGGTCATCGAACGTGCCCGATTGTTGAAGCCAGACCACGTGTTGTTCTCGGGCGACGTGAGCACCTCGTCGCTGGAGAGCGAGTTTCAGGACTTTCTGGATCACGCCCGTCCGCTGCTGGAAGCGGCGCCATGCACCCTGGTGCCGGGCAACCACGACCGCTACACCTTCCGCAGCCGCCGGGTGCGGCGGATCGAGACCCTGCTGGGGGGGCTGCTGCCCGAGGGCTTTCCGCACGTGCGTGCGCTGCGACCGGGCTGGACGCTATTGGCCCTGGATTCGGCCGTACCCAACCGTTTCGTTTCGCGTGGGGCGTTGGGGCGGGCGCAGCTGCGTCGGGCGCTGGAAGCCATCGGGGCCGTGCCGCCGGACCAGGCCCTGCTGGTGCTGTGTCACTACCCCTGCTCGCTGCCCGACGACGTGCCCAGCCCCTGGTCGCGCAGTCTGAAAGAAGCCCGGGCGTTGGAGCGTGCCCTGGCCGCCTGCCCGGGGCGAGTGGTGTACCTCCACGGCCACATCCATCGCCCGTGGCGCGCCGCGACGACGGAGGGCGGCGCGGCTTTCGAGTGCATCAACGCCGGAGCCCCCTGCCAGATCGGCACCGCTTGGCCTCTGGGCCAGGGGTTCTGGGAGATCAACCTGCCCGATGACCCGCAGGGTCAACTGAAAACACGGCACCATGCCCTGCATCCCGGCCCCGGGCACCCGTCGGGGCAAGCGGTCGCCGCCGACGCGTCCCGGGCAGACGGTACAGACCCACCCCGCGCCGGCCGCGGGCCCGTGGAGGGGCGGTGGCGGGTCGGCGCCGGCCCCTGAGCTGTGGTCTACATGGGGAGCGGGCCGGGCAGCGCGTACCATGGTGCAGCCCCGGTGATGGGGAATCCGCGATCGTTTTTTAAGCCAAAGGTGATCAGTGTTATGTGTGGAATCGTCGCCTACGTTGGGAACAAGCCCGCGGTCCCCCTGCTGATCGAGGGCTTGAAACGCCTGGAGTACCGCGGGTACGACTCGGCGGGGCTGGCGGTTTTGTCCGGGGGCACCGCCGAGCAACCCGGGCGCGTGGAGACCGCGCGTAGCGTCGGCCGGGTCAGCGTGCTGCAAGAGCAGGTGCAGGCGGACCCGGACCGTTTCGTGGGCACCCTGGGCATCGCCCACACCCGGTGGGCCACCCACGGTTCGCCCACCCAGGACAACGCCCACCCCCACACGGGCACCACCCGGGGCGGGCACACCATTGCGCTGGTGCATAACGGGATCATTGAGAACTACCGTGCGCTGCGGACCTACCTAGAGAAAAAAGGCCACGTCTTCACCAGCGAGACCGACACCGAGGTGTTGGCCAAGCTGATCGCCGAGTTGTACGACCTGGAAGGCGAAGAAAGCGGAGGGGCGGCCCTGGAACGCGCCGTGCAGACCGCGCTGCGTGAAGTGACGGGCGCGTACGCCATCGCGGTGGCTTGCGAACGCGAACCCCACACCCTGGTGGTGGCGAAAAAGGGTAGCCCCCTGATCGTGGGCGTGGCGGACCACGCCTACGTCGTGGCCAGCGACGCCAGCGCCATCATCAGCCACACCACCCAGGCCATCACCCTGGAGGACTATCAGGTGGTGCGGCTGTGCGCAGGCCCGCGCGACCAGATCCCCGAGTCGCCGACCCACGGTGGGCCGTGGAGCGTGGACTTCCGCACCACCACCATCGACAACGAGCTGGTGGGTCAGCGGGTCGAAGCGCTGGAGATGGACCTGGAGCAGATCGAGCTGGGCGACTACCAGCACTACATGCTCAAAGAGATCATGGAGCAGCCCGACGCGGTACGCACCACCCTGCGTGGCCGCATCGACACCCGCGAGGGACGGGTGGTGCTGGGCGGCCTGGCAAACCTGACCCGCGACCTGGTCCGGGCCAAGCGGTTTATTTTTACCGGCCAGGGCACGGCCTACCACGCGGGACTAATCGGTGAATACCTGTTCGAGGCGCTGGCCAAGGTGCCCAGCCGGGCCCACTACGCCAGCGAGCTGCGCTACCGCAACCCCATCATCGAGGAGGGCACGGTCATCGTTCCCATCAGCCAGAGCGGCGAGACCGCCGACACCCTGGCGGCGCTGACCGAGGCCAAAGAACGCGGGGCCCTGAGCCTGGGAGCCGTCAACGTGGTGGGCAGCACCATGGCCCGCGAGACCGACGCGGGGGTGTACCTGCGGGTGGGCCCGGAGATCGGCGTGGCCAGCACCAAGGCCTTCACCGGCCAGGTGGCGGTGCTGGCCATGATGGCCCTGTACATGGGCAAGCGGCGTTACCTCTCGGGCGGCGAGGTCGAGGGCTACCTCGGAGAACTCAGCCAGATCCCCGACCACATCGCCAAGATCGTGGAGCAGAGCGCGTACATCGGCGAGTGCGTGAAGCAGGTGGTGGACCGTGACAACTGGTTGTTCCTTGGCCGGGGCTACGGGTACCCCGTGGCTCTGGAGGGGGCGCTCAAGCTCAAGGAGATCAGCTACATCCACGCCGAGGGCATGCCCGCCGCGGAGATGAAGCACGGCCCGATCGCGCTGATCGACCAGGGGATGCCGGTGGTGTTCATCGCCACCCAAGGCAGCCAGTACGACAAGGTCATCAGCAACATCGAAGAGGTTAAGGCCCGCGGCGGGCGGATCATCGCCGTGGCCACCGAGGGCGACACCCGCATCGATGACTATGCCGACTTCGTGTTCCGCGTGCCGGCCATCAGCGACCCGCTGAGCCCGATGCTGAGCGTGATCCCGCTGCAGCTCCTGTCCTATCACGCGGCGGTGCAGCGTGGCCACGACGTGGACAAGCCGCGGAACTTGGCCAAGTCGGTCACGGTCGAGTAGGCCTGGCCGCGTGGGGGGGCTCGTTCACGTGGGGCCCAGAGCCGGCGTAAACTGTGATCCGGAGGTCGGCGGAGCCGGCCCGCGCCCCGTGACCCAGGAAGGTCCGCATGGTTCGTCTCTTGCTTTTTTCCGTCGTCGCGGCCACGGCCGTGCTTACCGTTGCGGGTTGTGCGGCCCCCCGCTGGGTAAGTATTTCTGACGACCGGCCACACCGGGCGATCAACAACCGGCACCTCCGCCAGGCGGTGGTCGTCGCGGTGCACGAGGCCCTGGCTTACCAGGCGGGTACCGGCGTTTACGACCTGGTGCTGCCACGCAGCGCGAATCCCGAGACGTACGCCGTGGTGGTGCACGGTCTGGCTCCGGATGCCCGCGTGCCCGCAGGCATCCCCGAGGTCCTGGTCGATCCGGCGACCGGGCGTGTGGCACGTCGGGCGGTCGAAGTGCGCCGCGCCGAGGCCCTGTCGCTCCCGGTGGCGGCGCCCGACGGGCAGCGACCGATTTTCGAGGTGCATTCGTTGCGGCTCGACGGCCAGACCGGTGAAGTGGACATCGTGCGGCCCCTGTCTGGGGGCCGGCGCGTGTTGACCGTGGGGCTGGATTTGGACCCGGGCCACGGCTGGCGGGCCACGGGCGCCCGCGTGTGGCGTGCGCTCGACCCGGATTCTGGCCTTTAAACACCGCATCAAATGATCTGGATGGCTGCCACCAGGCACGGCGTTTAGATCAGTTGATGCGGTGTTCTTAAGATCGCCTGCCTTTGCCCCCTTCCGATGGTCACGCCGCGCCGCGGCACGGAGACTCCGCGATGCTTCCACTCCTGTCCGTATTTAAATATTCGTTGGTCCGCCGCGGGGGCCTGCGGCGCGGGATCTTGATGGGGGTCGCCCTGGGCGGGGCCGTGCTTTGCACGGCCAGTGCCGCCGCGCAGACCCCGGACCCCGCCGACGCGGCGGCGCCGACCGTCACGCCGCGGGAGATCATCGACCGGCTGATCTCGGACCGACCCGGCCAGGGCGCGGAGCGCGGGATTGCCCCGCGGCCGGCCGCCCCGCGGTCCGACGGCGCTCCGGCTGTAGGAACTCGGGGCCCGGGGCTTGACCCCGCGGTGGTGCAGATCGACCCCGACGCGCCGCTGCCCCGACTGCGCCGCGAAGGGGGCTTTGTGGTCGAGCGCCCCGGGCGGCTGATCGCGGTGCCGAATCCCGCCGCGGACCAGCCCGGGGCGGACGCGTTGTGGGTCTTCGCGTACGACCGGGTGGCGGGTGTGGACGACCTGCGACCCATGATTATGCAGAAGACCCAGCGGCTACAGCTCATGCAGGACGGCCTGAACGTGCCCCGCCCCGAGGGGCAAGACCTCGCGGCGGCGCGGGGGCGGCTGGTGGGGCACTTTTTAATCAGCGGACAGGTACACACCCACCGAGGGGTGAACTATTTACTGCCCAGCGCCGTGACCGCGCGGCCCGACGCCGCGACCCGCGCCCTGCTGGACGCCGGCCGTGCGCCACGCCGTACAGTGGAGCCGACATCCCAGGATGCCGCACCGCGCCGGGGCGCGGTGGTCAACGACGCGTTTGAAAGCCCCGAGGGCGGGGGCGGAGCCACCTTCGCCGGGGCGGACGACCCGATCGCGAGAATGGAATCGCTGCTGACTCGGCCGTCGGGGGCCGCGGCGACGCCGGAGGACCCGCGCTTCGGGCCGGTGGCTGAAGGCGTCGATCCCGATGCCGCGGGGGACGGACCGTTCGCCGCGGCCCCGCGCCAAGAAGGTTCGTACCTGATCGAACGGCGCGGCCGGCTGGTGTCTCAGGGCCGCGGGAGGGCGGTGCTGTTCACCTTTTCCGCAGACGGTGTAAACGCCGACGAACCGCCCATGGTGCTGATGCCTTGCAGGCTGCTTGAGGAGCTTGAGAACGATGTGCGGCAGCGCGACACCGCGCCAGAGTTCACGGTTTCGGGGCGGGTCTACGCTTACCGTGGGGTGAATCACCTGCTGCCCACGTCTTACCGCACGGTTCCACGCCGTGACAACCTCGGCGGCTGAACCTGCGGTTGGGGGCCGGCTTTGCTCTGCGTTACACCGGGTGTAAACCGCCAACTGGCGGGGCGCTGGCGTACGCCGCGAAAAAACCCCGCTGCCACATAAGTGGCAACGGGGCGGAGGGGAGAAAGCGGGGGGAGGAGGCTTGCCGAGAGCCTGCTGTAGTATCGTAAGCTGGCCTCATGGACCATCAGTTTTATCTGCCCGGCGGCGGCCACCGGGCCACTATGCGTCGAGACGGCGTTCAGTGCGCTAGGTTACCCAGCTTTACACCCGTTGTCCATCGAATCGACACCCAGAACCAATTTTTTTTGCCTTCGGCCTGAGATCAGCCGTCCGCCGTCAGACGCTCGTGGGCTAGCATCGCGCTGCCCACCACGCCCGCGTCGTCGCCCAGCTCGCCGGCGACCACCTGGGTCTCGCGTAGGACCGCGGGAAACACCGCGTCGTCGAACGCCTTGCGCACCCAGCGGACCCAGCGTTCGCCCAGGGCGTCGCTCACGCCCCCGCCCAGCACCACTGCAGGCAGGCTGAGCAGGGTCACCGCGTTGGCGACCGCGTGACCGACCGCGGTGGCGGCCTGCCGCAACAGCTCGCAGGTCAGCGGATCGTCTTGCGCCAGGGCCGCGGCGAGTGCTTTGGAGCGGATGCGGCCGAAGTCGCCGTCCACGATGTCGGGCATCGTCGAAGGGTTGCCGGTGTCGATCAGCCGGGTGAGTGTCGCCACCAGGTTGTTCCGGCCCGCCAGGTCTTCGAGGGTGCGTCGCCCGCGGCCGGCGCCGGAGCGCACCACCGTGTGCCCGATCTCGCCGGCGGTGAAGCGTGCGCCGTGGAACAGCTCGTCGTGGAGCACGATCCCGCCCCCGACCCCGGTGCCGCACCAGACCGCTAGCAGGCTGTCGGTTTTTTTGAGCTTGCGCCCCGCCCCGGCCCGGTACTCGCCCCAGGCCGCGACGTTCACGTCGTTGTCCACGGTCACCGGCCATTTCACCGCGTCGCCCAGCGCTTCGGAGAGCGCGTAGTTTTCCCAACCCAGGTTCACGGCCTTGATTACCGTGCCCCGGCGGTGGTCCACGGCGCCGGGGGCTCCGATCCCCAGCCCCGCAATCTCGTTTTTCTTGTAACCCGCTTCTTCCACCAACTGTTCGCACAGCTTGACGATGCGTTTGATGACCGCCTCGGCGCCTTCCGCGGCCTTGGTCTTGGTGCTGTCGCGGACCAGCACCTTGCCATCGACAACCACGCCCCCCTGAATGTTGGTGCCGCCGAGGTCGAGGCCGAGGTAAGGGGCGTCAGAAGCCATGCGGGGTTCGTTCTTTCGGGTGGCAAAACTTCCCGGGCCGTCCCGATGCGTCGGGGCCCGTACGGGTCGGCCAGGCGAGGAATTATGCGGGACCAAGAATCAGCCGATGGGCGCCCGGAGCTCGGTGTGGCCGGCGTGCTGTTCGTACTGCCGGGCCACCTGCAGCAGGGTCTGCTCGCCGAAGGCCGGGCCGATGAGCTGCACGCCAACGGGCAGAGCGCTGCCGTCCACCTGGGCTGTGCCCGCGGGCAGGCTGATGCCGCAGATGCCCGCGAGGTTGACGTTCACCGTGTACACGTCGTTGAGGTACATCGCCAGCGGGTCGTCGATCAGCTCGCCGCGTTTGAAGGCCGGCCCGGTCGTGGTGGGGCACAAGATCGCGTGGACCCCGGCGCCCTGCGCATCGAACGCGGCGTCAAAGTCGTTGCGGATCAGCCGGCGCACCCGCAGGGCGCGATCGTAATACTGCTGTTCGTAGCCGCCGCTTAGCACGTAGGTGCCCAGCATGATGCGGCGTTTGACCTCATCCCCAAAGCCTTCTTCGCGCGACAGGGCCGTCAACTCGGCCGGGTCGGTGGTGGGCCGATCGGTGCGGTGACCGTAATGAACCCCGTCGTACCGGGCCAGGTTACTGGACAGCTCAGCGGTCATTTGCACGTAGTAAGCGGGGATGCCGTACTTGGTATGGGGCAGGTCCACCTCCACCAGTTCGGCGCCCTGGTCGCGGTACAGCGCGCACGCGGCGTCCACCGCGGCCTGCACCGCCGGGTGATTGGCCCCCTCCAAGACGTACTGCTTGGGCAGCCCGATACGTAGCCCCGGCACCGGGGTGTCCACCGCGTCCAGGTCTTCAGGCACGTGGCGGTCGGCGCAGGTGTTGTCATTCGCATCGGCTCCCGCCATCAGCTTGGTCAGCAGGGCCGCGTCGGCCACGCTGCGCGTGAAGGTACCCGCCTGGTCTAGCGACGAAGCGCAGGCCACCATGCCGTAGCGGGAGACCCGCCCGTAGCTGGGCTTAAAACCCACGACACCGCACAGCGCCGCGGGCTGGCGGATCGACCCGCCCGTGTCGGTACCCAGCGTCGCCGCAGCCAGGCTCCCGGCCATGGCCGCGGCGCTGCCGCCCGACGACCCGCCGGGCACGCGGTCTGTGTCCCAGGGGTTGCGGGCCCCCCCGTGGGCGCAGGTCTCGCACGAGGAGCCGAGCGCAAACTCGTCCATCACGGTCTTGCCCAGCACCACGGCGCCCGCGTCTTCGAGCCGCTGCACCGCCGTGGCGGTGAAGGGCGAGCGGTAGCCCGCAAGCATCTTCGACGAGCAGGTGGTGGTGCCGTAATCGGTGCAGAACAGGTCCTTCACGCCCAGCGTGACGCCGGCTAGCGGGCCGGTGATCTCGCCCGCGTCCACCGCCGCCGCGGTCTTAAGGGCACGCTCGGGAAACACCTCGTGGTAGCTGCCCAGGGCGGGGTCGTGCTGGGCGATGCGGTCCAGGTAGGCCTGGGTCAGCTCGACGGCCGACACGTCGCCGCGGGCGATCGCGTCCCGCTGCTGGGTCAGGGTGGCGTGAACCAGTTCCATTAGGCCCCTCCTCCCTGCCCCAGCACCTTGGGCACCTTGAAAAAGGCGTCTTGCCGGTCCGGGGCGTTCTGCAGCGCCACATCGGGGGCCAGGGTCGGGCCCGGCACGTCGTCGCGCAGCACGCTGTGGCGATCGCTGGCGTGGGCCAGGGGCTCCACGCCGGTTACGTCCAGCTGGTTCAGCGTCGCGATGTGTTCCAACACCGCCGCAAGCTGACCGGTGAAATGGGCGACCTCGTCGTCGGTGAGTTTGAGCCGGCCCAGCTTCGCCACCTGGCGGACCTGGGCCTCGGAAATAACAGGTGCATCAGACATGGCGGGGATGATAACGGTTGGCGCGGCCCACTCCCCCGGTGGGGTCCGGCGTCGCCGTGTTTATGGTGAATCGTGCACTTGCTCCGTAGCCCCGCTGGCTCCAGCCCAGCGGGTACCATCTTCCTCATGCCCAGCCCTGAACCCGACTTGCTTGAGTGCTTCCCCAACCCCAGCCCGGGACGTTCTTACGTCATCGAACATGTATCCGAAGAGTTCACCAGTGTGTGCCCGAAGACCGGCCACCCCGACTTCGCCCACGTCATGCTGCAGTACGTCCCCCGGGCCGGCTGCATCGAGCTCAAAAGCCTCAAGCTGTACTACCAGAGTTTCCGCAACGCCGGCATCTTTTACGAGGCGGTGACCAACCGCATCGCCGACGACCTCGCGGTGGCCATGGAACCGGTCTGGATGCAGATCGTCACCGACTGGAAGGGGCGGGGGGGCATCCGCAGCCGCATCACCGTTGAAGTCGGAGAGCACCCCGACGACGGCCCTCGCGGGGGCGGAGACATCGACGACCCCGAGGATGACGACCGGCTGCCCCCGGGCTATTAAGCCCCGCCGCGTCCGCCTGCCCTCACACCGGTCATCGGTGCCCTTCGGATCGGCCTAGCGCCCTGCTAACATCTTGTGTAGACAGCTTGGCCCTCCCGAAAGGCCCGAGCCCCGACCGTCCGAGCCTTTACCCGCCGATTTTGCCATGACCCAGCGCGATGTCTTGCCGCCCGACCGCAACTCGGTCACCCACAAGTTCCAGATCATGGGGCACGAAGGCTACCTCACCATCGGTCTTTTTGAGAACGGCCAGCCCGGAGAGCTCTTCGTCAAGATGAGCAAAGAAGGATCGACCCTCTCGGGGCTGATGCAGGCCTTCTGCCGCGCGTTCTCGCTGGCGTTGCAGTTCGGGCTGCCGCTCGAAGAAGCGGTCCGACGGTTTAAAGACATGCGCTTCGAACCCATGGGTACCACGGGCAACCCCGACATTCCCGAGGCCAAGAGCATCATCGATTACGTCGCCCGCTACCTCGAACATCAGTTTTGCGAAGCCGCGTCGACCGACAAGCCGGCTTGATCCAGCCCCTGTCCCCGCCCCCGCCCCCCGCCTCACCCGGACCCAACCCATGTGCGGTATCGCCGGCCTGGTCTCT
>CALLPP010000161.1 GCA_938015655.1 uncultured Algisphaera sp.
CCAGTTGCTCCAGGTGCCCGCGGATTGTCTCGGCCTTCGGACGGGCCACCTTGCCCAGCCGCACCGGTTTGCGGGCGCCGGTGGGCAGCTTCACGTACACGGCCGCGCAGCCGTTCGGGTCGATGCTCAGACTCGCCATGATGTTCCTGCCTTGGGTGGGGCCGGGCGTGCCGGCGGGGTGATCGGAGTCAAGCGTAAGCCAGTGCGGGCGGGGTCGCCGGCGTCAACGAAACTCAAACCCCCGGCGGCGGGTCCGTGGGGCGGGGTTTCGTAGACGGCGGCGCGTTCAGCGTCATGCGGCGGGCCGGCGGCCTCCCGCCCGCCTTACCGGGTTGCGGCGGCGTCACCCATCGACCCAGCCCGGCGGCGGCGATCGTCTCCAGCCGCGCCTCGGCGTCGGCCACGTTCTCGACTTCCCGAACCGCCCGCACCAGCTCGCTCCCGCTCATTGAACCGCCGCGCCGGCGCACACGGTCCACCAGCTCCCGCAGCGCCGCGTCGCCGGGCGTCTCCCGCAGGCGGGCGTACACGCGGCGGGCTTCGTTTGTGAACCAGCGGGTCAGGGTGATTGCGTCGGCCATGCTCCGGCCGTCCACCGCGTCCGGCTCGGCGTCACCGGCGGCAGACCGGGCCAGGTGCAGCACCAGCGCCAGCCGCAGCGCCGCCCCCCGCAGCTTCGGGTACGCGGTCCGCAGGGGCTCGGGCATGTTGCTCCCCTCATCAGCGAACGCGTCGTGAAACGCGCCGTAGATCGCCCGCGCGTCACCGGTCAGCGGCACGCGCCGGGGCTCGGTCCCGTCGTCACCGCCCATCGGCAGCCCTCGCAGGTGCCGCAGCGTCGCGGCGTACCGGGTGCGGGTCTTTTCGCTCACCGGCGTGGTGTCGAAACGCGGCGTGGTGGGGTCGGGCATCGCCAGCAGCAGCCGCGCGGCCAGCCCGCTCTCGTGTTCCTCCGCTCCCAGGATGCCGGCCAGGATCGACGGTTGCACCGTGCCGGTCAGGCACACCGCGGCCCGGGGCAGCAGTCGGTGCTCGCCTTTGCCCTTGCGGTCGATCGACACTTGGCCGGCGTCGTGAAACTCCAGCCACGTCTCTCGGTCCGATCCCTTCCCGCCTTTGTAGGCGTTCATGCCCTTGGCCCACGATGCCAGCTCGGCCCGGGCCACCAGCAGCCCCCGCGGGTTGTGATCCAGCACGGCCAGCAGTGCCTCGACCGTGGCATCGTCCACCACCAGCCGCTCGGCCCGCGGTGCGCCGGGTGCGTCGTCGTCGCCGGCGTCTCGGCCGGTCCGCGCGGCCTCCCATGCCGCTCGGTCGGCTTGGTGCTGCGCGTACGCCTCGCGTTCCATCGCCCGCAGCGGTTCCATGGCCAGGTTGAACGCCGGCGTCTTGCCGGCGCCGCTCTCGGCCACCACCACCGGCCACAGCACCGCCGGCTCGGTCCAGTCGCTCCGGGCCTCAACGCGGCGGGCGTTGCCGATACAGGCGGCAGCCGCGGCCAGCGCCGGCAGCGCGATCATCGACGGGGCACAACGCTGCGCGGCGGCGCCTTCGTTCACCAGGTTGGCCAAGGGCGGGGGCAGCACCTCCACCGGGAATGGGGCGGCGTCGCCTACGAAACCCCCGGCGGCGGCAGCGTGGGCGGGGGTTTCAGTTTCGTTGACGGCGGGCGGGGTTTCGTCCAGCAGGGCGGCCAGCGTCGCGCGCACCGCGTCCAGGTCGCCGCCGGCCAGGTGCAGCACGTCCACCGCGTCGCCCTTCGCCGGCAGCTCGGGCCAGCCGTCCACCAGCCGCACCACGCGAACGCGGGCGGGGGGTGTCAGCGCCAGCAGGTGGGCGGCCACGTTCTCGGCGTAGGTGTTGCCCGCGTCGTCGTGATCGGGCAGCAGCACCACGTCCCGCCCCGCCAGCGGCGCCCAGTCGGTCAACCGCCACGCGCTCGCCCCGCCGGCGTTGGTCGTCGCCGGCAGGCCCAGGGAGCGCACCGCGTCGGCGGTCGCCTCGCCCTCCACCACATACACCTCGGCCACGGGATCGGCCAGCAGCTCGGGCAGGTACAGCAGGGGACGCGGGGCGTCGGGCGCTTGGCATCGCCAGCCGTCCGGGTCCGCTCGCAGGGGGCGCAGCGTCTTGTCGTTCTCGCCGTGGGCGTCCCACCGCAGCACCAGGCCCACCGGCTCGCTGGCGGCGTCCAGGTACGGCCACGCGTGGTCGGCAGGGCGTCCCACGCTGCGCTCGGCGGCAGCTCGGGCGGCGTCGGCGTCGCGGTACGATCGGGCAGCCTTCCGGGGCTTGCGCGCCTCTCGCTCCGTTGCACGCGGGGCGGGGGCTTTGCGGGCCGGCGGCGGGGCGGCTCGCCCTCGGGCCGGTCGCCCGTCGTCGGGCATTAGGTCGGCCATCGTCAGGCCCACGGCGGCCACCACCGCCGGCGTGGGGCAGCCGGCTCGGCAGTGCAGCAGTGCCCGGCCATCGCCGCCCTCGGTCACCCGCAGGCTCGGCTTGCCGTCGTCGTGCGCGGGGCAGATCGCCCGCCAGCCGTCGCCCTCGGGCGTCACGTTCTCCAGCAGGGCCAGCACGCGGCCGGCGGGGGCGTCTGGGTGGGGCAGGTTCAAACGCCACCCCCCGTCGATGCGGTCCACACCGCGGCCTTGCGGCCCGCCGGGGTCTTGCGGGTGCGGTTGGTTCTCACGATCAAGCCGGTGCGGGCCAGCTCGCCGCGGCGGGGGCGTAGCGTGTTGCCCACGATGCCGGTACGGGCTTCGGCCTCGGTGTCGGTCAGTCCGGCGGGGCCGGCGTCGATGTATGCCGCCAGCAGCTTCTCGCGCAGGCTTCGGGCGGTCGGGCCGATTGCAGACGCCGCGGCTCGGGATGTCGCGGACGTGCCCACCGCGGGCGGGTGGAACGGGTGGCGGGGGGTAGTCATGCGTCACCCCCTTGGTCGGCGGCGGCCTTCGCGCTCAGCCAGGCCCGCAGCTCGGCTACGGGATACAGCACGCGGCGGCCGATGCGGACGTGCGGCACCTCGCCACGGGCCATCAACCCTTTCAGGGTGTCGGGGCTTACGCTCAACGCGGTGGCGGCGTCGCGGGTGGACAGGGCCAGCGGGATCGGGGATGTCAATTCAAAAAACAGAGGGTCACGCGTCACGGTCCACCCCCTCGCCGGCGGCGCGGTTCAGTAGCGTTTGCTTCACGGCCTCCACATTGAACAGCGTGCGGCGTCCGGCCCGCAGGTGGGGCAGTCGCCCCGCCTCCACTTCGGACCGCAGCCAGGCCGCGCTAACTCGCAGACGCCGGGCCAGAACGGCCAGCGTCACCAGATCGGTAGGGGTGTCATTCATACCCGCCAGCATGCGGCGGGCGATTCCAAATTTGTGACGGATTCAGCAGGATGCACGCAGATTCACCCGGATTCACCCAAGTTCGCGGGCTTTCACTCTCTGGGGTGGCCTTGCATATCGTGCGGCCAGTTCCGGTACGCGTCCTCCACGCAGTACCGAACCGCACGCCCCTCGCCTTGCTTTCTCACCGGCTTGGCCTTCGGCTTACCGTTCTTGGTTTTCCGGGCGGCGTGGCGCATCCTGCCAGCCACGTCATGCGGAAACCATGCGGCGGGCCTGTAGGTCACCGATTCACAGTCAGCCGCTGCGTCGGTTCCCTCGGGTGAGGTTGAGGGTGGGCTCACGGTGGGCTCCGGTGTCGCCGGCAGCTGTTTCGCGGGCACAGCCTCGGTAAGCGCGGCGGCGGGTTCTTTAGTTTCCAGCAGGTGGCCGTATGTCTCCGCTAGATATGCCTCGCCTCGCCTCAAACCTTGCTGAATCTGAAGAACGCGAAGCCGAGCGACAATCTTGGCGTTTTCTCGGGCGGCATCATCTTCAATCCAAGCGGTCGAAGAAACGTCGTGTCGGTCGTCGTCGGTCACGTTGTTGGTCCTGCCTTATGAAACGCGGTCGGCGCCGGCGTGCGCCTCCCAGGCAGGGTGGAACACACGCCGGCGGTCGTTCAGGGAGATCAGGCCCTTACCGCTTTCTCCAGAATAGCCCAGTGCGTGTCCCGCCCGACTAAGGGTCCTCCGGGTGGGGGGGCGGCCTTGGGCGAGGCAGAACACGCCCGCGCGAGGGAGCATTAAAAAAACAAACGCTTAAGGCTATGGAATACCAACGCGGTACCCGGCGGCGTCAGTTGCGACGGCCTCCCGCGGGATCGGTTGGGTAGGTTCGCTCTGCGATCAGCAGCGCGGGCAGTTCAACGCGTTCCCAGGACACGAAACTGTCGGTTTCGCCGTCCGCATCCTCGTCTACGGTCACCCCGAACGCGTGAACGGCCAGAATCGTGCCGGTTTGGGTGGTGCCTTGTTCCTCGGATGAAACCGTGGCCGTGTCGCCGGGTCGGATCAGGTGCAGCAGGCCGGCGGGGGCAGCCAGGTGGGGGCTCGGCTCGGGGCGGGTTTCTGGTTTGGGCATGGTCAGCGGGGTGGGCGTTGGGGCGGGGGTCTGCATGGATGGGCTCCAGGTGGGGGGGGTGCCCGGCGGGCGCCGGGTTGGGTTGGGTGGGGCGGCGCGGAACAGTCCCGGCCTTGGGGTCGATCGGATCAGCGGGGGCAGCCTCGGCGCGGCGTCGTCTCGCCGGGGGGAGAGTCGGCGGCGTCCAGTGCCTCCCGCACCGCCGACAGTTCGGCCGGCGTCAGGTGGGGCAGGGCGTCCAGCACGTCAGCAGCGGTCAGGTGCGGGCCGGCGCGGTTTCCCACGTCCGGCGTACCGCGCGCACCGGATTGCGCACCGCTTCTCCGGCCGATGTTGCTCCCGCCGCAGGTTTTCGCCTCTTGTTCAAGTCCGGGTCTGGCCACCTTGGTACCTCTCGGTACCTCTCGACCCCCCTCCAGCTTGCTTGAGGGGGGTTTTTCATTCTCCACCACCCCCCATCCCTCCCCAGCGCGCACCGGATTGCGCACCGCGCGGTGCGCGCCCGGTGCGGTGTCGGGGCTCAGGTCAGCGGCCCCGGCGGTCGCCCGGGCGTAGTGGTCGTCGGTCGTCGTCAGGTAGTGCGCCTCGGCCACGTCCTTCGTGTTGCCCAGCCAGCCGCAGACCACGTGGGCGGGGTACGCGTTGGTCAGGTCGGTTTGCCGGCTCGCCCGCAGTTGGTGGAACAGCTTTGGCCACCGCTTCACCCCAGCACGCTCGGCAGCCTGCTCCACGGGCTTCACCAGTGCGGCGGTGGTGTGGGTCCGCAGGTAGGGGCAGACGTACACGGCGCCGTCCTCGGCCGCTTCCAATGCGTCTTGCAGCAGGGCGGCCAGCTCGGGGAACAGCGGTAGGGTCCGGGTGTCATGCCCCGGCAGGTGCTCGGTCTTGGGGCTCCGCACGGTCAGCCGCTTCCCGGCCCAGTCCACGTCACGCCAAGTCAGCCCCGCGGCCTCGCTCGGCATCCGCAGACCGGCCCAGCGGCTCAGCCCGAAGGCGGTCCGCAGGTCCGTGGTCGTCAGCGCCCCGCGGCCTTGTAATTCGGCCAGCACCGCGCGGGCGTCGGCGTCGCTCACGTGTACACGCCGGGCGGAGTTCACCACGTCACCGGTTGGGAGGTGGGCGAACGGGTTGACCCCCTCGCGCAGCCCCTTGCGGGCGGCGTAGGCGAACAGGTCGCGGGCGTCGCCGGTCCGGCGGCGTACCGTCGCCTCGGCCAGCGTCGCCGGCCGCGGCTTGCCCGTGGCCTTCACCGTCGCCGTGCGGGTGCCCAGCATCCACGCCCGCCAGTCGTCCGCGTCGCCGGGGGTGATGCTGGCCAGCGGCCGGTTCTCTCCGAACAGCTCCACCAGCAAGCGGCGGGCTTGCGCGGCTCGGGTCAGCGTCGATCCCTTCACCGTCGCCCCCTTCCACTTCAACCACGCGTCAGCGAACGGGCCCAGCGTCGCCGCCTCACGCTTCACCGGCGGGTCACACAGCCCCGCCGCGGCCATCCGCATCCGCAGGGTGTCGGCCACGCCCTCCACCCACCGCCGCGTCTCGGTCGGCGGCGTCAGGTTGTGCAGCGTCGCCGCCTCCAGTTGCTCCAGGTGCCCGCGGATTGTCTCGGCCTTCGGACGGGCCACCTTGCCCAGCCGCACCGGTTTGCGGGCGCCGGTGGGCAGCTTCACGTACACGGCCGCGCAGCCGTTCGGGTC
>CALLPP010000162.1 GCA_938015655.1 uncultured Algisphaera sp.
GCCGCGGCCCTGGACCGGCTGCTCGAGCGTGGCGGGCGCGACCAAGGCGGTGGCGTGGCGGACGCGGACGGCGGTTTGGCCCGGTGTCTGGCCCTGATCGCGGCCCTGCCCGAACCGGCGGCCGAAGACGACGACGTGCGGGTGGCCGCCACCCTGGCCCGGGTGGCCCAGGCGGGGGCGGGCGACGCGGTCCACACGCTGGGGCCGGACGACGCCCGGTGGCTCGACGGTGTTCTGGAAAACGGGGCCCCGGTTCCCGGGTCGGCGGCGGCCGACGCCGACGCCGGCGCCGGCGCCGGGGCGGTGCCCCGGGTCTTGGGGCTGCTGGATACGTTGAAGCAGGGTGCGGACGACGCGGCGGGGGGCCGGGACGAAGCGCTGGTGCAGCGGACCTTGGCCGCGGTGGCGGCGGGCCGTCAGCGCGAGCGTTTCGCCGCCCAGGTCTTGCAGGTGGCCGAGGCCCCGGCCGGCCGGGGCCTGAGCGCCAGCTGGCGCCAGATCGTCAGCGCGGCGGCGGTGTTTCTCGTGGGGTTTTCGCTGCTGATGCCCGCGGTGCAGCGCACCCGCGGTGTGGCCCAGCAGCAGGCGTGCGCCACCAACCTGGCCACCGCCGGCATGCAGCTCAACGCCTGGGCGGCGGACCACAAAGGCGCCCTGCCGCGTGGCCCGGTGGGCGATTCGTGGCTCAAGGTGGGCCAGCCCGACGCGGTGGCGGCCGACGGCCGGTTCAACAGCAACTCGGCGCATTTGTACCTGCTGATCCGCGAAGACTACCTGGCTCCCGACTATTTGATGTGCGCCAGCAACGCCGCCGCACACACCCCCCGGGTCGCGGGCCAGGTGGACTGGGCCGCCCCCGCCGCGGTCAGCTACAGCTACCAGAACCAGCACGGCCGCGGCCCGGTGCGGCTGGACCTGGCCCGCCCGGGCCTGGCGGTGCTGGCGGACAAAAACCCGCTGTTTGTCCCGCGGCAGGGGCGCCTGGTGTTTGCCGCCGACACCGACCGCGACGCCGCCAGCCGGCAGCACCGCGGCGCGGGTCAGAACATCCTGCGGGTCGACGGCGCCGCGGGCTGGAGCGAAGACCCCGCTATCGGCCGCGACAACGTGTGGACCCGCTCGGGCCACCGCGGGCATTACATGGGTCACGAGGTGCCGGTGGATCCGAACCGGGATAGTTTTTTGGTGCCGTGAGGGGGTGGCTTTGCGGGGGGTGGCCCGGAAGCGAACAAGGCCGTTTTCACGCGGAGACGCGGCGGCGCGGAGCGGAGGCAAGGCAGGGCAAAGCTGGCCGCCATCGCTCGTGTCGGATGTCTTGCTCTGTGTCCTCGGCGTCTTGCACGTCGCCGGGGGCCAAGGCTCTCAACGAGGCAACACGTCGGCGAACCTTGTCACTCAATTCGGTGTCGGGCACTGAGCCGTGCAGACCATTACCCGCAGTTTTGAGTGCGCCGCGAAACCCCACTCAACTCGCGAGCGCAGCGAGCCCACGGACTTGGCGTTGTGCGACACAGCCGGGCATCGATCGGTTCACGACTTTGGCATTTCGCACAGTTCAATTGTGCCGCCGTGCTTGACGACCGGGTGGTCTTCAAGCAGCGCCCGCAATGCGTTGAGATCGTCAGCGTCAAAGCGCATGAAACCGCCGCGTGATCGAGGATGTTGGCAACTGCTTTTGCGCCAACGGTGTGCCGCGGGCCGAGTTCGCTTCCGCCTTTGAACATTCTGGTCGCATTCGCGGTGGCGAAAAAATCGTTCCATTCTTCGGTGGTCGGCGTGGCGCCCGTGTTCTTGTGAATCAGTGCGAGGTATTGCATAGACGGTCTCACGGTTGAGAAGAGGCGTTGTTGATTCGGATTGATCTTAGTTCTTACCGATGGTGGCAGCTGACGGATGAAACTCTGTCGCTCGACTGGCGCGCGTCCACTGATTTTGGGTTGTGCGACGCGGGGCTTGTCGAACAACGAAGAGTGGCGCTCTCGCGTCGACTGGTTCTCGCGGAGTGGGCGCCGTGTCTCCGTCGCCAGTGCAGGTGATTCGGCTCGGGGAACATGCGTCGGGATTTTTGTCGCTTCTTCGTCGCGGGTTCGGCGCTGGCCTAACAAGTCCAAAGGCTCGCGCCGTGGTGTCCGAGGCCCCACCTCCATTAGCGGTGAGCGACGTGCGCCGGAGCGACGGCTTCGTGTACAGGGTGCTCTAACTCCGGCCCGAAGTTGATGTCCGCTAATGGAGGAACGGCCCCGCCGAAACTGGTTCTGGTGCTCGCGTCGCGGGGTTAGGTGGCGCCGAAACTGGCTCTTGTATTGGCGTCGTGGGACGGGCCCGCGCCGCACTCCGACCCTCCCAATCGCTTGCGTCCGACGCCTTGCTTCGTGCCCTCGGTGTGTTGCACGAAGCAGTGGGGCTGCGCTGCGAACCACGCAGCACGTCGGCGAACCCCTGCCGCTCAACTCGGTGCCTGGTACGTGGCCGCGTGGAAAATGACCGGCTGTTTCCAGTGCGTCGCGCAACCCCACTCAACTTGCGAGCGCAGCGAGCCCAATGGTTTGGCGTTGTGCGACCTAACTTGCCGCACGTCGAAGAACGAAGAGCGACGTGGCCAGTATCGCGCGGCTTCACGGAAATAACGTTCGATTCTCGTGCATGGTGGGTGAAAGTCGCGGCTCGGAACATGGCTTGGGTTTGTGCTTGCGACGGGCGATCTCGGCGCGGCCAACGAGCAAGTCCAAAGCCCCCGCCCCAAGGGCCAGGGGGCAAACCGCATGATGAGCTCCGGATGGTTCTCGACCGGGCGCGGGCCGGCGTCGGGGGTGGGGTGAGTCGTGGAAGTTCCCTCGGCTCCCGCTAATTATTGGCGGAATGACCCCGTCGTGCGGGGTTGCGCTGAGGGGCGAAGGGTGTCTTTTGTTGCTCGGTTACGCGGTGCCGATGTCGCGGTATTTGGTGACGTGCGGGGGGCTCGCGGCCCGGCGGCGATCAGCCGAAGCCGACGATGCGGTGGGCGTCTTCGTAGCTGCATTGGCCCGCGAGCACGCGCTGGGCGGCGTGGTCGCCGAGGGTTTTGAAGCCGCGCTCGATGAGGCTGTTGCGCAGGTCCACCAGGCTGGGTTTGCCCAGGATCAGGTCGCGCAGATGATCGTCGGTGGCCAGCAGCTCGAAGACCCCGACCCGGCCGGCGTAGCCGGTGCCGAAGCAGGCTTCGCAGCCGATGGGCTGGTGGATGAGCGGCCGGTCGTCGTCGGCGAGTTGGAGGCCCCGGCGCTGCTCGGCGGTGGGCTCGACGGGCTCTTTGCAACTTTCGCACAGCCGGCGCAGCAGACGCTGGGCCAGGACCACGTTCAGGGTGCTGCTGATGAGGTAGGGCTCGACGCCCAGGTCCAGCAGCCGCAGCACGGTGCTGACGGTGTCGGTGGCGTGCAGGGTGCTGAGCACCAGGTGGCCGGTGGTGGCCGCCTGCATGGCGGTGACGGCGGTGTCTTGGTCGCGCACCTCGCCCAGCACGATGACGTCGGGGTCTTGCCGCAGGCAGGTGCGCAGCAGCACGCCGAAGGTGTGGCCCTCGGCGGCGTCCACGGGGATCTGCGTGACGCCCTGGATCTCGTACTCGATGGGGTCTTCGATGGTGATGACGTTGCGGGTGGTGGCGTCGATCCCGCGCAGCGCGGCGTAGAGGGTGGTGGTTTTGCCGCTGCCGGTGGGCCCGCAGACCAGCAGCATGCCGGTGGCGGCGTCGGCGGTGTCTTTGAGGGCCTGCTCGACCTCGGCGGGCAGGTCCATGTCGTGCAGCTGCTGCGGGCTGGACTGGGGGTCGAGCACGCGCACGACCATCTTCTGGCCGTACATGGCCGGGGCGAAGCTCACGCGGTAGTCGATGCTGCGGCCGGGCGCTTCGAGGGAGAAGTGGCCTTCCTGGATCACGCTCTTGCGCGAGATGTCGATGTTGCAGAGCACCTTGATCATGCTCATGAGCCGCCGGGCGGCTTCGGAATCCACGGCGCACACTTCCATCATGGCGCCGTCGACCCGCAGGCGGATGCCCGCGGTGTGCTGCCGCGGTTCGAGGTGGATGTCCGAGGCGCCGCAGCGGATGGCCCCCAGGCACAGCAACTGCAGGTGCGAGAGGGCTTCGTTGGTGTCTGAAAGTTCGGCGCCCGCGGCGTGTACGGTCTGCCCGCGCGAGTCGATGAGCGAGAGGCTCTCGATGCCGAAGCCCGGGTCGGTGCCGATGCGGCCCAGCGCGCCCATGTTGCTGGCCCCGCCACCCATGCTTACCGCTGCGGCCGGAGCTGGGGGCGTAGGCAGGGTCTCCTCGCCCACCAGCTCGATCGCGGCGGGCTGGTCGTTTGGCTCGTCCACCAGTTCGGCCACGTCGTAGACGATTTCGTTGTCGTCGATGGTGCCGCTCGTGGCCGAGCCGCTGAGCAGTTCTTCCACGGCCGGGGCGTTGCCCACGGCCCGGGCCCGGGGGGCCGCGGGGCGGGCGGCGGTGGTACCCGGGTGGCGGGCGGGCTCGGTGTTGTCGGCCGACGCGGCGGTCATGAAAAAGCGCACGTAGGTGTTGCCCAGCTGGAACACCCCGCGGTCTATGAGTCGGACTGCGTCGATGGGCTTGCCCTGCACGCGGGTGCCGTTGCGGCTTTTAAGGTCGCGCAGGAAGTAGGCGCCCTGGTGCTTGAGCACCTCGCAGTGGTGGCGGCTGATGAGGGTGTCGTCGGTGATGATCGCCCCGCAGTCCGGCTCGCGTCCGAGCACGATCCGTTCTCCGGGGAAGGGATACCGCGTGGTTTGGGTTCGGGAAATCACCTCGATGACCGGCATGGCGATAGTTTACCGGGCGGCCGCGGAGGCGGCCCGCGAGCGGTGACCCGGGCTCCGCGGCGGCCGATTAGTACGCGGGCAGAGCCCTACACTCTCGGGGTGATGCAGCGCGTCTACCTCGACAACAACGCGACGACCCGCCCCGACGACGCGGTGGCGCGGGCGGTGGACCAGGCCCAGCGCGGGCTGTGGGCCAACCCTTCGAGCGTGCACCGCTTCGGTCAGGAAGTACGGCAGCGGGTGGAGCTGGCCCGCCGCGAGGTGGCCGAGCTAATTGGCTCGCGGGCGCGGGGGCTGGTGTTTACCTCCGGCGGGACCGAGGCCAATAACCTGGCGCTGCAGGGGGTGCTGGGGCGCGGGGGCACGCTGATCACCACCGACGTTGAGCACGCGGCGGTGCGCGAGCCGGCGGACGCGCTGGAGCGCGCGGGCGCGGCCGTGGTGCGGCTGCCGCTGTGCGCCGACGGACGGGTGGACCCCGCGTCTTTGAGCGGGGCCCTGGCCCGGGCCGATGCGGGCCGGGGGCCGGTGCTAGTGAGCGTGATGTGGGCCAACAACGAGACGGGGGTGATTCAGCCAGTGGCGGAGCTGGCGGCGGCGGTGGATGCGGCCCGGCGGGCGGCGGCGGCGGAAGGATATCGGCCCAAGCTGTGGCTGCACACCGACGCGACCCAGGCGGTGGGCAAGCTGCCGGTGGACGTGGGCGCGGCGGGTGTGGATCTGCTGACGCTGGCGGCGCACAAGCTGCACGGGCCCAAGGGCGTGGGCGGGCTTTACGTTGGGCCCGGCGTGCCGCTGCGGGCGGTGCAGCGGGGCGGCCCGCAGGAGCGTGAGCGCCGTGGGGGTACCGAAAACGTGCCGGCGGTGGTGGGCTTTGGCGTGGCCGCGCAGCAGGCCCTCGCTTTTGTGAGCGACCCCGCCCGGGTGGCGGCGTTGGCGGGGCTGCGGGATACGCTGGAGCAGCGCGTGCGTGCGGGTCACCCGGGGATGGTCGTTAACGGGGCCCGGGCCCCGCGGTTGTGGAACACGGCGAATCTGGGCTTCCCGGGTTTACTGGCCGAGGCCATCTTGCTGGGCTTGAGCGAGCGGGGCGTGTGCGCGTCGGCTGGGGCGGCGTGCAGCAGCGGCAGCCTGGAGCCCAGCCCGGTGCTGCGGGCGATGGGGGTGGAGGAATCGGTGGCTCACGGCAGCGTGCGGCTGAGTCTTTCGCGCGAGACCACGGCGGCGGAGGTGGACACGGCGGCGGAGGCGCTGGTCGCGGTGGTGGAGCGACTGGGCAAGGTGATGCCGATGGGGGGAAGTTTGCCGTCCGACGTTTGAAGCCCGAAGTGCGAAGTCTTCGGCGGAGGTCAGTTTCTGGGTGTCGGCCTGCGTGCGTCGCGGCTCGGCTTCATACACTGGCGAGCATGGTGGGTCCGCGTCGGCGGTGTCCACACTTCGAACTTCTTGCCTCGAACTTCGAACGTTAAAACCATGCAGCTGATGACTTGGAACCTTGGCCGGCTGGGCAGCCGCTTTGGCTTGCAGTTTGAGCCTTACAACCGCCGGGTGATGCACTCAGGCCTGGGGCGTTTTTTGGACCGACCCCTGGACCTGGCGGTGGGGCTGATTGAGCCCGACGGGCAGCAGCGGGTGCTGCCGTTTACCACCGACAACGACCACACCGGCGTCGAGCAGTTCAGCAATTGCGAGCAGTTCGACCGGATGAACTCGATCACTTTTCGCGGGTACAGCGAACGCTATCGCCTGCGCTTCGAGCTGAACCTGCACAGCGTGTTCTATCCACAGAACGAGCTGCTGAGCACCATGCCCGCGTTCTACATGGAGCTGCGGGTGAGCCCCGAGGAGAAGTTTCGCAATCTGCCCGCGGCGGGGCCGGCGCCCAAAGAGGTTGAGTTGTTCATCCGGCTGCGGCGCGGCAACACGCAGATCACCGCGGAGGACAGCGGCCTGCGCATGGACTACAGCGTGCCCCTGGCCCCGCTGGACCCGTGGGAGCCGCCCGAGGCGTCGGCCGCCCGCGTGGCCGAAGCGCCCACGGCCCAGGTACACGACCGTCTGGTGTCGCTGAACCCCGAAGCGGTGCCGGTGCCCACTGGCAACGGGCTGACGCTGAAGCTGCCGGTGACCGAGTCCAGCTCGGGCGTGAAGTGGCGGCTGGTGTGGGCCACGCATTGCGCCGACCCGGTGCTGACCGTACGGCACCGCGGCGCGGTGCGCCCGGTGTGGCTGCGTTACACCGAGCACTGGGCGGACGTGGACGCGGTGGTGGACGAGGCGGTGCGGACCCGCGACAAGCGGCTGGCCTTGTCGCGGCGGTTTGAGAAGCTGCTGGAGCAGGCCCCGCTGGACGCAGCCGAGCGGCACCTGGGGCATTTTTCGTACCAGAACTTTTTGTGCAACACGTTTTGGTGCACCATCGCTCAGCCGGTGCGCGGGCTCACGCCCGAGGGCGACGCGCCCCCGCGGCCGCCGGACCGCGAGTGGTTCAGCACCTGGGACGGCTCGTGCTTCTACCACGGCGTCGTGGACGTGGAATACAACGCCAGCATGTTCTACTTCGCGCTGTGGCCGCGGCTGCTGCGGCTGCTGATCGATCAGTGGGCCGACCGGGTGGCGCCTCACACCGAATCCAACGGCGCGGTGGTGCCCCACGACCTGGGGCTGGGGTGCAGCGCGACCGACCAGGCCTATCCCCACGACATGCCGGTGGAGGAGAACGCGAACTTTTTGTTGCTGCTGGAGGCCTATGCCCACTGGACCGGCGACGTGTCGCGGGTGACCGCGCTGGCGGACACGATCGAAGCGCTCGCCGACTACCTGCTGTGGTCCGACGCCCAGGGTTCGGGTTTTCCGTCGCGCGGCGTGGCCAACACCATGGACGACGCGGGCCCGGCGATGCAGTTTTCGCGCAAGCAGACCTACCTGGCGGTGAAGCGGGTGGCGGCATTGCGCGGCGCCGCGAGCCTGCTGGCCCGCAACGGGCGCACCGAGACGGCGCGGCGGATCGAAGCGCGGGTGGAGGATGACCTGCAGAAGATCGAGGACGCCGCCTGGCTGGGCGATCACTACGCCGTGGCCGCCGACAAATCGGCGCTGGACCTGACCGACCCGGACACCGGTGAGCCGCTGGCTTACGAAGAGCTGCCGGGCTGGGACGCGTACAGCATCTTTACCGGCAACGGCCTGCTGCTGCCCGAGATGATTGGTCGCCCGCCGATGCTGGACCGCAGCCGCCTGACTTTGGACTGTTACCGCGCCAACGTGGAGTGCAAGGGGCGCTACGGCGATGGGCACACCAGCTACGAGCGGCAAAATTGCCGGATCAGCCAGAACCTCTGGCGGGACATGCTCGCCCGCTACCTCGGGCTGGGCGGCCCGGGTTCGGCCCAGGACTACTGGGACTTGCAGGTGATGAGCAACACTCACGCCCAGCACCTGGGCTACACCGACACCTACATCCACAACCGGCTGCACAATTACCCCCGGGGCATGGTCACGTTGGGCTACTTCCTTAGCTCGCCGAAGTTGATGATCGACCGCCTGACCCCCGGGGGCACGGGCACCTACATCACCGTGGACCCCGAGCGCAACAGCCAGCAGCGCTGGCCGCTGCTGCCGCTGGCCGACTGGCAGGCCGGCAAGATCCCGGTGTGCGTGGTGCACGACGATGGCCGGGTGACCCTTGAAGCCACCACCGACCCGGTGGTGATCCGCCGGTCCGAAAACGATCCGAGTTCGACGGTGTCGGGCATCGAGTTCATCGGCTGACACCGGTCGGCGGCTCGGCGCCGATCCCGCGTCCTGCCAAGCCGGGACCGAGGATCGCCTTCTCGGTCGCCCCGCCCTGCGGGCGGGCGAGGCCACCGGCGCCACCAAACACCGCGACGCCGGCACCCCAACCCCAACCCCAACCCTGACTCCCCAAAAAACCTCCATCCCGCGATACGATCCCCCACGACGGGGTCATTCCGCCAATGATTAGCAGTCTGTCGGACTGAAGCGATTCGATCGCAAAACCGCATTTTGAGCGAATGACATTTTGATCTCGTACGGTTCAAGAAAACCGAAATCGATTTCGTGGGCTTGTGCCACCAATTCAGACTGTCGGACTGAGTCAGTCAGACAGGCTGTTAGCGGAAGCTGAGGGAACTTCCACGACTCATCCCACCCCCCGTCGCCGGCCTGCGCCCGGTCGAGAAGCCTCCGGAGCTCATCATGCGGTTTGCCCCCTGGCCCCTGGGGCGGGGCTTTGGACTTGCTAACTGGCCGCGCCAAGATCGCTCGTCGCAAGCACGAAACCCAGCCGTGTTCCGAGCCGCGACTTTTGCCCACCATGCACGAGAATCGAAAGCTGTTTCCGCGAAGCCGCGCGACAAAAGGAACCCTTCTCTGGAGTTGTGCGATACCCGCCGTGGGCCTTGTTGAACGACGAAGGCCGCGCGACGCGATTCGTTCAACGAAGACCCCCGCCGAGACCGTGAACTGGCCCGCGCGGAGCGGGCGCCGTGTCTCCGCCGCTCGTGCCGGTGAGCCCCGACGTGGAACACGCGTCGAGCCGAACGTCGCTACTCGGTCGAAGGCCCGGCGTCGGCCAAACAAGTCCAAAGGCTCGCGGCGTGGGGTCCGAGGCCCCACCTCCATTAGCTTTGGGAAGCTCTGGTCTTGGCGGTCGCCGGGGTCGTGATGCGGCGGTGGCCGTGCCCACGGGCCACGGCTGCTAATGGAGGAGCTGCCCCGCCGAAACTGATGTTGGACTCGAGTCGCGCGGTTGGGTCTGGTCGTGGGCGACGCGCGAAGCGGGGGCCGCGTGTCTTCGCATTTACCGCGGTGCCTGCGTGTCGTTGACCAGCCGCGTCATCAGGCGCACGCGGCACGGCTGGTTGTAGTGGTCCGACAGCTCGCGCGCGAGCGCGGCGGCCAGCCGCGGCCCGGGGGCTTCGGGGGCTTCGCGGGTCAGCTCGAACACCAGGCTTTCGCCGTCGGATTCGGGGGGCGACACGTCGGTCAGGGTGGCGCCCGGCTCGGCTTGGACCCACCGGGCCAGGGCGTCGCGTACTTCCCCGGGCACCGGCCGGTGGGGCAGCGAGGCGTAGAGCCACCACGACAACGGGATGGCCAGGGCCAGCGTCACGGCGGTGAGCGCGGCGGCGGCGGGCCGGCGCCAGGCTTTGCCTTTACGCCCGGTGTCGGCCGGCTCCATGCCCACCGCCCAGAGCGCGAGCGCCGCGCCCAGCACGATGGCCACGATGTTGACCCCGAACAGGGTGGCGGCGCCCAGGCCCGTGTCCACGTTGCCCTGGGCCAGCGACACGCCGGCGGTGGAGATCGGCGGGACCAGCGCCGCGGCGATGGCCACGCCCGGCAGGGCGCCGGAGAGGTTGGGCCGGGCGGTGGCGTAGGCCGCGGCCAGCCCGCTGGCGAAGGCCACGCCCAGGTCCAATAGGTTGGGGGCGCCGCGGGACAGCAGCTGCGGCGTCGCCCCGGCGTGCGGCACCACCAGGCCCATGATCAGGGCGATGCCGAAGGCCAGCACAAAGCCCAGAACCACGGCCTTGACCGCGTGGCGCACCAGGTGGGCGTTGCCCTGCACCAGGGCCAGGCCGCAGCCGATCAGCGGGGTCATGAGCGGGGCCACCAGCATGGCGCCGATGACCACCGCCGCGGAGTTCTGCATGAGCCCGAAGGTCGCGATGACCGTGGACAGGCTCATGAGCGCCACGAAGTCCACGTCCCACCGGCTGGCGCCCTGGATGCGCTCGACCAGGTCCACGCGGTCGTCGCGGGTGAGCTGGGGCACGAAGCGTTCGAAGACCTCGCGGGCGGCGTGGGCGGCGTGCTCGCTCAGCGGGGGTGCCGGGCGAACCACGCCGATGGACAGGCGCCCCGCGTCGCACGCTTTCATGAGCTTGTCGGGCACGGATCCGAAGAGCGCCCGGCGGGCGTGGTGGCGGTCGGGGGCGCCCATGAGCACCAAGCCGTAATCGCCGGCTTCGGCCGCCCGCAAGATGCCGGCGCGGTGATCGGTGGCCAGCTCGACCAGCGCCCGCACCGGTGGCGGGCCGGCGTGTTCGGGCGGCACCTTTAAGGCGCCGCGGACCGCTTTTTCGACCCGACGCTGGCCCACCGCGCGGGCCTCGGGCCCCAGGTCGGGCTCGACGTAGAGCGCGTCCACCGTGGCCTCGGACGCGGCGTAGGTGCCCGCCAGCTGCACGGCGAGTTTGAGTGCTTCTTCGGCGTGCGGGCCGCCGGCGGTGGGCACCAGGATGTGTGGCCGCGGCCCGGGGGTGTCGGGCTGGGTGGGGTCGGGCGCGTTCACCCCGGGCCGCACCGCCAGCACCGCGCAGCGGGCGCGGCGAAACAGCGCCGCGTCGAGGGTCTCTTCGCCGGCGCGGGGCGGCTCGTGCTTGCCCAGGATCAGCAGGGCGGTGTCGTGTTCTTGCACGGCGGCCAGGGCCGCATCCACCGGCGCCTCGCCGGGCTTGACCGCGTGCACCACCACCAGGGGCGTGGCGTCTGGCTCGTCCGGGTCGGCATGCAGGGCGTTGGCGGCCGCGGCCGCTTCGTCCGCGGCGGTGGTCAGACGCTGGCCCGCGGAGCTTTTGGTCCCGGGAAGCACCACCAGCGCGTTGACGGCCGCCTGCCGGGCCCGGCCCAGCCGCGCGGCCAGCGCGATCAGGGGGGCGGCTTCGGCCGCGACATCGACCAGGACCGTGACGGACATGGGGTTGAGAGTATCCGGGACACGGGCCGGACCAATGGGCGGTTCGGTGATTTACCGTCCGATCGTCGGTGGTCAAGGCCTCGGCGACGGCGGTGGTTTCGGTGTTAGGCAGGCGCGCATCGCATCCACGGGGGCTGGCGGCATTTTTTGAGAAGGCGGTCGGTGAAGTCAATGCCCGATGGCGATTCGCCGTGGCGGAGGCTGCCGGCCCCGTTCACTCATCAATTCCTAGGTCCGCCTTGGTAAACAACGCGTCGAAGGCAAAGCCCGCGGCCTCGATCGCTTCGCGGGCACCCTCTTGCCGGTCGATGACCACCACGATCTTTGCCACGTCGCACTTCATCTCGTCACGCAGCAGCTTGGCGGCCTCGATGCTCTGGCCGCCGCTGGTGGCGATGTCTTCGGTGATGAGCACGCGGTCGCCCGCTTCAAGCTTGCCTTCAAACTGCTTGGCGGTGCCGTAGTCCTTCTTGGCGTTGCGAATCAGCACCATGGGTTTGCCCGTGGCCAGGGCCGCGGCGGTCACCAGGGGGATGCCGCCCAGCTCCGGGCCCGCCAGTCGGGTGATGGAGTCGTCGATATGCGTGGAAAACAGTTTGCCCAGTTCGGCGAGCAGCGCGGGCTGGGTCGCGAACAGGTACTTGTCCAGGTAGTACTTGCTTTTTCGGCCCGAGCGGAGGGTGAAGTCGCCGCGCAGTAGGGCGGCGTCGGCGATGGCGGCGGCGAGTTGGGCGTGGGTCATTTTGTAGCGATGGGGGGTTAGGGTTGAGGGGTGAGCAAGACTCACGTGTCGCCACGGTTTTTTGGAAGTGGTTCAGTTTACGGCGTGGCGTCGCGTTGTAGAAATCAGACACGCGGGCACCGCGCTCGCAGGGTTAGGGCTGACCGCCGCTTGGGCCTTGTTAATCCCTAGTCCCTCATCCCTAGTCCCTGCGTAAGCTATCGGTGCATCGCATATCACCCCCGCAACGCCCCGCATCCCATGGCCCGTACCCTGACCAACAAGACGATCCTGATCACCGGGGCCAGCTCGGGCATCGGCCGGGCCACGGCGCTGGCTTGCGCGGCGGCGGGCATGCACGTGTCGATGATGGCCCGGCGCGAGAGCAAGCTGCGCGAGGCGGCGGCCGCCGCCAGTGCGCTGGGCACCAAGGCGCACTACTTCGTGGGCAACGTGGCGGACCCCGAGGCGGTGCGGGCCTGGGTGGACGAGGCAGACCGCACCCTGGGTCGCACCGACGCGGTGCTGGCCAACGCGGGCTACGGCGCGTCGATCCCGGTGATGGACATGAGCGACGCGGACGTGCGCGGCATGTTTGAGGTGAACCTGCACGGCACGCTGCACGTGCTGCGTGCAGCGCTGCCCTACGCGATGACCACCGACGGTGGGCTGAAACATTTGTTGGTGACCAGCAGCTGCCTGAGCGAGCTGGGCCCGCCCGGGGCCGGGGTCTACGCCGCGACCAAGGCCGGGCAGGACTTGATCGCCCAGGCCCTGCGGGCCGAGCTTGCCGGTGAGGGGGTGAAGGTCAGCAGCATCCACCCGGTGGGCACCAAGACCGAGTTTTTCGACGTGGCGGGCGAACAGGGCACCCCCGGGTCGCGCATGGACCCGCCGGATATCTTTATGCAGCGTCCCGAGCGGGTGGCGCGGCGGATTGTGGCCTGTTTGCGCCGGCCCCGGGCCGAGGTGTGGCCCATGCGCACCGCGCGGGTTGCCGCCGGACTGGCGACCGTGTTCCCCGGGGTGACCGCGTGGGCGCTGCGGCGGGGCTGGGCCAAGCAGCAGGCCAAGGTGAGGGCTGGTGCTCGATGAGGGTGCCCGCCGCGCTGAACGCGAACCTGGACACGCTGGCCGGGGCTTTGGACCGGGCGCGGTCGCTCGCCGAGCCGCTGGACATGGCGGCACAACTGCTGCGCGACGCGCTGGTGGGCGGGCGCAAGCTTTTGTGCTGCGGCAACGGCGGCAGCGCCTGCGACGCGGCGCACTTCACCGCCGAGATCGCCGGGCGCTACCACCTGGAGCGGCGCGGCTTCCCGGCGATCGACCTGACCGCGGACCACTCGATCGTGACGGCGCTGGTGAACGACTACCCGCCGGAGGAACTGTTCGCCCGGCAGGTGGTGGCGCAAGGCGCGGCGGGCGACGTGTTGTGTGTGTTCTCGACCACCGGGGCGTCGGCCAACGTGGTGGAGGCGCTGGGTGCGGCGCGGGCGCACGGCCTGAAGACGGTCGCGTTTCTAGGCGGCGACGGCGGCGCGTGCGCGGGAATGGCCGACGTGGAATTGATCGTGCCCTCGCACGTCACCGCGCGGGTGCAAGAAGTTCACTTGGTGCTGTATCACACGTTGTGTGAGGTGCTGGACCCGGTGCTGGCGGCGGCGACGGCTCGGGGGTGACGGGCGGCGCTCCGTAGCCTTTGTCGCACAACCCCAAGTCCGTGGGCTCGCTGCGCTCGCGAGTTGAGTGGGGCTGCGCGGCGCACGCGAAACTACCGGGCATGCGCGACCTGGCCACGTGCCAGGCACCGAGTTGAGTGCCAGGGGTTCGCCGACGTGCCGCTTACTTTGCGGCCACGGCCCACAGCCACGTGCAAGACCCCGAGGCCACGGAGCAAGACAGCGGACGCAAGCGTTGGCGGAGGGGTTTTCCTTGCCTTGGCTCCGCTCCGCGGCCCAGCGTCTCGGCGTGGAACTTTTTTGAAATGACCACGTCCACGCTTGACGGCCAGTCTCACCTACCAGTCGATGCCGGCAACACAAACCCGACTTCTCGAAAACCCTCGCCACCCCTCGGCGCGACCCCGCGCGATCCCCCACGACGGGGTCATTCCGCAAATGATTAGCGGAAGCTGAGGGAACTTCCATGACTCACCCCACCCCCGACGCCGGCCGTGCTCGGGTCGAGAGGCATCCGGAGCTAATCATGCGGTTTGACCCCTGGTCCTTGGGGCGGGGCTTTGGACTTGCTCATTGGCCGCGCCAAAATCGCCCGTCGCAAGCACAAACCCAAGCCATGTTCCGAGCCGCGACTTTCACCCACGCCGCACGAG
>CALLPP010000163.1 GCA_938015655.1 uncultured Algisphaera sp.
AGGGCGCCGCAGGTGTGGGTTCGGTAGATCATGGCGGATGGCGGAGGGTGGGGCCTGGAACTGGGTGGGTCGGAGCCGGGCGCTGGGGGAGCGGGGCGTGGGGGCCGCCGCGGCGGCCACAGGAAGCGGGAATGGTACCTAAAGTGGGGGCGGCTTCGCCCGTGCGGGCGGGGCGCTCGTTCTGTTTGGAGGTTCGAATGTTCACCGGCATTGTGAAGCAGCGGGGCGAGCTGGTGGCGGTTGAGCCGCGCGACGCGGGGGCCCGGCTGACGGTGCGTACGCTGGGGCCCGGCGTGCCGGCGCGGCGCGGTGATTCGGTGTGCGTGAGCGGGGTGTGCCTGACGGCACTGCACGACGTGGCGGGCGTGGCGGGCGAGGAGCTGGTGTTCGATGCGATCGCCCAGACGCTGGACCGCTCGACCCTGGGCGGGAGGGAGGCCGGAGGGCGGGTGAACCTGGAGCCGGCGCTGGCCGCGGGCGAGCCGATGGGCGGGCACGTGGTGCAGGGGCACGTGGATAGCGTGGGCACGGTGGCGCGGGTGCAGGGGGAACCGGGCGACTGGCGGGTGCGGGTGAAGCTGCCCGGGGGCGGTGACGCGGCCGAGCTGCGCGACGCAATGGTGCCGCGGGGCAGCGTGACGATTGACGGGGTGAGCCTGACCCTGGCGGCGGTGGCCGAGGACGGGGCGTGGATTGAGGTGGCGTTGATTCCCGAAACGCTGGAGCGGACCACCCTGGGTGCGGCGGCGGTGGGCGACGCGGTGAACCTGGAGGCGGACGTGCTGACCAAGACGGTGGTGCGGACGGTGCGGCGGATGGGCGCCGTGCTGCCTCGGGGGGGCGGAGCGGTGCCCGTGCGGCCGACGGTCAGTGCGGCGCTGCTGATGAACGCGGGGTGGGGTGAGGAAGCCGTTGGCCGCTAGCGGTTAGCCGTTAGCAAGCATCACGTATCGCATGCCTTTAGAGACGTGTGTGCGATCGTTGCATCTTGAATGTCCTCAATCCTCAGTCCCCAGCCCCGATGTTGAACGTCAAATCGTGGGCTTCTTCATCGCGACCAGTTGGCCGAGGTTGACTCCGGCGCCGTGGTTGCGACTATGCATCCAGCGCTGCATGCGGGCTTCGGCGGCGGCCAACGCTTGGTCGGTCAGGGTAAGAAAGACGCCGGCGAGTTCGGGGTCGAACTGGGAACCGGCGCAATCGCGGATCTCGTTCATCGCGGCGTCGAAGGCCAGGCACGAGCGGTAGGGCCGGTCGCTGGTCATGGCGTCGAAGGCATCGGTGATCGAGAGGATGCGGGCGAGGAACGGGGTCTCGGCGCCGGCGAGCCGGTCGGGGTAGCCACGGCCGTCCCAGCGTTCGTGGTGGTGCCGGACGATCTCGTTGGCGCGGTCCAGGTGTGGGATGCGGTCGAGGATGACGTGTCCGACCGACGGGTGGGCCTGCATCACGTCGCGTTCCACGGCGGTCAGGCGCGTTGTTTTGTTGAGAATGTTGTCGGGGATGGCGACTTTGCCGATGTCGTGCAGCAGGCCGCCCAGGCGCAAGATCGCGAGCTCGTCTTCACTCAGCCCCATTTTTTCGCCCAGGGCCAGGGCGTAGGCGGTGACTCGCATCACGTGTCCGCCGGTGTAGGCGTCGCGCGATTCGATTGCGAGTGAGAAGCCGCAGACCGTCTCGACAATCATGTCGGTAAGCGAATCGACGAAGTGGCGGTTTTCGATCGATATGGCCAGGAAGCGCAGGATTGAGGCGAGCAGGCGATCACGGACGGCCAGATCGACTGGCGGGCTGGCGGGGGTGGTGAACACCATCGCGCCGAACCAGGTCTTTTTGACCCGTAGGGGCATGGCGACCCGCAGGCCGCCGTCGGGCATCTGGTATTCGAGCTTGTCGATGGTCTCGCGGCGGCGATCGTAGAGCGATTCGCACAGGCGGGCGACGTCGCGCGGCAGCTCAGACTCGCCGATGATCAGTTCGCCCATGACGTGTACAACGCCCAGGGCGCCGTCGGATGTCGCTTCGACCACCCAGACCGCGTCGCTGCCCACCAGGGCGGCGACCTCGCTCATGGCGTCGGCCAGCAGTTCATCGTTCTCGGTGTGGACCGAGAGGTTGTCGATGACTTGTTCGAGCAGACGCAGTTCGTGGAAGGCGGAGCTGCCGGTGGTCCCTGGCCAGGGGGCGTTGGGTCCGTCCTCGAACTGGGCGTCGCGGCTGATGCCCTCGACCACGCTGGCGAGCTGGTCGATTTGCCGCAGCGCGTCGCCGGGCACGTCGAGGGTGACCTTCGAGCCAGGGATTGGGGCGTTGGATTCGGGGCGGGGAGAACGGGGGGGCATAACGGGGGTAGAAGCGAGGAATCGTGATGCGGTCCGCGGGGCCTATCGGTTGTTTGAGAGGCCGCCTGAAAGGTACAAAAAGAAACCCTTGGACCGTCGTTTAAGCGGCCTGCGCAGTGGGGGTATCCGCGGCCTTCAGGCAGGTGGTGAGCACGACGGTGAGATCGTCACGCTGATTCAGCGAGCCGGCTTGCTGGTCCAGCCGCCCGCGGAGGAAGGCCAGGGCGTCCTCTGGGCTGAGCCCCCGCATGGACTCGAATTCTTGGGCGTAGTGCTCGTTGGCCAGGCGGCCCCGGCCCCCGCAGCCGGGGAAGGCGACTTCGAACCCGTCGGAGTACATGAGCAGGCGGTCTTGCGGGCCGAGCTGGATCTGGGTTTCGCGGAAGACCTCGTCGGGAAAAACGCCGAGCATGGCCCCCTCGGGGTCGAGCCACTCGGTGCCGCCGGCGTGGCGGAGCAGGGCGGCGGCGGGGTGGCCGGCGCTGGCGTAGCGCAGGGTGCGGGTGGGCCGGTGGATGACGCCGTAGGCGGCGGTGCCCAGGCTCGCGGCGCCGGCGTCTTGCTCGATCATGGCGCGGTTGAGGGCGGCCAGTGCCTCGCCAGGCGGCACCACGCGGTAGCCGGCGCCCACGCCGGGGGTGATCTCGCGCAGCGGGGTGGCCTGCTTGATGAAGATGGTCATGAGCGCGGCGGGCACGCCGTGGCCCACGGCGTCGGCGATGAACACGCCCAGGTGCTCGTCGTCGAGCTGGACGACGTCGTAGATGTCGCCGCCCACGTAGCCGGCGGGGCGCCACAGGGTGCCGAAGTCGAAGCCTGCGGGGGTGGGCAGGGTTTTAGGCAGAAACTCACGCTGGATTTTGACGGCCATCCGCAGCTCTTCGTCGATCTTGTCGAACTGCCCGGCCATGCCGCGGGTGGTGGCGGTCAGGGTTCGAGATTCGGCCGCCTGTGCCGCGAGCACCGGGTACTGGGTGAGCAGGGTGGTGAGTACGGCGGCGGCGATGAGGTCCGGGGTGTCGGCGGGGCAGTTGAGGAGGCCTTCGTCGTCGCTGGGGCCCAGCACCGGCCGGCCGGACCGGGTGACCATGGCCGGGATGCCCGCGTCGCGCAGGATGGCGAAGGCTTCGTACTGCTGGTCGTCGTCGATTCCCAGCAGCCACGCGGCTTTGATCCCGTTCAGGTACGCGGCGGGGTCGACGATGAGATCGTGCGCGGTGACGCGTTGTGCTGCGGGTGTGGGGGCGGGCAGGCGGTCGAGCAGACGTTCGGCGCGGTCGGTCCACGCGGAGGCGTGGTGATCGTTGCCTGTGACCCAGAGAACACTCGCTTGGCGCATGAAACGGGATCCCGTTGCGTGGGGTGAGGTGGGGGCAGGGTGCTTATCGACGTTCGTGGGCCGCACCGTTGGTGGTTTCCGCGACCGACGCGGGGGGAGGTTGGGTGTGCGGTTGGCCCGAGCCGGTGCCGGGCTTTGCCGATAACCGCCGGCGTGCTTTTGCGGACCGACGGCCGTCGGCCCCGAATCGGCCGCGGCCGGGGGTGGTGGAACGATTGCGCTATCGGGGAAAGCCTCACTCGGCTTGAGCGATTGGGATGCGTGCGGCGCCGGCGGCCGCGGCGGGCTGGATCTGCAAGCGTGCCGTAAGCAAACCCCAAAAATCTAAACGTGATCGACCGCTAGCGTTTCGCCCTGCGTTTGAGATCGAGCACAGGCAGGTTCAGGCGGGTTCCCGTGGTCAGGCCGTAGCGTTCGAGGCCGCCGGCGTTGAGTTCCAACGCCATCAGGGCCGGCGCGTCGCTGGCGTAGGGGGTGAGTTGGGCTTCGGGGCGGTCCGGTGGTTCGGTGACCATCTGGTGGGTGGCCACGACGGTGCCGGTGGCGTCGATGAAGGCGATGTCGATATCGAAATGGCAGCGGCGCATGACGAAGGCCAGGGGTTGTTCGCGGGCGAACACGAAGAGCATGCCGCGGTCGTCGTCGAGGCTCACCCGATCGCTGAGCCCCTGCAGGCGAGAGTCGCGGTCCAGGGCCAGCTCGACGGTGATCGCCCGGCCGTTGAGGTCGAGCTTTTCGGTGGGCAGCCCGGCGTGGGGCCCGCTAGGTGCTGAGGGGCAGCCGGCCAGTACAAGCGTCAGCAGCAGGAGCAGGGGTTTCAAGAAGTCTGTCGCAGCCATGCGTCGTGCTCGGGGGTGAGGGTGCAGGGAGAGGGCGGCAGACGCTTCCAGTCGAACGCGTCGCGGAAGTCGGCGGCGGACCACACCACGGGGCGGTCCGCCAGGCCGCAGGTGTGGGCCAGCAGACCCACGATACGTTCGGCCGCGACGCCCGCAGCGCGGTAGGCCGCCACGCGGGTGTCGCCGTGCCGCTTGGCCAGGCGGTGGCCGTCGGGGCCCAGTACCAGGGGCACGTGGAAGTAGCGCGCGGGTGGGGCCAGGCCCAGGGCCCGGGCGACCAGCAGCTGCCGCGCGGTGGAGGGCAGCAGGTCGTCGCCGCGGATCACGTCGGTGACGCGGGCGCGGTGGTCGTCCACCACCACCGCCAACTGGTATGCGGGTAGGCCGGCCTTGGTGGCCACCAGAAAGTCGCCCACCGTGGCATTCACGTTGAACGACTGGGGGCCGGCGAAACCGTCGGTGAATGCAACCGGTCCGGGGCCGACGCGCAGGCGTACGGCGGCGGGGGTGTCCGGGGCTATCGGCGGCGGGTGGTTTTCGGGGCGGTACAGGCCGGGGTAGCGCACGTCGTGGGCTCCGGCGTGGGGCGCGGCGGCGGCGGCGATGACCTCCCGACGGGTGGCGGGGCAGCGGTAGGTGGCGTTCGCGTGCTTTAGCCGGCCGAGCGCTTTGGTGTATGGCGTGAGGTCGTCGGTCTGCCGCACGGGCGGTCCGTCCCAGTCCAGCCCCAGCCAGGCCAGGTCATCGACCGCACCGCGGTCAGCGCCGGCTTTAACTCGCGGCCCGTCCAGGTCGTCGATCCGCAGCTGGATGCGGGCGCCGGTCTGGCGGGCGTGTGCCCAGTTAATGAGGAACGTGCGCGCGTTGCCCAGGTGCAGCGCCCCGGTGGGCGAGGGGGCGAGGCGGGTGACCGCCGGGGTGGAGAGGGGGGCGTTGGGCATGGCACGCAGGGGCTGCGCATCGGGGCGGGCATGTCTTAATGACGCGGATGGCGGCGGGTATGATATCGGGATGCCCGCCCGTACCCCCACGCTCGCAGTCCTGCTTTCTGGCGGCGGCACGACCATGCTCAACCTGGTGGATCGGATCGACGACCGCACACTGGACGCGCGGATTGGGCTTGTGCTGGCCAGCAACACCGGCCCCGCGGCGGTTGGGTTGGGGCGGGCAGATGCCCGCGGCCTGCCGACGATCACGCTCGAACGTCGGTTGTACGAAGACGCGGCGTCGTACTCCGCGGCGGTGTTTGGCGCGGTGCGTGCGGTGGGCGCCGACCTGGTGTGCCTGGCGGGCTTTCTGAGCTTGCTGGTGATTCCCGACGACTTCGCCGGTCGGGTGCTGAACATCCACCCCAGCCTGCTGCCTAAGTTTGGCGGCAAGGGCATGCACGGCCGGCACGTGCACGCGGCGGTGATCGCGGCGGGCGAACGCGAGAGCGGCTGTACGGTCCACGTGGCCGACAACACCTACGACACCGGGCCGGTGGTGCTGCAGCGGCGCTGCCCGGTGGTGCCCGGCGACACGCCCGAGACGCTCGCGGCGCGGGTGTTCGAGCAGGAATGCCTGACGTATCCCGAGGCGATTGCGCTCTGGCGAGAGAAATCGAAATACGAATGAAGCCGGCGGAACCGGAGTGAATCGGGAGGTGGGGCCGCGGCGGTGCGGGGTGCTCTTGGCCCGACCTCACGCCTGGGTCTCCATTTGCTCTCTTATATTTTGTTCTTTTCATTTCGATTTCGCGGCCCCGCCGCCGCGACTCAGCAGCTGCTCGTAAAGCCGCGCCATCTCCGGCACCGCGCATCCCGCCGCGATCGCCGCGCGGACCGGGTCGCCGACGATCGATTCGATCTCCAGCGGGCGGCCGGCGTCGGCGTCCAGCATCATGCTGGTGCGGTAGGGCGGCATCTTCGCGGTGTCGTCCAGCATTTTTTGTACAAAGGTCGGAGCGATGGTTTTGCCCTCGGCGGCGCGGGCGGCGGCGACCACCTCGTGCATTAGGGCCACCACGCGGGCCCGGACGACCGGGTCGGCCATCATCACGTCTGTGGTCTGGTTCAGCACCACCGAGAGCCCGTTGAACGGCACGTTCCACACCAGCTTCTGCCAGCGGGCCAAGCGCAGGTCGTCCATCACCCGCAGGTCCAGGCCCGCGGCGGTGAAATCCGCGGCGATCATGTCGAGCCGCGGCCGTGCGTCGGTCGCACGCGGTGCAGGTTCGGCCACGCCCGCGCGGATTTGCCCGTAGTCGAGGTGGCGGATGTGTCCGGGGCCTACTTTGTTCGCGCAGAGGAAACACAGGCCACCGAGCGTGCGGTTCGGGCCCACCACCGCGGCGGTGTCGCGCTCGGGTTCCAGGCCGTTTTGCAGCACCAGCACCGCGCCATCGGGCTTAAGTAGCGGCGGAAGTAGAGTGGCGAGCTGCGTGTTGCCGGTGGTTTTGAGACACAGCAACGCCACGTCCACCCGGGGCCCGGCGGCGGGCGATTCAAAACACGTTACCCGAGGCAGATGGAAGTTTCCGGTGGGGCTGTCCACCCGCAGGCCGTGGCGCCGCACGTGTTCAAAATCGCTGCGCAGCAAAAAGCCCACGCGGTCTCCGTGAGCCTGGGTAAGCCGGCCGCCGTAATAGCCGCCCAGGGCGCCCGTGCCGACCACGGCGTACGTCAGAGGGGGGGGGGTGGAATCCACTGGCTCACGATAACGATCACGGGGGTGGCCACGCCTAAGGTCTGTTTCAGTGCGCCGCCCCCCCCGGTGCCGGCCGTCTGTTTCACCCTGGAGCCGTCCACATGCCCGAACTGCCTGAAGTTGAATGCTGGGGCCGGCGTGTGGCCGAGCGTGCGGTGGCGGGGCGCAGCGTGGTGTCGGCCTGGGCCAAGGCCGACGAGCGCATCGTGATCGATGGCGTGAGCCCGCGGAAGCTCACCACAGCGCTGACCGGGCGGAGGGTTGATGCCTGCCACCGCCGCGGCAAGCAGATGTGGTGGACGCTGGACCGCGGCCCGCATCCTTTGTGGCACTTCGGCATGACCGGATCGTTTGCGCACTACCGTGAGCCAACCGAACGCCCCGCGTTCGCCAAGGTCGAGCTTGAACTCGATGACGGGTCATTTTTTGCGTTCGCCGACCCGCGCCGTTTTGGCCGGGTGAAGTTGCGCGACGACCCGCCGAACCAGCCGCCGCTGAGCGAACTGGGCCCCGACGCGTATCTGGATCTGCCCCCGTGGGCTTGGTTCATTCAGCAGCTGGCGCGGCGGCGCACGCCCATCAAGGCATTGCTGCTGAACCAGTCGTTTTTGGCCGGGGTGGGCAACTGGATTGCCGACGAGGTGTGCTACCAGGCGAAAATTGCGCCCCAACGGCCGGCGGCGGAGCTAAACGACGCGGAGGTGCGGGCTCTGCGCCGCACGCTCAAGCGCGTGGTGGGCAAGGCGTGCGACTGGGAGGCGGACTACACCCGGTTCCCACGGACGTGGCTGTTCCATCGCCGTTGGGGCAAGAACACCGACGCGCTCACCGCCCGGGGCGAAGAAATCGATTTCGACGTGGTGGGTGGGCGGACCACGGCCTGGGTGCCGAAGGTTCAAAGATGACTGGCCGCCCCGTGGCTACCTCGCGACGGCCCCGGCTGGACCGGGCCGGTGGGCGTTGGTAGGCAAGCGTTGCGAGCCGGCGCCGGGCAAGAGATACTCGTACGCACGTCCGCGTAGCTCAGTTGGATAGAGCAGGGCTTTCCTAAAGCTCAGGTCGCAGGTTCGAATCCTGCCGCGGGCACTTGTTCTATTGATCGGTCCGTGGGTGCGGGCAGCCCCGGTGGCCGAGGGCCTTAGTTCGATTTTCGCACTTTTTCGGCGTCTTTCTAAACGCCGTACACAAGACAAGCCTCCTAGGAATCCTCCAGATTTCCGAAGAGTCTGGGGCATTGAGCAAAGAGGCTCGCCATGCGTCTTGCGCCGTCTTTCGTCAACCTCGTGCAGTCGCTCAGTACAGAGTTTTCGCGGCCGGGCTTCGCCAAGTTCGTGGCGACCATCACCGGATGGGGCTTCGCCGGTCGCAGAACCGTGACCGGTACGCTTGTCGCTTCCGGGGTCGCCGGCAAGAGGCACCACCGCGCGTTCCACCGTTTTTTGCCTCCGACCGCTGGGGTGTCGGTACCGTCGGACTTGCGGTCTTCCGGATCATCAGAAGCCGGCTGCCCGAAGGCCAGAACGTCCGTTTGGCCCTGGACGCACGCTGGCCCGCAGGCGGGGGCCCCAAGGTCTTCGGCGTGGGCTGCATCACGCCCCGCAGCTGTCCAGCCGCAGCAAGACCGTCACCACCGGTGGCGTTGTGGCTCTATAGCCTGATCGTGCTACGGTTCGATGCTTGGGGCACCGTCACGGGCGGCCGATCCTCCGGCCGTGGTACAGGCAATGCAACCACGCTTCATTCGCGGACATGCTGCGGACCCTGCGGCGAGAGTCGATCTGCGAGGTACTTTCTGCGACCCCGCTTTCTGGGCGGGGGTCGCGGAAAGTCATGCGGATCATGGATGCCGGATTCACGGCAGCAGCGTAGAGTGCGAAAGTTGAACT
>CALLPP010000164.1 GCA_938015655.1 uncultured Algisphaera sp.
CGCCCGCTCGCCACGCAGCGCCCGGTTTTCCGCCTCCACCAGCACGGCGCCGGCCGCCACCGTTCCGCCCGACGTTTGGGCGCGGGTTACAAACCCCTCGGCCCCGGCATAGATCCGCTCCAAGCGCGCCGGCTCCACCAAGGCCGCAGCGCGGTCGCGGTCGGGCGCCGGCACCCCGCCGGCCAGGGCCAGTACCACCGCCACGGCACCCGCCGAAGTCAGCACCGCCCGCGTGCGGCAGCGGTACAGCTCTTGGTGGGCGGCCAGGTACTTGCCCCACTTCACCCACGGTACGATCAAAAACGTCGTCAACGCAGCCCCCGCCATCACCATGCCCACGAAAAACAGCTGCCCAGCCACAAACAGCACGATGGTGACCCCCAGGAAGATACGGTAGACCGCCGACACCAGGCCGTAGGTCAAAAACCAAGCCGCCTCGCCGGGGCTATGCGCAGGATTACGCGGGTTGATCACCCCGTAGGCGTACCGCTTCACCAAGTAGTGCAGATAATCCTTGCTGCGTTGATAAAGATTGGGGAGCTCCGCCAGGTCGCTCAAAATGTAGTACCCGTCAAACCGGATCAGCGGGTTGGCATTGAACAGAAGCGTGCTGACCCCGGCCACGAACATGGCGTTGTAGGCCAGCACGTGGGCCGTGCTCTGTGCGCCGGTGCGCGACCACACCACCGCCGCCACCGCCGCCACCGCCAGCTCGACGTACATACCCGCGGCCCCCACAAAAGCCCGGCGCCAGCGGCTGCGGAAGGCCCACGCGCTACTCGCGTCCACATAGGGCACCGGAGTCAGCACCATCAGCATCAGCCCCACCGTATGTACCTCGCTGGCGGCGCGTTCCTGCTTTCCGAAATACTTGACCGCCAGGCCGTGGCCCAGCTCGTGCAACGCCTTGAGCACCGCGAACATCACGTACAGCAGCGGCAAGTTCGCCGGGCTCAGTACATTCTGCCCCTGATCGAATAGCTCTTCGCTGCGACCGGTCAGGGCATACAGCCCCAGCCCGAGCAGCACCGCCCACAGCGCCACGCCCACCGGTCCGAAGATCCAGCCCAGGGCCGGGGCTAGCAGATTCAAAAGCCGCTCAGGGTCATAAAGCGGGATCCGCGCGAACATGATGTTCATGAACCAGCCGCGCACCTCGCGGCCCATCCTCTTCTTGTAACGGTCAAACATGCCCATCGCGTCCGCGGGCAGGTCCGCGTGGATCAGGTTGCTGGTGTACAGCTGGCCCAATAGCTGGATCGCCTCGCCCTGGGTGGGCGCCGCATCGCCCAGCTGATCGTTGCATGCATCCCACGCCTCGGCGACGGTGCGCCGGCCGTCCAGCATCGCCACAAAACGGTAGCCCGACTCATCAACCCGGAAAAACTGGTTGTTACTCGGGTCACGGAAGACGTACCACAGCCGCCCGCGGTAGTGCTGCCGGAATACCTGCACCAACGAACGAAGCCGCGGCGCCAACGCGGCGACGCGGTACCAAGATTCGTTAAACGTGGGGCGATCGATGGCCATGGGCGACGCTTTGCGTCGCAGCCGTTAGCCGCTAGCCGTTAGGCGCTAGCAAGAAACAACTGCGCGAGGTTCATATCTTCGACGTAAAAAACAAGGTTCTTAGAGCAGCTTCAAACAATCAGGCACAGCCGGCACCGCGGCGACTTCTTGCTAACGGCTAGCGGCTGGCCGCGCTACGCGGCCCATCAAATCCACAACTTCATCCTCACCCAGTTCACCGCGTCGCGGGTCCACACCCAGCCGATCGGGGCCTGCCAGGCATCGATCTTGGACACCCCCTCGATGCCCGGTCGTACCCACGGCCGCGACGCGTTGAGCTTCACCCGCACCCGGAAGATGTTACGCCCGTCGACCACCTCCGCAATCGGGTGGATGACCTCCACCACAAACGGAAGCTTCTCGTCGGGCTGGGCCGCGGCCGCCAGCCAGCCGGTCGCCCCCACCCCCGGCACGTCGCTGATCTTGTGGTCGTCCACCAGCAGCTCGGCCAGCAAAGCATCAAGCGGAGCCACCTCAAAGAGCACGTCACCCTTGTTCACCGGCGCCCCCAGCTGCTGGGCCAGGTCTCCAGTCACCACCGTGCCGCCCAGCGGGGCCCGGATCACCGCGTGCTCGATCTGCCAGTCCACCCAGTCCAGCTGAGCCGCCACGTTGTCTCGCCGGGCCTCGGCGATCTGCCGATCCACCTGCTGGTCTTCGCGGGCGGCCCGAGCGGCTTCTTTTTCAAAAGCGATCCGCTCTGCATCCAGACGCGAACGCTCCGCCCGCAACTCGGCGGTGTCCAGCACCGCCAGCACCGCACCCGACGCCACCGGGTCGTTAGGCCCCACCTCCACCGCCCGCAAATAACCGTCAAACGGCGCCGGGATCGAGCGCCGCGTCACCGCCTGGAACTTAAAGGGCGCCTCGACCCGTACCGTGCCCGGCACCACCACCAGCAGCAGCGCCCCGATCAGCAGCGCCACCGCCAACAGCTTGGCCCAGGTGTGCTTGGCCCCGACCAACACCGCGCCGCTCCGCCGAGCGGAGCGCGCCCACCGGGCGCCAAACCACTGATCGCTCTCCCCCAAGTCGACCAGGCGCGGCGTCACCAGGTCGCAGGCCATACGCAAAAAACTGACCTCTTGGACCGTGAACGGGTCGTCCAGCGGCCGTTCCAATGTCACCACGCCAACCACTTCGTCGCCGCGTCGCAACGGCAGGCTGCACACCGTCAGGGGCCCGTGGCGCTTGCTCAGCTCCCCCGC
>CALLPP010000165.1 GCA_938015655.1 uncultured Algisphaera sp.
GCGCCCACCAGCTTGTGCTCGATCGCCAGCCCGCGCGGGTTCGCAGCGTTGATGTCACCGCAGCGGTCGATGACGTTCCGCGACACCTCGACCGTCTCGCCGTAGGCGGCGACGCCCATGGGGTTCTGCGCGAAGTGGTTGCCGGTCGCCCAGCCGCCGCCGCGCAGCTGGAGGCCGTGGCTGGAGGCTTGCAGCACGACGTTGCCGGTGACTCGCGTGTCAACGCAGGTGGAGTAAATATAAATCGCTTGGTTGAACTTCGTCGCCGGCGTGGTCTCGCTGTTGCGGTCGCTAGCCCAGCCCGTGCGGTAGATCGTGTTCCCGGCGATCTGAAGGCCCATCGTCGAGTTGGCGAAGATCCCCTGAGAGTGGCCAGAGCCGTGCCCCGCGTAGATGTCGCGGATCACATTGCCGCGGATCACCGGATCCACAACCGGAGCGATCACGCGGGTGAGATAGTCCTGGCCCTCATAGAGCCCCTGGATCACCACGCCGTCAGCGAAACCCGCGATCACGCAGTTGGTGACAAACAGGCCGCGGGCGCCGGCGGCCACGCTCGTAAAACCAGTGGCGCGCAACCGGCCGCCGTCGCGACCCTCCACGCTGATGTCCAGGCGGTCGATGCCGATGTTGGTCCGATCGTCCCCCACCACTGAAAACGCAGACCCGGCCGCGCCGTCAAGCTGCAACACCACCCGGGCCCGGGGTCCGTCGCCGGCCGTGGTCACCGTCGTGCCCGGGCGCCGCAACACAAACCCCGTCGTGCGGATGGTCGCACCGGCGGGGAGCTCCACCCGCCCGCCGCGGTCAAGCATCGCCTGCACGTCGTCGTGGGTCAGCGTGCGGCCGTTCGTGGGCGGCTCGACGGGCTGGGGCGGATCGACCGCCGGCGGAGTCTCGGGTTGGGAGACCCCAGCCAGCACGGTAAACGGCGGCCGCTGAACCTCACCATCCAGCCCCACCACGATCGCGTAGTGCGGCCCCGGCCGGGCCCAGTCCAGCATGTCCGAGATGTCGTCGTCGGCCGCTACGTTGGCCCGGAAACCGCCGGGCAGCTTGTCGCTGGCGCCCTGCGCCAGAATCGTCACCGCGCTGGCCGCCTGCCCCAGCACGAACCGCTCGCCCGGCCGCCAGGTCTTTCCGGTGGCCACGGGGGGGGGCGCGGGATCCTCTCGCTCGGCAAGCTGCGCCTCGGCCTGCTCAACCAGCGCCCGCATCGGCTCAAGCAGCTCCACAGGCACGTCAAGCTCGACCGTCTCGCCGACCGACGGCGTCCGGGCCAGGGCGAGCACCGCGAGCGCCGTCGCGGCCGCGAAAATGAGCGAGTGAGGGCGACGTGGGGTGGCGTGGGTCATAGTGTCGGGTGGGTTGAGGGCGACGTGGGGTGGCGTGGGTCAGTCTTGGTTGCCGATCGGGTCTTCCTTGATCAGCTTTTCCACGGACTGGTTCATGTAAGACTTGAGCTGTTCGTCGGTCAGCACGCCGTCGGTGTGCATCTGCTCAAGCGCTCGCTTTCGCTGCAATTGAGAAAGTCCAGCGAGGACCATCGGGACACCGTGTTGGATCAGCAGTGCGGTGGCGGGACTCATGACGGTTACTCCAGCAGGCGGGTTTCGGGGGGTTCGGCCACGCGGCGCGCGCCGATCGGGTCGGGGTGGTCGGCGGGTGCCGGCGAGGCCAGCGCGGGAAGGATGGCCAGCGCAGCAGCCTCCACCACCTCGGCGGAGGCATCTAGCGCGTCCAACGCCAGGCGGGCCTCCGCCAGCCGGTCAGCGTTGACGTGGTCGCGTGCCGTATCGATGCGCGACACCACCACGGCGTTGGCTGCTCGTATCGCTGGCCAAGCCCCGTCATCAATCAGGCCACCGCCACGCGCGGCGGCGATGCGGTGAGCTAGCGCCAGATACGATGCCGCGCGACGGTCAACCTGCTCCGCCACCGATCCCACCGGGGACTCGTAGCGGACGTTTGGCGGTCCCACGCAGCCGGCCAAAGAGACAGAACACAACACCAGCACGCCGGCCAGGGCCAGCGGGGTGGGCGAGCGCAGCCCCGCGACGACGCGTTCCAACGCCTCGGCAAGCCGCCGGTACATCGGGACGATTTTCAAACTCGTGTGCAGCCCCATGCTCATCCACCAGCCCGCCAGCACCGTGCCCGCCAGCGCGGGGAGCTCGCCCACCAGCAAGCCCGTAGCCCACGCCAGCACGGTGAGTGCCAGCGAGTAAGCCCCGGCGGTGAGCTTGAGGTACAAGCCGCGCACGTCGGTGGTGACCGTGGCGCCATCACCCACCAGGTCGTTTTTGATCTGCGGTCGGCCCCACCTCGGAAACAGCGAAGCGGTCGCGGACGTCAGCAGCTTGGCGCCGGCCATGATGCCGGCGACCGACATCAGGTACGCGCGGACCGTGTCGTTATCCAGAAGCAGGGTGAGGGCGTTCGGGTCCATGGGGGCTCCTTGCCTCGTGGTGAGGGATGGGCCGCGTCCATGGATCGTGGTGTTCGCACGTCATCCGCAGAACGCGGACAACGTTGAGAACCACCATACGCGCGCCGACGGGCGCCGGTCAACTGTCGTCAGCAAATACCTTCATCTCGTCCCCCTCGAAGCGCAGCCCCGCCACGCCAGATTTCCGCGCGATCCGCGAAACCGCCGAGCGCGCCGCCTGGTTCGAC
>CALLPP010000166.1 GCA_938015655.1 uncultured Algisphaera sp.
GGACATGGGGGCGATGGGGTTGGTGGGCGGGGGGGGGGGAGTAGCCGTTAGTTATTAGCCGTTAGGGGTTAGCAAGAGCGCTGGCGCGGTGGGGGCGGGGTGCGGGTGGTCGTTCTTCGCTCGGTTGGTCGAGAGCCATGCGACGGGGGCTCACCGGAAGGTTCGTCCTCCCCTCCCCTGCGGCGCGACGGGTCGCTTGCGTCTTGCTAGCGGCTGACAGCTAACGGCTAGCGGCCAGCCACTACGCCCCCTTCTTGCCCAGCAGGATGCCCGTCAACGCTTCCCCGCGGCGGCGCGGTTCTTCTTCAGCGAGGCAGGCGTAGCGGGACTCGGGGTCGGGGCTGACGGCGAGGGTGACCAGGTCGATGAGCGCGCTGGTGGGGAGGCTGGGTTCGAGCCAGCCGTCGATCTGGGTGACCGGTCCGAGCTTGCGCAGCTTGGGGTTTTTGAGCAGGGTGCGGATGCGCTCGCGGACTTCGGAGAGCGCGGGGGGCTCGTCGTCGGTGGCGGTCTGATCTAGGCCGAAGGGCTGGAGCTTGGCCAGGCGGTAGCCGTCGTCGTGGGGTTCGAGTTCTTCCACGACGCGGGCGCGGCAGACGCCGTGCAGGAGGATGTGGTAGCGGCCGTCGTCGAGGCGGTCGTGCTGCACGAGGTAGCCCACGCAGACGACCGGGCGCAGGCTGTGGCCGTCGCGGGCGTCTTGGTCGTAGACGGCCATGGCGATGAGCCCCGGGCCGTCGAGGGCGCCGTGGACCATGGCGCGGTAGCGGTCTTCAAAGATGTGCAGCGGTACGGCGGCGTGCGGCAGCAGCACGCAGGCGGGCAGGGGGAAGACCGGGATCGGCCGGTTGAAGTTGACGGTGACGCGTTCGGTTTCCATGTCGTTTCTGGGGACGGGAGCGTGAGAGTCGCTTGCGCCTTAGAGGGGGGTGAGCAGGCGTTAGCGTTAGGTCTTAGGCGTTAGGTTGAGGACTCAGCGTCGCTGCGGGGGCTGTGTTGCGTGCGGGGCGGCCGACTTAGACGCGACGTTCGGAGTCGGAGTTTTTTGCTTTAGCTAACGCCCAGCACCTAACGCCTGACGCCTCGCCAGAACCGCTCTCACCTGCCGGCGTCCTCTCGCGGCTTGCGTCGCGACGGCTTGGGGGGTTTGAGCTTCAGCTCGGGCTGCTCGACGCTGACGGTGTGGCCCGCGGGCACGCTGGTGGTGACAAAGGCGCTGCCGTTGACCGTGGCGCCGGCGCCGATACGGGTGGTGCCGCCGAGGATGATGGCGTTGCCGTAGATGGTGACGTTGTCTTCGAGGGTGGGGTGGCGTTTCATGCCGCGCCAGTCTTGGCCGCCGCGGGTGGAGACGGCGCCGAGGGTGACGCCTTGGTAAATCTTGCAGTGGGCGCCGATATTGACGGTCTCGCCGATGACGATGCCGGTGCCGTGGTCGATGAAAAAGCTCTCGCCGATCTCGGCGCCGGGGTGGATGTCGATGCCGGTTTCGTTGTGGGCGTATTCGCTGAAGATGCGCGCCAGCAAGGGGAGACCGAGCTTGTAGAGCTGGTGGGCGTAGCGGTGGATGAAGATGGCGTCGACGCCGGGGTAGCAGAAGACCGCTTCGTCGGGGTGGGTGGCGGCGGGGTCGCCGTCGAAGGCGGCCTGCACGTCGGTGGCCAGCAGTTTGCGGACGCCGGGCACGGCGGCGAGGAAGGCGTCGGTTTTCTCGCGGGCGGTGACGTCGCACTCGGGGCAGTCGTCGCCGGCGTGGGCCTGGCCTTTTTGGTTAAGGAGGTAGCGCTCGGTCTGGCGGATCTGGCCGTAGAGCAGGGTGTCGATCTGCCCGAGCAGGTCGGCGGTGCGGGCGGCGACGTTGCCGGAGGTCAGCCGCTCATCTTCAAAAAAGCCGGGAAAGGTGAGCTTACGCAGGAGCTCGACGAGCCGGATGCACTTGTCTCGGCTGGGCAGGAAGATGGCGTCGAGGTGGACGGTGCGGTCGTCGGAGTGGTAGTCGGCGACGAGTTGCGTGGTGAGCGCGTCCAAGGGGGCGGAAGGCGACGTCATGTCGCCAGTTTAGCGACGCGGGCGGGAGGGTTGTTGGGGCGGTCGTTTCGGTCCGGTGCGGGCGCTGAGGTACCTAAAAGTCACGGAAGAAGCGCGGTGCGGGGTCGCAGGCGGATGAGCTCCGAACCTCAATTTAAAGTGGGCGCGTCGCGGGATCATCCGAGCCGTCCGCTCGTGGCGGCGTGACTGTCGTGTCCCAACCTGCTCCCTTGAGGTTCCATAAGGCCCGGGCGCATGTGTGCCTGAAAAATTCGACCACGCACCGCGGTTCGTCCACGGTGTTTAGTTAAGTATAGCTCTGGATTGGGCTGGGCCCAGTGGATTGATGCGTCTGCGTGATGCGGTGGTGAAACGTGGGTTCAGTGGGGCGGGTGGTGACGGTCGCGCAACTCTGCGGCGTACCGGGCGATGGCCGAGCTGGTGGGGTGCTGAGGCGCCCAGCCCAGGCTGGCGGTGGTCTGGCTGAGGTCGGCGCAGGTATAGTCTTGGTAAAAGGTGTAGGGGTTGGGGACGTAGCGGGTGGGGTGGGTGCAGTCGATGGCGGTGCGCAGGGCCTGGACCACGGCGTTGAACGAGGTAGCAAAGCCGGTGCCAACGTTGTAGATGCCCGGGGTGGCGGTGGCACGGGCCGCGGCGCGGGTGCACGCCACGACGTCGTCGACGTGGACGTGGTCGCGAGCTTGATCGCCGGGGGTGAAGATGCACGGGGCCTCGCCGCGGAGCATGGCTTGCGCGAGCTGGTGAATCATGCTGGCCATTTTTCCCTTGTGCTGCTCACCGGGGCCGAAGACGTTGAAGTAGCGCAGGCCCACGAGGTGGGCCCGGGGGTGCGCGGCGCATGCGGCGCGGTGCAGGTTTTCCATGACCCATTTGCTGAAGCCGTAGACATTGGCCGGGGTGCCCGCGTCGTCGAGGGTGAAAGGGCGGCGGTCGGGGGTGGCGCCGTTGGCGGTGGTCCCGTAGGTGGCGGCGCTGCTGGCCCAGACCAGCCGGCGGGGGGTGGTGCGGCCCGCAGGCACGGCGGTGGCCCAGGCCAGCAGGTTGCGGAAAGGATCCGTGTTGTCGCGGAGCATGGCGGCCTGGTCGGTAACGGTGGTATCGGTGATGCTGGCCAGGTGGTAGACGACGTCGGGGTTGAAGCGTTCGAGCAGCTCGGAGAGGTCAAGGGTGTGTAAGGTGCCGGCGATCACGTCTCCGCGGTAAGCGAAGCCCGGGGTGCTGCCACGGGCCTCGGCGCTGAGGTTGGCAAAGTGACCGCTGCGGAAGTCATCGACCACCAGCAGTGCGGCGTCGGGCTGGTCGCGCTGAACGGCGCGGGCCAAGTTGCTGCCGATGAAGCCGGCGCCGCCGGTGATGAGGATGCGCATAGTGCCGTTAGCGGTTAGGAATTAGCAAGATTCACGTGGGGTGGGCGTCGTGGTGTGAGGTAGGCGAGGGGGCGGGGTTGTAGAAGCCAGGGGGCGTCTTCGATGTCCGGGCGAGCAATGGGCACGATGTTCCAACTCCCGTAACGGCTAACAGCTAGCGTGCTCCGCTGTCCGGTGGGGGGATGATCAGCACGGTGCCCGGCTTCATGCGGCCCGGGTCGCTGCCGATGGCCTGGCGGTTGGCCTGGTAGATGAGTTGCCACTTGCTGGCGGCGTTGTAAAACTGCTTTGCAATACCACTGAGAGTGTCGTTTTCTTTGATGGTGTATCGGGTGCCGGGCCCCAGGTCCGGGACGGGGGCCAGGTCGGGCGTACTGGGGGGCGGGAGGGTGGGGGTGGTGCCCGCCGGGCCCGGGAGTTTGATGATCTGGCCGACTTTGAGGCGGTCGGGATCGACTAGTGGGTTGGCTTGGGCGATTTCGATCCAGTGGTTACCACTGCCGTAGAGTTCCAGGGCGATGGAGCTGAGGCTCTCGCCGCTTTTAATGGTGTAAGTCGGGGCGGAGGGGGCAGGGGCGATGAGGGTGATGGGCGGGGCCGAGGTAATTGTCGAGGGGCGGGGTGCCGCGGCGGCTGCCAACCGTGCATTTATCGGGCACAGATGCCAG
>CALLPP010000167.1 GCA_938015655.1 uncultured Algisphaera sp.
ATCTGAAGGCGGCGCTGGGCGATGTCGCGGGGGTGACCGTGGCCCTGAATGGCTGGTCCCCCACCGCCGGCGGCGGTGTGGTGGTGCGGGCCGAATCGGCGGCGGGCACGAACGCGGCACTGAGCCTTATCGACGACGGAACCACCCTGCGACTGGCCGAGGAAGCGTCGTTGTCGTTGGTGCAGACCCCGGAACTCTCAGACAAGTTTACTCGGCTGGTGAACCCGATTTTGATGCCGGCGGTGGTGTCGGCGGTGCGTCCGCTGCGGGTGACCCTGGATCCTGCAGGGTTTTCCATGGGTTCGCGGGGGTTTGATTGGTCTCAGATCAATGCGCGGATGCGGTTGGACGTGGGGACCGTGTCGGTGCTGCCCACACGCGAGCCGTTTGTGGGGGTTGCTCAGCAACTCCAGAAGTTCGGGGTGTTAAAGCAGGCTTCGCTGTACGACCTGGACGTGCGGCTCATCGAGCTTGCGATCGACGGCGGAATTTTTCGGTACGCGCCTCAGCATTTTCGACTGGACGACGTGACGCTGACGTTTCAGGGGCTGATGGACATGACCGCGGGGCGGCTGGACGTGCGGCTGGTCCCGGGGGGGCGGGAGATCGAGCGTGACCCGCTGCTGCGGGCTCTAGTGGCTCAAGGCGTGCGGATCGCCGGGCCGCTGGATGCCCCGGTGGTGGAGATGGGCAGCGTGCTGGACGGGCTGAAAGAAGAGAACCTGGGCAGCACCCTGGTCAATGTCTTGGGCGGGTTTCTAGAGCGGGAAAACCGCAGGAAAGACCGCGGAACGAAGCGGGAACCGGAGAGAACGCCGCGGTGAACGTGGGGCGCGGGGGCCTTTTTTTTCCATTGCCTTGGTGGGATCCAATCACGGCGGGATGGGGGCTAGCATGGCACCTCCGTGTGGCCGCCATAGGTGGCCGACGCGTATCAAGCCGTCCACTCCCACCTGGATTCACCGAACCATGCAGTACCGACGTTTTGGCCGCACCGAGATTCAGATGCCGGTGATTTCGACTGGGGGGATGCGCTTTCAGGACGGCGCAGAGAAGCCGCTGGCGGAGGTGGACCCGGCGAAGCAGGCGAACCTGGCGGCGATCTTGGACCACGCGCTGGCGAACGGGATGAGCCACATTGAGACGGCCCGGGGCTACGGCTGCAGCGAGCGAATGCTGGGGGCGGTGCTGCCGGGGCTGCCGCGCGAGCGGCTGATTGTGCAGACCAAGGTGCCGCCCGCGGAAGACCCGGACCAGTTCACGGCTCAGGTGTTGGAGTCGTTGGAACGGCTGCAGCTGGATCACGTGGATCTTTTGGGCCTGCACGGGGTGAATAATCAGGAGACGCTGCGCTGGGCGGTGGGCGAGCCGGGGCGGGGGGGGGGATGCCTGGCGGCGGCCCGCGAGCTGCAACGCTTGGGGAAGGTGCGGCACGTGGGCTTTAGCACGCACGCGCCGCTGAAGCAGCTTTTGGACGCGATCCACACCGAAACCGACGGCGGGTTCGACTACGTGAACCTGCACTACTACTACATCTTTCAGCGCAACGCCGCGGCGGTGGCGGCGGCGGCCGCCCGGGATATGGGGGTGTTCATCATTAGCCCCAGCGACAAAGGGGGGCAGCTGTACGACGCGCCGCCGAAGCTGACGGGGCTGTGCGCGCCACTGCATCCGATTGAGTTCAACAATCTGTGGACGCTGAACAACCCGGCGGTGCATACGTTGAGCCTGGGCGCGGCGCGGGTGAGCGACTACGACCTGGCGTTGTCGTCGGTGGCGAAGCTGGACCAGCGTGCGGCGCTGCTGCCGCCCATCGAGCAAAAACTGGCCGAGGCGATGGCGACGGCCACCGGCGAACCGAGCCCCGAGGCGTTCAGCTGGGACGGGGTGCCCGAGCATTACGACGAGCCGCACGACTTGAACCTGCCGATCATGCTGTGGCTGCGGAGCCTGGTGGTGGGCTGGGATTTGGAGGCCTACGGGCGGTCGCGCTACAACATGATGGGCCACGCGAACCACTGGTTCCCGGGGCGCAAGGCGGGAGAAGTGCGCGATGTGCCCGCCGAGGCGATCGCGGCGTCGGTGAAGGACTCGCCGTGGGCCGAGCGCATCCCGGGGTGGGTGAACGAGGTGGCCCAGCGGCTTGAGGGTGAGGCGGGGCGGCGTTTGAGTGATGCGTAGGGGCACGGTCGCTCGATCGAGCTCTAGCCCGCCGTGGCCAGTTGGATGATCAGCAGGATGCAAAAGGGCATGACGCACATGGCGAGGTACAGGGCGATGGTTTCGAAGACTTTCAGGTCGTCGAACAGCTGCACCGCGAGTACCCAGAACATGGCGATGGCGACGCTGATGGTGAAGGTGCCCCCCAGTAAGCCCGCACCGTACATCACGATGTTGACGCCCATGCTGATGGACAGGTAGCACGAGCCGCCTAGGGCGGCGAGGGCGAGTAGTTTTTTGAGTACCACGCTCAGGGTGCCGAAGGCCGAGCCCAGCAGCGAGGTGCAGGCCATCAGGCCCGCCAGCAGGCACGGGATCTGGATGACCAGGAGCGTGGCGGCGCCGGTGAAGTAGGTCAGGGCCGCCTGGCTTCGCGAGACGCCCAGGCCCCAGCTCAGCTCGTTGGCGGTGAGCCCGGTGTTCTGAGAGGGTTGGGCCAAGACCAGGCCGTTGAACACCGCCACGAGCACACCCGCGGCGGTGAAGATTAGCGGGAGGGTGTGTTCTTGAAAACGAGAGTGTTTTTGGTGCTCGGCGTGTTCGGCTTCCTCGGCCCGGATCCGTTTCAAGGTACGCTTCAGCCGCTTGTTGGTGATGCCGGTGGTTGTGGGGGAGGGTGGCGTGTCGGTGGCGAGCGACTCGGGTTCGGTGTCGATCCGTGTTTTGAGTTTGCCGCCTTGGGTGAGGCTGAAACCGCAGTTGAGGCAGATCACCGCGCCCGCCCTCAAGCGGATGTTGCATGAATGGCACTTGCCCGTCGTGGCGCTGGCGCTCGGGGCTTGGGTGTCGGCGGGGGCGTTTGATGTCTGTGCGGCGGCGGTATCCCGCAGGTCGTCGGGAAGATCTACCTCGTAGATCTCACGTTTGAGCTTCGTGGCGCGTGTTGGAGCCGGGGGTGGGGCGGGTTGGCCGGTGGGCGAGGCTGGCGCGGCTTCGCTCACGATGGGGCCGCCTTCGGCGTCGGGCATTCGGAAGATCTGGCCGCACGCGCAGCGCAGACGGCGTCCTGCGCGCTGAGGTGACCAGAGGCAGGGTTGCTGGCACGCTGGGCAGACGCTCAGGGAAGGAGGGTCGGAGGATGCGGGCATGCGGTGTTCCCTCGGCGGGCGGTGGGGTGGCGGCGGTCGATTGAGATCCACAGCACCTCTACGAGGAGCCTCGTTGTGAACGTGGTTTCTGTCAAGCGTTGGGCCGCGCAGTGGGCTTTCTTGTGGCCAGCCCCTGGCGTATCCTTTTGCCGGGTCGGTGGATGCTGATTCGCCGCCCGGGGGTTGACCGTTTGTCTCGTTTTGACCCTGTCCGACCGCGCCCCGCCGAGTTCCACCCCATGCCCGTGCCTCTGACCGACTTGACCCGTCAACACGCCGCCCTGGAGCCGGAACTGCGTGCGGCCTTCGAAGAGGTGTCGGCCAGCGGCCAACTGATCTTGGGCCCGCACGTGAGGGCGTTTGAGCAGGTCCTGGCCCGCTCGTGTGGGGTGGAGCACGCGGTGGGGGTGTCTAGCGGTAACGACGCGATCCTGCTGGCGCTGCTGGCCTTGGGCATCGGCGCGGGCGACGAGGTCATCACCACGTCGCTGGCCTACCTGCACCTGGCCGAGTCGATCGCCCGGGTGGGGGCCACGCCGGTGTTCGCCGACATCCACCCGCGCACATTCAACCTGGACCCCGAGACCCTGCCGGGCAAGATCACCGACAAGACGCGAGCGATTTTGCCCACGCATATCTTCGGGCTGCCCGCCGATCTGGACCCGATCCGCAAGGTGGCTACCGCGCACGACCTGAAGGTGATTGAAGATTGCGACATGGCGATCGGCGCGGGCTACCGCGGCCGCACGGTGGGGGCGATCGGCGACGTGGCGACGCTGAGCTTTTACCCCACCAAGAACCTGGCGGCGCTGGGCGACGCGGGGGCGGTACTGACCAACGATGCGGGCCTGGCAGACCGGCTGCGTCGCGGCCGCGTGCATGGGCTGGAGAAAAATTTTGTGGTGCGCGACCTGGGCGGGGCCTTCCGGCTCGACGGCCTGCAGGCGGCGTTCTTGTCGGTGAAGCTTCCGCACCTGGAGGCGTGGACCGCGCGGCGGCGCGAGCTGGCGGCCCGCTATGACAAGCTGCTGGGCCCGCTGCCGCTGACCACACCGTTTGAGTCCGACGACTACGCGCCGGTGTACAACCAGTACGTGGTGCGGGTCCGTAGCGGCGGCCGAGAGCCGCTGCGGCTGCACTTGGAAGCACTGGGCGTGGGGACGCGGGTGTATTACCCGCGGCCGCTGCACCTGCAGCCCTGCTTCGAGCCGCTGGGTTACCACGTGGGTAGCTTGCCGGTGGCCGAGAAGGCTTCGGCAGAGCTGTTGGCCTTGCCGATGTTCCCCGAAATGACCCGCGAAGAGCAGGACGAGGTGGTGGACGCGGTCCGCGACTTCTTCCTGGGAGACTGACCCTGTCTGAGGTGACCGATCAGCCGGGGCAGGACACTGGCTCGCCGCGGCCGGCCCCGGGGGCTTGCCCTGCGCCCGCGAGCGAAGCGGTGATCCGCCTCCGCGGAGTCCACAAGCGGTTCGGACCGCTCACCGTGCTCAACGGGGTAGACCTGGACATCTACGCCGGGCAGACCACGGTGGTCCTGGGCCCGTCGGGCACGGGCAAGAGCGTGATGCTCAAGCACATCGTGGGCCTGCTGCAGCCCGACGCGGGCACGGTGTCGCTGGGCGGGCAGCGGGTAGACAATTTGAACGAGCGTGAGCTGGTTGGGGTGCGCAAGCGGGTGGGTTTTCTTTTTCAGCTGGGGGCGCTGTTTGACTCGATGAGCGTGGGGCAGAACGTCGCCTTCCCCCTGGTGGCGCACACGTCGCTCAACGCCGCCGCCCGGGCCGCCCGGGTGGAGCGGTTGCTGAGCATGGTGGGCCTGGCCCGGACCCAAGACAAGATGCCCAGCGAGATGTCCGGCGGTCAGCAGAAGCGGGTGGCCCTGGCCCGCGCGATTGCGCTAGAGCCGGAGATCATGCTTTACGACGAGCCGACCACCGGGCTGGACCCGATCCGGTCGGACGTGATCAACGAGCTGATCATTAACCTGACCCGCCGGCTAGGGATGACCAGCATCGTGGTGACCCACGACATGAACAGCGCGCGGAAGATTGCCGACCGTATGGTGCTTCTTTACGATGGCCGTGTGGCCGCCGACGATGCGCCAGACGCGTTTTTGCGGAGTGAAAACGAGTTGGTCCAGCGTTTTATCCGGGGCCAGGCCGACCACCGCGATCTGGATCTGATCCGCCGCGGATTCGAGCGGGTCCCGGGGCCCGCCGGGCAGAACCGCCGCCGCGGCGACGTGGCGGACCCGGGCCGCTTGGGAACGGTTTCTTCTCCCGAATCTTCTGGTGCCTTCCATGAATGAACGCGGACGCAACTTAATGGTCGGCGTCACCGTGCTGCTTGCGCTGGCGGGGCTGGTGTTTTTGCTGCTGATCTTTGGCTACCTGCCGCGGGTGCTACAGACCGGTTATCACGTGCAGATCGAGCTGGACGATGCGGCGAGTGTGAACCCCGGCAGCCGCGTGAACCTCGCGGGCATCGACGTTGGCGAGGTGGAGACCATTGCCTTTCGCCAGCCCTTCGATGGGGGGGTGTTGGTCAAGGCTCGGATCAAGGACACGGTGGACATCCCCACCTCGGCACGGGTGGTGGTGGAGCGTGAACTACTGGGCGGAAGTTCGACGCTGAAGTTTGTGGTGAATCGAAATGGCGGGGCGATCGGCGATTTTTTGACCCGCGATGGCGGGGCTAAGGTCATGGGCGGGGCCGGGACGCTGGACAGCGCCTTCGACGGTTTTCAGCAGATGGGTCGTGACTTTGGGCAGATGGGCGAGGACTTCGCGCGGCTCAGCGACGAGTGGAGCGGCGTGGGGGCTAAGGTCAACGCCTTTCTGGCGGGCGAAACCTCCGCCCAAACCCCGGGCCCGTTGGGGGCGGCGGTGCGCGTTGTCACGCAGATGGAAGAACGCCTGGTGCAGGTCGAGTCGATGGTCGCGGGCTTGGACCGCCTGGTGAACGACCCGCAGCTGCGCGAGGACATCGCGGCCACCGGAGTCAACGCCCGCAAGTTGACCGCCGACGCGTCGGCGGGGCTGGCCCAGGCGGCTCGCAGCGTGGAAGAGGTCAAGGCCCGCGCCCTGGCGGCGGTGGACGACATGGCCGACGTGTTGTCCGAGGCCCAGGCGATGGTGGCCAAAGCCAACCGGGGGCAGGGCACCCTGGGCAAAACGCTGAACGACCCGGCGCTGTACGACAACTTCAACGACGCGGTGCTGCGGATCGGGACCGCAGCCGACCGCCTGAGCCTACTGCTGGACAAGTGGAAGGCTGAAGGCGTGCCGATCAGTTTCTAATGTGAGCATTTATGAGTCTAGGGGCTGGGGCTCCGCCGTCTGCTCGCTTTCATCGCTCGTTTGCGCGCGGCTTCGCCGCGGCCATCTATACTCCGCGTTGCAACTTACCTTTAATTTCCCAACCCCCAACCCCTAGCGCATGAAGTACGTCATCGTGATTCCCGACGGCGCGGCCGATCAGCCCCTCGAGGAACTGGGCGACCGGACGCCTTTTGAAGCGGCCCACACTCCCAACCTTGACCGGTTAGCCGCGCTGGGGCGGCAGGGGACCGCGGTGACCACGCCCAAAGGCATGCCCTGCGGATCTGACGTGTGCACCATGTCGTTGCTGGGTTACGACCCGGTGAAGTACCACCGCGGCCGGGCCCCGCTGGAGGCCGCGGCGCTGGGCATCGAGATGAGCCCCAGCGACTGGATCTTCCGCGTCAATCTGGTGACGGTGATCGACGGGCTGATGCAGGACCACTCGGCCGGGCACATCGGCAGCAACGAGAGCCGCCGCCTGCTGGGCGACTTTGCCGAGCACGCCGAGCTGCCGGGCGTCGCGCTGTACCCCGGCGTGAGCTACCGCAACATCATGGTGGACCGCAGCGGCCAGCGTGACTGGAGCGAGCTGGCCACCACCGCGCCCCACGACATTCCGGGCGAGCCGATCCGCAAGCACCTGCCGGTGGGCGGCGCGCACGCCAAGCTGCTCAACCAGATCATCGCCGAGAGCGAGGTGGCTTTGGCCGATCACGAAATCAACGCCACGCGGGCGGAGATGGGCGAGCTTCCCGCGACGCACTTCTGGCCGTGGGGACAGGGCCAGCGTCCCAGCATGCCGTCCTACGAAGAGAAGTACGGGCTCAAGGGCGCGATGATCACGGCGGTGGACCTGCTGGCGGGCATCAGCGCGTTTATTGGGTGGGACCGGCTGGATGTGCCGGGCCAGACCAGCTACCACGACAACGACTACGCGGCGGCGGGGCGGCACGGCATCGACGCGCTGGACGACTACGACGTGGTGTGCATCCACGTCGAGGCGCCCGACGAGGCGGGCCACGCCGCGGACCCGGCGACCAAGGTGGCGGCGGTGGGGGCCATCGACGAGCACGTGGTGGGCCCGGTGCACGCGGCGCTCGAAGAACGCTACGGCGCGGCGGGGCCTGCCGCCGACTGCGGCTGGCGCATGCTGGTGCTGCCCGACCACTACACGCTGGTGAACACCCGCAAACACGACCCCACGCCGGTGCCGTTTTTGATGGCCGGGGCGAATGTGAAAAGCGTTTTGCAACGCACCTTTAGTGAGGCTCACGCAAACGACTCGGACCTGCACATCGACCGCGGGCACGAGCTGATGGAGTATTTCTTGCGGTCGGGCTTGTAGGTGCTCTTTTTGACGCAGCGCCTTGAAAGAACGGTTTCCTCCGAGATTTTGGTGGTCGTAAAGAGCATCTCAGAGGCCGCATCGCTCATCCACGCAGTACACGGAACAGACGTGCCTTGCACGGCTGAATCTTCCGCGACTTTTAGCTGAAGCGAGGGCATTCGCGGCGTGCACCGAGACACGGCGCAAGGTAAGGCCATCCAGGCCAGCCTCCCCTGTCTTGCTCTGTGCCCCCTGTGTCTTGGTGGTGAAGCGAAGCGTTGCCTTGGGCGGCGGATTCTGCCACTAAGATCGCGGAAGAACCAGAAAACGCGGCCCGGCGGGCCTCAAAGCGGCGGTCGGCAAGCCGGCCCGGCGGGCTAGCGCCCCCAGCCGCCGCCGGCCGCGGGGGCTTGGGGTTCGATCAGGCTCCCGCCCATCGCCCGCAGCTCGTCGAGCTGGCGGGTGCCGATGTTGACGGTCATCTTGACGCGGTCGCCTTCGTAGGCACGGCCCAGAACCTGGGCGCGGTTTTCCAGGTAGGTGAGCCCCTTGCCGTCCGCCTGGGCCAGATTCAAGGTGAGCGTTTGTACGCCGCCGTGCAGGTGTTCACGCACCCGCTGGACCAGGGTGTCCAGGCCCTCACCGGTGACCGCGGAGATGGGCAGGGCGTCGGGCTGTTCTTTCTGGAGGATCAGCAGGTCGGCGTTGTGGTCCACCTTGTCGGTTTTGTTCAGCAGCAGCAGGCGCGGCTGGTCGGTAGCGCCGATCTCGTCGAGCACCTGGTTGACGGTGCGCAGCTGCCGCTGGCAGTGCGGGTCCGAGACGTCCAGCACGATCAGCAGCAGCTGGCTGTGCACGGCTTCTTCGAGCGTGGCTTTGAAGCTGGCCACCAGCAGGTGGGGCAGGTTGCGGACGAAGCCGACGGTGTCGCTGAGCATGACCGCGTCGCCCTGGCCCAAGGCCCACTCACGGGTGCGGGTGCCCAGGGTGGCAAAGAGCTTGTCTTCGGCCAGCACGCCGGCGTCGGTCACGGTGTTGAACAGGGTGGACTTGCCGGCGTTGGTGTAGCCCACGATGCCGACGGTGAAGTGGCCTTTGTTGCGGGCTTGCACCTCGCGGGTTTTGCGTTTCTGCAGCTCGGTGAGTTCTTTGCGTAGCTGCGATTTTTTACGCTGCACGATGCGGCGGTCGATCTCGAGCTGCTGCTCGCCCGGGCCGCGGGTGCCCACGCCGCCGCCGGCGATGCGTTCGAGGTGGCTCCACATCGCGCGGAGGCGGGGGTAGGTGTATTCGAGCTGGGCGATCTCGACCTGCAGGCGCGACTCGACGGTCTGGGCCCGGCCCGCGAAGATGTCTAAGATCAGCTCGCTGCGGTCCAGCACCTTGACTTCGCAGACTTTTTCGATGTTGCCGATCTGGGCCGGGCTCAGGTCGTTCTCAAAGATGACCACCTGGGCCTCGTGCAGCTTCACCAGCTCGGCGAGCTCACGCACCTTGCCTTTGCCGATGAAGCTCTTGACCGAGGGCTTCTGACGCTTCTGCAGCATCTCGGCGACGGGCAGGGCGCCGGCGGTTTTGGTGAGTGATCGCAGCTCGTCCAAGGGGTCGTGGGGGTTGACCTCCAGGTCGGGGATGAGGCAGGCGACGAGTACGGCGCGTTCTTCTGCGACGGCGAGTTGTTCGCGTTTTCCGGTCTCGATGGTGGCGGCTCGATGTAGGGGCCCGGAGGGCGGGGCGGGGGGCTAGGCTTGCGGCAGCAGGATGGCAGCGGCCAGGAGAATATAGGTCGGGTATCGTCTTGGATCCCCGGTGAGCGTTTTGGGGGCGGGGCCCGTCGATAGGCCTTGGCGTGTCAGCCTCTGCACCGTATTTGCGTTTTTCATCAGAACCTGGAGTTTCATTGATGCCTTTTGGTCTGCGACAAATAAGAAACGGGCTCACCGGGGGTATGCACGCGGGTTGGCGTTTGCTACTCGGCGTGGGGCTGTGCTCCGCGTTGGCGTTGGTGGCCCCGTGTGGCTGGGGGCAGCACTACATCCCCGCAAACAAAAACCTGTCGGAAGAAACCGTGGCGGCGATGTTTGCGCGGGGCGAACAGAAGGTGTACCGCGGAGACGAGCGGCTGACCATCGGCATGCCGTGCGGGGGCATCGGCACGGGGCAGCTCTACGTCCGCGGGGACGGCACGCTGGCTCGCTGGTGGATCTTCAACGAGAAAAAGGTCACTTGGTTCCGCAAGAAAGACCCGGTGGCCGGGTACCGGACCTATCGGCCGCCCAGCCGGTTGGATCAGGGCTTCGCGGTGGCCGCGACCCCGGCGGGGGGCGAGCCGGTGACGCTGCGGCTGAGCGACGAGGGATTTGACGGGATCGAGTTTGTCGGTGAGTACCCGATCGCCACGATCCGCTATCGCAAACCGAAAGACGAGGGCTTTCCGCTGCACGTGGACGCCGAGGTGCTAACGCCTTACAGCCCGCTGGACGCGCGGATGTCCGGCCACCCCGCCACGGTGCTGCGGTACACGTTGACCAACCCGACCGCGGTGGCCGTAGATGTGGACCTGGCGGGCTGGCTGGAGCACGGGGCGCTGCCCGAGGCCGATGACAGCACGAAGGCCCGCCGTCGCATTGCGCCCTGTTCGGGCGAGGGCTACGCGGGGGTGGTGATGGACCTGGTGGGCGCCGACGGCGCTACGACGCCGGCGGATGACGCCCCGCGGGTGGCGCCGATCGACGACTTTGAGACCCCGGTGGTCGGGGCCGACGGCACGACCCAGGGCAGCGGCAGCCTAGACAAGTGGGTGGCCCGGGGCACGGCCTTCGGGCCCACCGCGTCGCGGATGACCGGCGAGCGTGCGGCCTACCTGAAGGGCGTGAAAAACTTTGTGGGCGAGCACGTGCTCTGTTCGGGGGCTGAGGACCCCGAGGCCTTGGGCACGCTGACATCCGAGCCCTTTGAGATCCGCGAGCCCTACCTGGGCTTTCGCCTGGGGGGCGTGCGCCGGGCACGCTGGGTCAACGGGCCCGAACCGCGGGTGGTTCTGCTGGTGGACGGCGAGGTGGTGCGGTCGGCCCGGGGCGGCACCAGCCCCAAGTTGGCCGTGCGTTCGTGGGAGGTCCGGGACCTGATCGGCCGTGCGGCGCAGATCCGGGTGGACGACCAGAACCCGCAGCAAGACCTGCTGCTGGACGACTTGGCCCAGCACAGCCACAACCCCGAGGGTGAGGCGCCGCTGCCGCGCTGGCGGGCGGGCTTCGGGGACATGACCCTGGTGGCCATGGACGCCGGCGACGGCCTGGACGGGCCGGTGGTGGTGGGCACCGGCGGCGGTTCGCAAGAGTTGGTGGCGACACTAGGCAGCGCGTCGCAAGGCTCGGCCCAGACGCAGCTGCACGCGATCAGTGCGGGCGCGGTGGGCTCGGTGCGCCGCAGCTTCCGCCTGGAGCCCGGGGAGAGCCGGTCGGCCACCTTCGCGGTGACCTGGCACTTCCCGAACCTGATCAACACCAACAAGGGCGCTCCGGGGCAGGTGGGGCGGATGTACGCCAACTGGTTCCGCGACGCCCAAGACGTGGCGGCCCAGCTGAGCCGGGACGCGGTGCCGCTGCTGGAGCGCACCCGCCGGTTCCGCGACACGCTCTACTTGGACACCACGCTTCCGTATTGGATGGTGCAGCGTTCGTCGATGTCACTGTCGACGCTGGCATCGGCCACGGTGGAGTGGTGGAAGAGCGGGCGTTTTTATTCGTGGGAGGGGGTGGGGTTCTGCATCGGCACCTGCGGCCACGTGTGGAACTACGCTCAGGGCCCGGCGCGGTGGTTCCCTTCGTTAGAACGGTCGGTGCGCAGCATGCAGGACTTCGACCCGCAGGTGGCGTGGAAGCCTTCGGGCCGGATCAACTTCCGGGGCTACAACGACAACAGCGAGTCGTTTAAGAACTGGGGCTACATTCCCGACGCCCAGGCGGGCTACGTGCTCAAGGCCTACCGCGAACACCTGGTGTCGGCCGACAACGGGTTTTTGGACGATCACTGGTCGCGGATCAAGCGCTCGGTGGAGTACCTGATCGAGCGGGACGGCCGCCACGGTCCGACCAACGGCATTCTTGAAGGCATGCAGCACTTCACCGACAGCCTGGGTTGGGGGCCCAACACGTTTACCGGGTCGCTGTACCTCGCGGCGCTGCGGGCGGGCCAAGAGATGGCCACGCGGCAGAACGACCCGGTGTTTGCCGAACGCTGCGAAGCGTTGTTTGCGTCGGGGCGGCAGTGGACGCTGGAGAACCTCTGGGGCGGTGAGTATTTCATCCACGCCTACTCGCCGGCGCCCAAGGGCGCGCTGTCCAAAGACGGCGCGGGCCGGTCGTTCGGCGACGGGTGCCTTTCGGACCAAATGTTCGGCCAGAACTGGGCCCACCAGCTGGGGCTGGGTTACCTGTACCCGGTGGACCGGGTGCGGACGGCGCTGGCCAGCGTTTACAAGTACAACTGGACGCCCGACATGGCGACGGTGTACGCCAAGCGGAAAAAACGGTTTATTCTTTTGGCCCACCCGGGTGAGTCGGGGCTGGTGGGCTGCAGCTTTCCGAAGGGCGACCCGCCGCCCAACGTGATCCACCAAAACGAAGACCCCTGGACGGGTTATGAGTACCAGGCGGCCTCGGGCATGATCTGGGAGGGGCTGTTGCAGGAAGGCCTGAGCATTGCTTACGGCGTGCACCAGCGGTATGACGGGGCCAGCAACAACCCGTGGTGCGAAATCGAGGGGGGCGACCACTACTCCCGCGCGATGTCGTCGTGGGGCGTGATGCTGGCCGCAACCGGTTTTGAGTACAACGGCCCGGCGGGGCACCTGGGCTTCGCGCCCCGGCTCAGCCCCGGGGACTTCCGCGGGTTCTTTAGCGGGGCCGAGGGCTGGGGGTCGATGGCCCAGACCCGCGACGACGCGGGGCAGCGCCAGAGCATCGAGGTTCGCTGGGGCCGGGTGCAACTGGAAACCTTGGCCTTCGAGCTGGCCCCGGGGGCGACCGTCAAGGCGGTGGCCGTGACCCGGGACGGCACGGCCCTGGCCAGCAGCTTTACGCAGCAGGGCACGCGGGTGGAGGTGCGGCTGGACCGGCGTCTGACGCTTGCAGAGGGGCAGACGCTGGGGGTCGATCTGGCGGTGGGCGAGTGATTGTGTTGCCTTCTGCCCCCCCGCAGCACCCGGCCGCGGGGGGGGCAGGCGGCTTGATCCGCCGGCGGTTTGTGAGTAGCGTATGGGACTCGGCTCGCCGCCCCGGCGGGAGCCTCGCTGTCTGACCCGCTCAAACGCTTAGCCCCGAGCCCACCATGCCACGTGTTTGCGAACTTACCGGCCGCCGGACTTCCACCGGCTTCAAGTACACCCTCCGCGGTAAAAAGAAGTACCTCGGTGGTGTCGGTACCAAGATCACCGGCAAGACCAAGCGGACCTTCAAGCCCAACCTGCACACCGTCAACGCGCTTCAGGAAAACGGCAGCGTGAAGCGTATTAAGGTGGCGGCCAAGGCCATCCGCAACGGCATGGTCACCAAGCCGCTGAAGCGGAAGTACGCGTACAATCCCGACGCGTAAGCGCGGGTTGGCGGTTAAGGCTGGCGCACGGATGCGGGCACCCTTCGGTTTCAAGGTCACGGCTGACGGCCCGCTTTTCGGCGGGCCTGTTTTATGTCTCCGGGTTGTCGGGCGGCGTACGATCGGCAGAAAGGAGCCTGGGCGATGGCTTTTCAACCCAATAACGACCGCGACCGCGTGCTGGAGGCCACCGACCTGGTGGAGCTGATCGGCAGCGACCTCCCGCTGCAGCCCAAGGGGCGCGACTGGGTGGGCAAGTGCCCGTTTCACGACGACAGCAAGCCGTCGATGCGGGTGAGCCCGGACAAGCAGATCTACTGGTGCTTCCCTTGCGGCACCGGCGGGTCGGCCTTCGACTGGATGATGAACTTCCACAAGATGGACTTCATCGAGGCCCTCAAGGCGCTGGCCGAGCGGGCGGGGGTGGAGCTGACCCCGTTCAGGCCCGCGGGCGCCGGCAGCGCGCCGGCGGCCGACCCCGGCCAGCCCACCGAACGCAAGCGCATCGCCGATGCCAACGGCAAAACCCATGCTTTTTTCCGCATGCTGCTGGGCCACGCGACCCACGGGGCTCAGGCCCGCAGCTACCTGGAAGGACGCGGGGTGACCGCGGAGATGATCGAGGCCTTCGAGCTGGGCTACGCGCCCCAGGGCTGGGACGGGCTGGTGAAAACCATCGACGCCAAGGGCTGGGCCAAGGCGGATTTTGAGCTGGCCCAGGTCATCAAGGCCCGCAACGCGGGGGGGAACAGCAGCGGCGCGGGGCACTTCGATTTTCTACGGCACCGGCTGGTGTTCCCGATTTTGGACGCCCTGGGCCGGCCCATCGCCTTCGGCGGCCGGGTGCTGAGCGCCGACGACGAGCCGAAGTACCTCAACTCGCCCGAGACGCCGCTGTTTAACAAGTCGGCCACGCTGTACGGCCTACACGCGGCCAAAAAGCCGATCATCGACACCAAAACCGCGGTGATCGTGGAGGGCTACACCGACGTGATCGCCTGTCATCAGGCCGGGGCGACCAACGTGGTGGCGGCCCTGGGCACGGCCCTGACCGGCGAGCACGTGCGGGTGCTGCGGCGCTACTGCGAGCACGTGATCGTGGTGATGGACGGCGACGCGGCGGGCCAGAAGGCGGCAGACCGGGCTGTGGAGGTGTTTTTGACCGGGGACTTAGACGTGTCGATGGCGGTGTTGCCCGGCGGGCGGGACCCCGACGAGCTGCTGGCGGCGGGCGGGCTGGAAGCTTGGAACGCGGTGCTGGCCCAGGCCGCTGACGCCCTGGAGTTTGCTCACCAGCGCACGGCGGCCAAAATGGACGCCCAAGGGACGCTGACGGGCCGCCAACGGGTGGCCGAGGCGTTTTTGAATCAGGTGGTGGATCTGGGCTTGGCCCGCACCGGGCGGCTGCGCCGCTCGTTGGTGGTGGGGCGGTTGGCTGAGTTGCTGCGGATCGGCGAAGACGAGGTGGACACGATCCTGCGTGAACGTAGTCCACGTTCTTCTCGGAAGGTGGTTCATTCGCCGGGCCCGGGCGAGACTCGGGCCGATCATGGCACGCGCTTGGTTTCACCCGCCGGGCCCGATAGCGAGCCGCTTCCGGGTGTTGATAAGGACGAAAACTATGAAAATTATGTCGATACTGGCGTTGCGGACCCAGGTTCACGGTCTAGACTGAAGAAGGAACGGATCGCCGAACGGCGGTTCATCGCCGGGTTGGTGCGCTACAACGGCTTGTTTGCGACGACCCTGGACGATGGCCGCGGCCTTGATGAGGCCCTTGCGCCGAGCGACTTTGTGGATACCGACCTTGGCCGCCTTTACCAGCGTGTGTACGACACGCTGGCGGAAGGGGGCGCTGTGACCCCCGCCGGCATGCTGGCGGACTTCGCCGCCGAGGGCGAGATGCGATTGTCGGCTGTGTTGGCCCAGGCGATCGTCGAGTGGCCCGAAGCCACCGTCGCCGAACCCTCGGCGTTGCCCGACCCCGCGCCTCCCCCTCCGAGTGACCTGCACGAGACCTGGAAAGCCGCCTTGGACGCCATGCTGCTGCGTCACCGTGAATGGAAGTACGAACAAGACCGGCGTGCCCTTCATGCCGGTTCCCTCCTTGGGCCTCAAGACGGTCCGCCTGGGCCTGACCCGGTCCGCCTGGCCCAGCAGCTGGCCGAACACCGCCGCAACCACCCCTCCCCCGCCCGCATGCCTCGCCCCCGCCGCTGACCCCCCGTTTAATCACCCTGGCGACCACGACCTGTCTGCCCGACGCGTCGTCCGCTCACCCGCCACCCCGTCCGAAACCGGAGCCTCCCGTTTTGATGCTTGACCCCATTCATCCCGCCGTAATCGAACTGATTGAAGCCGGCAAACGCCATGGCATCATCAGCCTAGACCAGTTGATTGCGCTCTTGCCCGACGGCTACGTTGATCCGTTCAAGCTCGATGAAATGCTGGTGCACTTCGCCGGGCTGTCGAT
>CALLPP010000168.1 GCA_938015655.1 uncultured Algisphaera sp.
GGAGTGAGCGTCAGTCGATCAATTCATACTCTCTCTCTGTTCTAGCTGTTCGGCTGTCTGTGGGATGTTTCAGGATTTACATTTTCTTCTCGTCCTCATGGGCTTTCTTGACGATAGCCAATTTTGCACGCGTTCACCCCCAGCGGCAACCGCTTGAGGCCCAAGCCCTGCTCGCGCGCGTACCGCACGGCCAAGGCCCCGATCAGGGCGCGATCGTCACCCGCAGCCGGTCGCTCAGCCCGTCGCGGCGGTACGCGGGCGCCTTGCCGTTGGCCACCGGGTCGGCGTCGTCCCACGCGTAGACGACGATTTCGACCGTGCCCGCGGCGTGCGCGGTGACCTCGCCAAACTTGTTCACGCTGGCCACCGCCGGGTCGCTGGACTCCCACACCACGTTGTTACGGGTAGCGTTGGCGGGTGCCACTGCGCACGCGAGCGCGTGCGCGTCTCCGACCGACAGCCTCAGCTCCAGCCCACGCCCGCCGGCGGGGACACCGCCGATCGTCAGCGACTCCACCGCGACATAACGCTTCTGCTTCAGCACGTCGCCCAGCATCCGGTAGGCCGCACGCTGCTCGGCGTTTAGCCGCGTCACGTCCAGGCCGTGGTGGTAGTCGTTCTCCCAGCCCGCGTTCTCGCCGAAGGCGCCCGCGCGTTCCCACGGGTCAATGCGCAGATCAAAAAACCGGCCTTCGGGAAAAACACCGTGCGGCGCATACCGTTTGAAATCCGCGGTATGCGCAAACTCGATCTTCCGATCCAGATCGCGGATCGTGCGGTTGCCGTTGTACCACTTGTAAATCGCCCGCCGCCGCGGCTCGGCGGCAGACCCGGCGACCTGCGGCCACACGCTCACGCCGTCGATGCGGTCGGCGTTGGGCACGGCGATACCCGCGGCGTGGGCCAAGGTGGGGTAGATGTCCACCGCGTCCACCAGCCCGCGGTACACGCGCGGCGCGTCGGTGGTGCCCGCGGGCACGGTGCCGGGCTGGCTGAAGATCAGGCCGACGCGCTCGCCGGTAAAACGGCTGTGGCCCTTGCCCCCGGCGATGTCGGCGCCCGCGGGGCGCACCGCCGCAAACACGGCCTTGGTGCCGTTGTCGCCCTGCAGCACGATCAGGGTGTTGTCGCGCAGGCCTAATTCGTCCAGGCGGTCGACGACCTGGCCGATCAGCTTGTCCATGTAGGCCAGCATGTCGGGGAAGTACTGCCGCGCGTCGCCCTGCATCGCGCCGTCGGGGTAGTCGGCCGTCAGATCGAAGTTGTCGTAGGCCGAGGCGGGCACGGTGTCGGGCGTGGGCGTGTGCTCGTCGTGGACCAGGATCATGGGGTAGTAAAGAAAGAACGGCCGGTCCTTGTTCTCGTCGATGAAGCGCAACGCCGCGCGGTTGCACACGTCCGGTCCGTACCAGCGCCGGCCCGTCTGCGGATCGCGGTCATCCTCCGTGTAGTGCCGCGGCTGGCCGTTTTCCCACAGCACCGGGTCCAGGAAGCGGCTTCCCTCGCCGGTCACGTCGAAACACAGCCAGTCGTCCCAGCCAAAACGGTCGATATAGGTTTCGGCCGGATGCTCGGGCGTGCCGCGGGTCTGCTTCCACTTGCCGAACATGCCCGTGGCGTAGCCCGCCCGTTTGAACACGTCGCTGACGGTGATCTGCGACGCGTGGATGGCCTTGGGCGCGATGAAGTTCCGCCCGTTGTGCATGCCCGTGAGGATCGCGACGCGCGACGGCTCACAGATGGGATAGACGTACGCCTGCGTGCAGCGCACCCCGCCGTCCGCCAGGCGGTCGATGTTGGGCATGGCCAGCGGCACGTTTCCAAAATGCCCCTGCCTCGAAGTGACCGCGGTCGCCCCGTAAGGCGTCATGGTGAAGTCGCTCAGGTCATCGACGAGGATGTAGACGATATTGGGCGGGCGAGCGACCGACACGCCCGCCCGCACCACCTCGCGGTCAAGCGGCGCCGCGCCCACCACCGGGGCGACGAACAAGCCGGCCCACAGAGCCCCAACGGCGGCGAACACGAAAAACAAACGGCGGGCGGTCGGCATGCGGAGGTCCCCGTGCGGGTGGCGGTCGAGCACGCCGGAGTCTACGCAAACCCGCCGCCGGCCCCCCGCCGCTCCGCCGCACGCTCAGCCTGCCGCACTCGCCCTCCAGCGCTCAGCCCCCCACGCGTTGCAGCAGCCTCAAACTCAGCGGATAACGCCAGTCTTCACCCCGCGACGTCGCCGTGGCCGCAAAGATCGGCGTGATCACACTGAGAAAGTACGCCGCAAGCAACAAGGGCACCACCGCCGGCGGGGGTAGACCGCCGCCCCACACCAGCACCGACCAGCCCCCCCCCGCGGCCAAGAGCAGGGTGAGCTGAAAGTCCATGGCCGCGCGGCCCTGCGCGTCCACCGCCCCCCCGAAGCGCCGGCCCACCAGCCAGGCTGCCGCGGCCCCCGCCACGCCCAGCCCCGGCACCACCGCCGCGGGGACGACCGCCGCCAGGTGCGTGTACGACGCCACCCGGTCACCCGACGACGACGCGCCCGCTTCATCCGAAACGAACTGCATCATGGGGCTAAACGTGCGAACCGCAACGCCCCTTCGCCAGTCGAAAGCCCCCGGGGCGGGCCCTGCGCACCACCGCCACCCGCGCAATCCGCAACCGCCCGCCCGCAAGCCCGCCTCCGCAGAAGCAGCAGCTCCCGCTCCCGGGCCAAGAACACCGTCAGCGCGGGTTTATCCGTAGCCACGTCGCCGGCCGCCGGGCCCACCCCGCGCCGGCCGCCGGTCCGTAGACTTTGACCGCCGTGCCACCCGCCCCCCCTGACCCCGCGCCAAACACCCCGCGCCCGCCGCTGCCCCCGGGCCCGCCGCCCCTGCACGAAGCCATGCGGCGCGATCGCCCCGCCCTCGATCGGCTGTGGAGGAAGGTTCAACAGTCCCACCGCCACGGCCAGCCCTACGGCCGCAACCTGCAGCGGCTGTTCGACGACCTGGACCGCTCGCGCCAGCGCCGCGCCCGCCGCGCCGCCGCCGCACCCAAGGTCACCTACCCCCCCGACCTGCCCATCAGCCAGAAGCGCGACGACATCGCCGCGCTGATCCGCGATCACCCCGTGGTGGTGGTCTGCGGCGAGACCGGCTCGGGCAAGTCCACCCAGCTGCCCAAGATCCTGCTCGAACTGGGCTACGGCCACGACGGGGTCATCGCCCACACCCAGCCCCGC
>CALLPP010000169.1 GCA_938015655.1 uncultured Algisphaera sp.
ACGCGGAGTACAAGGAGCGTAAGAAGGACATCTATGCCGGGAAGACGCTGGCCATTCAGGCCATGTCGCGTTCGACCGACGGCACGTCCAGTCCGTCGGGGCGGCCGGTCGTGGGCCGGGAGCAGGCGCTGCTGCCTGCGCCGGTGAAGGCTCTGGCTGCGGTGCTGGTGTTGGGGGTGGGGGGGTACGTGTTGTGGGACAACCTGCTGTCGCCCGGCAGCGGCGGTTCGACCCCACCCCCGGCGGCGACGACGAATGCGGCGCCGTTGGTGACTGCGGTTCAAGTGGAACCCGAATCCGAGCCGGTGGTGCTCGATCCCCCCGAGATGGTGGAAACGCCCGTGGTGGTGGCGGTGGCGGAGGAGGTCGCCCCGCCCGAAGCTCCGGTCCAAGCGGCTCCCGAGCCGGTGATCGAAGAAGTTCCGGCGGAGCCCGAGCCCGAGCCTGAAGGCGAGTGGCTGGTCACCGAGTGGCCGATCCGCAACGCGACCCAGACCTCGCCCGACCGCAACCTGCCGTTGGGTAAGGCGTGTGCCTACGTGATGCGTTTGGAAACACGCAACGGCAACGCGATGGCGGGCGTGGCCGTGGGGCCCGAGGCCGAGTCGATGGACGACCCGGCTTACGCGGCGTTTCGTGACGCCCAGTTTGCGATCATTCTCCAGTCTGCCGAAGCCCGGGACATGCTCAAGGCCCTGAACATCAAGCAGACCGAGAAGCCGGTGCGGGTGGGTCGTCAGGTGGTGGACCGCCTGACCGTGGAGCACAAGACCGAGCGTTCGGCCCAGGCCGCGGTGCTGACCTTGGTGCAGGACGGACGCGCGATTGCTTACTGGTTCGAGGGCAAGAAGTTGGCGTATCGCCCGTTTGTTGCCGCGGTGGGCACCGCAGAGCTGATGAGCGAGCTGCAGATCCGCAAGCTGCAAGAGGAAGAAGCCGCGCGGCGGGCGCTGTTTTAAGCCGCCCGCGGGGTGGGCCCGGTGGGCGGCGGCTGTGGTGGCCTTTTGGTCAAGCCCCGGCGCTACTGGCCAGCGCCGGGCCGTTCGCGGGTGGAGCCTTGTCCAGCCCGCGTAGGCGCTGCGGTTCTCGGCACAGTTTCACGCTGCCGGATACGACGGTGGCCAGGGCCCGGCCCGTGACGGAACGCCCGTTGAAGGGGCAGTTGCGGGCTTTGCTGGCGAAGTCGTTTACGTCGATGGTCCACGCCGCGTCCGGGGCGATGACCGTGACGTCGGCGTCGGCCCCGACCGCCAGGTGGCCTTTGCGGCTCAACCCGCACAACTCGGCGGGGTTGGCGGTCATGAGCTCGATCAGCCGGGGCCAGCTGATCGCGCCGGAAGTGATCAATGCTTCGACGTAGAGCGGCAGGGCACAGTCGAGGCCCACGATGCCGTAGGGCGCTGCGCTGAATTCCAGGGCTTTTTCTTCGGCGGTGTGGGGCGCGTGGTCGGTGGCCAGCACGGTGATGGTGCCGTCGGCCACGGCCTGCACCAGGGCGGCGACGTCCGCGGCGGTGCGCAGCGGCGGATTCATCTTGGCGTTGGTGTCGTAGTTGGCGCACGCTTCTTCGGTGAGCAGCAGGTGGTGGGGCGATACCTCGCCGCTGATGCGGCCCGGCTGACCCGCGTCGGCGGCGGCTCGGCGGGCCTGACGCAGCAGGTCGACCACGCCCGCGGCGGTGATGTGCTGGGCGTGGTAGCGCGGTGCGTAGCCTTGGGCGGCGCACAGCAGCACGTCGCGCTGGAAGGTCAGTGCCTCGGCCACGGCCGGCCAGCCTTTGAGGCCTAGCCGGGTGGCCAGGGTGCCCGCGTTCATGTCGCCGCCGCCCAGCTGCGGGTCTTCGCAGTGCTGCATAAACGCCAGGCCGGTCATGGCGCCGTAGCGCAGGGCTTGGTCCATTACTGCGGCGTCGGCCACGGCGCAGCCGTCGTCAGAGAAGGCCACCGCACCGGCTTTGGCCATCGAGGCCATCTCGGCCAGCTCTTGGCCGCCGCGCCCCTTGGTGGCCGAGCCCACGGCGAAGACGTGGCACAGGTCCGCCCGGCGGGCCTGTTGATGTACGAACTCGACCCGGCCCTCGTCGTCGAGCGCGGGGTTGGTGTTGGGCATACAGCAGACGGTGGTGAAGCCGCCGTTGATCGCGGCCGCGGCGCCTGTGGCGATGGTTTCTTTGTCTTCTTGTCCGGGTTCGCGCAGGTGAACGTGGGGGTCGATCATGCCCGGAACCACCAGGCAGCCCTCGGCGTCCAGCACCGGGCCTTCGGGGTTCGTGGCCGGGCCGAGCGCGGCGACCCGGCCGTTTTCGAGCACGAGGTCGGTGACGGCGTCGTGGCCGTGGCGGGGGTCGATCAGGCGGCCGTTGCGGATCGTCAGGCGGGCGGTCATCGGCGGTTCCAGCGGGATCGGGGGCGGGGCCGGCAGGCGGCGGGGGAACAAGGGTAAGACTTCTGGGGGCCGCCTGCGGGCGCGGGCGAAACGCGCCGCGGCGTCGGGTGGGGGCCTGTCGCCCGTCGGACCGTGAAAAGCAGGGCTAGGCCGGGTTTGGGGCGGGCGTGAGGCTCTCAGCCGTGCGTGGCGGGAGCCCCGCCGCGCGGCACCGGCCCAGAAACGAACGGCGATCAGGTGAAGCCGCGTGAGCGGAGGGTCCGATAGAACCCAGGCGCGGCGTTTGCTGCTCGCGCGCACCGCCCCATTGCCCCTACCGAAATCGCCCGTATGGGACAGATCACCTCCAGCGTTGGCCTGATCAGTGGGCTGAACACCGCGGACATCATCAACCAGTTGATCGCGGTGGAATCGCGTCCGGTACAGGACATCACCAACCGCAACACGGTGTTAACCACCCAGCAGGGGGCTTTCCAGCAGGTGAACGCGAACCTGTTAGGGCTGCGCTCGGCGGCTTCGCGGCTGGCGGATGAGAGTGCGTTTATCGAGACGGTCGCCACCTCATCTAACGAGGCGGTGGCGACTGTATCGTCGGGCCCGGGCGCGGCGGTGGGCACCTACGGGCTCACGGTCCGCCAGCTGGTCAGCAGCCAGCAGACGGTGTCGCGCGGTTTTGCGAGCGACACGGTCGGCGCGGTTGCGCCCGACGGCGGACGGCTGACGTTTAATCGCGGCGGCGCGCGGCTAGAAGTCGCCACCCCGCTGGCGGAATTGAACGGCGGCGAAGGCGTGCGCCGCGGCTTCATCCGCGTGACCGACCGTTCGGGAGAGACCGAGGTGATCGATCTCTCCGCCGCGGTGTCGATCAACGACGTGGTGGACACGCTCAACCGGTCCACGGGCATCAACGTGACCGCCCGCGTGGTGGACGGTGGCCTGCAGATCACTGACGCGACGGGCCAGGGCGGTTCCGCCCTGCGGGTGCAAGAAGTGGGTGAAGGCCGGACCGCCGAAGACCTGGGCTTGCTGGTGAACGCGGTGGGCGACACGCTGACCGGAGAGACCGTGCGCGTGCTGGGCCGCGCAACGCGGATCGATATTTTCAACGACGGGAACGGGATCCGCGGGGGGGCGGCGGACGACATCGAGGTCACGGTGAACAGCGGCAGCAGCTACCGCATCAACCTCAATGGCGATTTCTCGCTTGGCGAGCTGGCGGACCGTATCCGGGAAGAGACCGGCGGCGACCTGACCCTGACCACCCGCGACGACGGACAGGGCCTGCGGCTGATCGACAACACCGGAGGCGGGGTGAATTTTGTGGTCACGGCGGTGGGAGATTCGACCGCAGGCGCGGACCTGGGACTGCTGGGCAATGACGCGGATGGCGACGGCCGGATCGACGGCGCCCGCGCGATCGCTGGGGTGAACACCCGATTGATTCAAAACCTCAACGGCGGCCGGGGGCTCGCTGCGCTCGGGGGCGAGCCTTTCACCCCGCTGGCCGGCGACACCCCGCTGGCAGACCTCTTAGGCGGGGCGGGCCTGACCACCGACGGGGGCCCCGGGCCCGATCTGCAATTCGAACTGAGCAACCGGGCCGACGACCCCGTGCCCCCGCCCATCGGGGTGGATCTGGACGGGTTGACCACCGTGCAAGACCTGGTCAACGCCGTGGAAGCCGCCACGGGCGGGGATCTCACGCTGACCCTTGACGGGCAACGCTTGCTGGCGATCGACGGCACCGGCGGCGAGCAAAACCTGATCATCCGCAGCGCCTCGGGCGGGGCGGTGGCGGAAGAGCTGGGCCTGGCGGTCGATTCGACGGTGACCCAGGTGCGTGGCAACGACCTGCGGCCCACCGGCCCGCCGTTGAACAGCGCCTTCATCACCATCACCAACTCCGCGGGCGTCACCGGCACGGTCAACCTGGCCGGGGCCGAGACTGTGGACGACCTGGTCCGCCGGATCAACGACGCGTCGCTGGGTGTCACCGCGTCGCTGAACAACGCGGGCACCGGCCTGCGCGTCGACGACACCGCCGGGGGGCTGGGCCCGTTACAGATCAGCGACGCGGTGACACCGTTCATCCCGCCCACGCCCGATGACCCAGCCACCCCGCTGATCGATGAGAGCGACCCGGGCGATCCGGGCGGCGAGCCGCTGGGCGTTCTGGCCGCCCAGCTGGGGCTGGCCGGCAGCTTTGACCGCGGCGTGGCCGACGGCGGGCCGCTGGGCTTTCAGTTTTTCAGCGAGGGCACCCGCCTGGACGCCCTGGGCATCACCCGTGGGCAGTTCACCATCCGCGACTCGGACGGCCGCAGCTCCACCGTGGACCTGACCCAGGGCAACGAACAGACCGTGGCCGATGTGATCGCTGAGATCAACTCGCGCGGGCTGGCCCTTAACGCCCGGATCAACGACACGGGCGACGGCATCTTGATTGAAGACCTGGGCGCGGGCGCGGTCGATATCGAGATCGTCGAAGAAGGCAGCACCACCGCCCGCGATCTGGGCTTGCTGGGCACCTTCCCCGCGGGGCAGGACATCGACGGCGCGTCGAGCGTGGACATCGAAATCAGCGCCACCGACACGTTGCAGACCCTGGCCACCAAGATCAACGACGCCAACGTGGGGGTGGACGCCGCGGTCATCAACGACGGCACGCCCGGGGGCGGGTTTCGCCTCAACCTTTCCTCGGACACCGCGGGCCGCGGCGGGGCGTTCACCCTCGATGACTTCGGCCTGGGTCTGGAGATCCGCAACCTTGCCGAGGCCGACGACGCGATCGTCTTTCTGGGCGGTGACGACCCGGCCGATGCGCTCTTGGTGCAGAGCGCCAGCAACACGCTGGCGGGCCTGGTCCCCGGGGCCACCATCAGCTTGCTGGCCACCAACGATACGCCCATCCAGATCGCCATTGGCGATGACCGCGAAGCGGTGACCACAGCGGTGGAGGGGTTCGTAAGCTCCTTCAATAGCCTGGTGGACACCATCAATGAGTTTGATTCGTTTAATGCCGAGACCGAAGAGCGTGGCCTGCTGCTGGGTGACCCCGCCCTGGCCCGGGTGCGGACCGCTATCTTCAACGCGGTGACCGGGCGCAACGTCGGGCTCACCGGTCAGTTCAACGCCTTGTCCCAGGTGGGTATCACCGTCGGCGCCGGAGCCCAGCTCAGCGTGGACACCGACCAGCTTCAAGCCGCGCTCGAGGCCGATCCCGAGGGGGTGCGCGACCTGTTTGCCTTCGAACAGTTTGCGGTCGATCCCGAAACCGGTGAGGAAACCGACGAGGTGCTGGTGCAGGGGATCGGCCGCGAGATCGATGCGCTGCTGGAAAACTTGACCGACCCGGAAAACGGTGCGCTCGAGCGGCAGGTCGATATTCTCGAACAGCAGGTGCAGTTGAACGAGGGCCGGATCGAGTCGATCAACGCGGTGATTGAAGAACGCCGGGCCCGCCTGGAGCGCGAATTTGTGGACCTTGAACGAACCTTGGCTGAGTTGCAAGACCAGCAGGGAGCAATTGCCGGGCTGGCGAACGCGCAGGCGAACCAGTAATCCCGGCCGATAACGGCATACACCGCGGTACCGCATTAACCCCGGGCCGGGCGGTCCGTCGATAGCCACGCTTATGAGTTACCCCGTTCCGAATGCCGGTGCCGGTGCCTACTTACGAACCCGCATCCTTTCGGCGTCGCCCGCGGAGCTGCGGCTGATGCTCTTTGACGGGGCGCTCCGTTTTGTCCGCGCCGGTCGGGTTGAACTGGTCCGCGAGAAGCCGGATTTTGAAAAGCTTTTCGAGAACTTCACCCGGGCCAAAAAAATTGTGGTCGAGCTGGCCTCCGGGCTGAACCGAGATCAAGACCCCGTGATGTGTGACCGCATGAGCGGGCTTTGCGACTTTATCTACAAGCTTTTAATCGAAGCGAACCTGGAACGTGACGTGGCCAAAGCCGACGAAGCGATCAAGCTGCTGGCTTACGAACGTGAGACCTGGTCCCTCGCAGTGGAGCGCGGCGCGGCGGAAGCCGCCGCAACCCATTCCACGGCGGTGAACCCCGTCGCGTCGCAACCGGCCGACACGTCCTCGGCGTCGGGCTTGCTTTCACGTTCCGCCTGAAAGAACGGCGGCGGCCCGCGGGCGGCGACGTCGAAATCAAACCCGTGTCGTCGTCTTGAACCGGCGGCAAAGGGGCGGGCTACATTTCTGCCGCGTGGAGTGCTTGCGGGGTCTGATGGAGCGTGCCTGCGGGGTGTTTTTTCTAAGCCGTCGCTTGTCCGCGCCGCGGATTATCTGACGGTGCATTTCCTCGGACAAGGCTGGCCCTCTTCATGGTGTTGGACCGACTCGCATCGTTCGTCAAGAACCTGTCGCAAACGCCCGACGACGACGGGGCGTGGTGGCCGGCCCCCGCCACGCGGGTGGCCGCAGGGTCCGACGTCGAGCGTGCGTCGCGCCAGCGATCGGGCGGAGACCCGCTGGCGGGGTTCACCATGGAGTTCGTCACCCCGGGCCGCGGCCGCGCGGTCGGTTGCGGGCTGGTGTTACTGGTACTGGCGTCGCTGGCCGCCGCGGTGGCGGCCGGAGTGATCGGCAGCCCGGGCCCGGGCTTCCCCCTGTGGCTGGCTCCGGCGATGGCGGGGGGGCTGGGGCTGTGCGCCGCGTATTTTTTCTTGGGCTTGCTGGCGTCTCCGCTGCGGGTGCTGACCGATCGTGAAACCTTTGACCCGTCGGTGCCGCACACCCTCGCCTGGTCTTTTGCCCGCCCCCCCCGCGGGGTGCGGCGCCTGCGGGTGCGGCTGGCCGGGCAGGAGCGTGCGACCTACCGCCGGGGCTCGAACACCAGCACCGACACCCACGCGTTTTACAAAGAAGTCTTGTTTGACTCGCGGGAAGGGCGACGGGCGGTCGCGGCCAGTGGCACCTTCGGCTTTGCTCTTCCCCCGGGGGTCATGCACTCGTTCAAAACCGAAAACAATGAAATCCGTTGGACGCTGGAAGTCAAAGCCTGGGCGACACTGCTGCCCGATGTGCGGCACAACATCGTGCTGATCATCTGGGCTGGGGACGACCCCCGCGGGTACTTTGCTTCGCCGCCCGACGGTGGCCCCGGGAGGTTGGCGTGAGCGAGCAGTTGCAGATCGATCTTGAAGGGCAGGTTAATTTCGTTCCGGGCCAGGCGGCCACGGTCGCCGTTGCCTGGGAGACGCCGTCGCCCCCCGAGTGGATCGAGCTGGCCCTCGAATGGCGGACCCGCGGCCGCGGCACCACCGACGCCGCCGTGGCCTTCCGGCACCGGTGGCACGCCGACGAAGGGTTGGAGTCTGCGGGGGCCCAACTCGTTGAACTGACGATGCCCCCGGGGCCTTTGACTTACAGCGGACGCCTTGTCGCGGTGCAGTGGGCCTTGCGTCTGACTGCCCAGGGCGCCGACGCGCCGGCCGTTTATCCGCTGCGTCTGGGCGTGGTTGCGACCGAGGCTCATGCGTAGTCCCGCCCCGTCCACGCAGGCGGCGGTCGCCGCCGACCGCAACCCTTTTCGCGTCGACCGGATCGAGTCCCTCGCCTTCCGCCCCCACGACCCTTGGCTCACCGCAGAGGCTGTCGTCCAGCGTTTTTGCGCCGCAGGATGGTACGGCGCGGTCGTCGGCCCCCACGGTTCGGGCAAGTCCACCCTGCTGCGACATCTGGGTGCCGAAGCTGCGTCGCGCGGCCGCCCGGTGTACCAGGTTTTCATCAACCGGCAGACCCCCGCGCCCGCCCGCCGGGCCGCGCTGGCCGGGGTGCTCGCGGTGCTCGGGGGGTCTTCGGGTCGGGCCCACCAAGCGGCCCCGGTTATTGCCTGCGACGGCTGGTGCCATCTGCGGCCCTGGGAACGCCATCGCTTGCGTCGCGCGGCCGCCGGGGTGGGCGCCGGCCTGCTGGGGTTGGCTCATACCTGCGGGTGGGGGCTGCCGGTGGTCTACCGCACCCGCACCACGCCCGCGCTGTTCGCGTCGCTGGTCGCGGAATTGCATCCCCGGCCCGTCGCGGACGCCTCTGGAGCAGTGACTCACCGCGCTTGGCACGCCTCTCGTGGCAACCTGCGTGACGCCCTGCTTGACCTTTACGATCAACACGCCCGCGGCACATAATCCGGTCTAAGCGCCGGGTTTCAGGGTGCCCCGGGCTAGGTGGCGGCGGTTGCCCGGGGGCAAGCCCGGGGTACAATGGCCGGTTCGAAACTGCGGACTCGCTGTTCATGCGGTTTTTAACCCAGCTCCACCCCTGCCCCGGTCACCCATGTCCATCCGACTCAAGTCGCGCAAAGAAATCAACCTCATGCGTGCCGCGGGGCGGATCGTCCATGAGGTCCACAACCTCTGCCGCGAGATGGCCGTGCCCGGCACCACCACCCGCGCCATCGACGACGCCGCCCAGAAGCTCATCGATGCCCGCGGCGCCCGCGGGTTGTTCAAAAACTACCCCACCTACAAGCCCGGTGAGGGCTTCCCGTCAACCCTGTGCATCAGCGTGAACGAGTGCGTGGTCCACGGCATCGGCGACGACCGCCCGATCCAGGACGGCGACGTGGTCGGCGTGGACTGCGGCGTACAAATCGACGGCTGGTGCGGCGACGCCGCCACCACTATTTTGGTCGGCGACGTGGCCCAAGACGTCCGCGACATGTGCGCCGCCACCGAGCACTGCCTGCAGATCGCCATCGACCAGATTCGCCCCGGCAAGCGGTGGAGCCAGATCGCCCGCCTCATGCAGAAGTACGCCGAAGACCGCGGCTACGGCGTGGTCCGCGACTTCGTGGGCCACGGCATCGGCTCGACCATGCACGAAGAGCCCAAGGTGCCCAACTTCGTCAGCCGCGAGCTCCTGAAAAACGACATCCACCTGCGCCCCGGCGTCGTGCTGGCCATCGAGCCCATGCTCACCCTCGGCTCGCGTGAGGTTAAAACCCTCGACGACGGCTGGACCGTCGTCACCCTCGACGGCAAGGCCTCGGCCCACTACGAGCACACCGTCGCGGTCACCGACCGGGGCGCCGAAGTGCTCACCGACGGCCGCTGACGCGGCGGCGCGGTTCCTGGCGGAAATGTGCCCACGGGGCACATCACAGCGGTCAGCCGCTTTGTGCTTCGCACTTGGAGGGCGGGCGCGTATAATCCCGCTCCGATCGTCCTGGACCCCAGACGCGAACCTCCGGACCCCGGCCCCGCGGGCCGTCACCCACAAGAGACCGTTTTGCCTAAAGAAGACATGCTCCAGTTCGACGGCGAGGTGCTCGACGCCCTGCCCAACGCGATGTTCAAGGTCAAGCTCGAAAACGACCACGAGATCATCGCGCACATCTCCGGGAAAATGCGGAAGTTCTACATCCGCATCCTCCCGGGAGACCGCGTCACCGTCGACATCAGCCCCTACGATCTGTCCAAGGGCCGGATCACCTACCGCCACTGAAATGGGCTCGCGGCCTCTGGCCGCGGGCCGCTCGCGCGGGCCCATGGCGGACGGGTTGGGTCTGGCGTCACGGTCCGGGCCCACGTCGTGCGATCTGGGCCTGCCGTCAACGCCCAAGCCCGCCGCGGCCGTCCGACGGCCCCAAAGGCGGCCGACGAGGCCATCGCGGCCCGGTCTTCTCCGCCCCAGACCCCGTTTGGCAAAGAAGCAGGGTGTTCGCTACACTGTGCGGCTCGCCGCCCCGCGGCCCGCCCGTCCTCCCCAACCGCTCCCGAGGTGACCCAATGAAGGTCCGAAGCTCCGTCAAGCGTATCTGCGAAAACTGCAAGGTCATCCGCCGCAAGGGCGTGGTCCGTGTGGTCTGCACCAACCCCAAGCACAAGCAGCGCCAGGGCTGATCCGCCCCGGTTCGCCCGCCCCTCCCGTTCAGAAAACCGCCGAAGCCAGGACCCCGCCCACGCCGTGTGGGAAAGCGGATCCGTAACTTCCCAAGGATAGTCTTATGCCCCGTATCGCCGGCTCCGAGATCCCCGACAACAAGCCCACCCGCATCGCGCTGACCTACCTCTACGGGATCGGCCCCAAGTTTGCGGCGGACATCTGCGAAGAGCTCAAGCTCGACCCCCAGGCCCGGGCCAAAGAACTCGACGAAGACCAACTCGCCGCCATCGCCGGCCTGCTGGAAAGCAAGTACATCATCGAAGGCGCCCTGCGTCGTCAGGTGCAGCAAAACATCGCCCGCCTCCGCGACATCCGCAGCTACCGTGGCGACCGCCACCGCCGCGGCCTGCCCGTCCGTGGCCAGCGCACCCAGACCAACGCCCGCACCCGCAAGGGTCGCAAGAAGACCGTCGCCGGCAAGAAGTCCGTCAAGGGCATGAAGTAGTTGTCGTCGCGGCCTACCGGCCGCGAGACGGACCCGGCCTCGGGCCGGAGTTCGGGCTGCACAGGTGGTCGCTGCGTAGGGCGACGCTCACGATAATCACGTTTCCGAAGGTAGCTGCCCGCCCGCGTGGGAAAGCGGCAGCGCTGAACTTCAACGAAAGCATCCACGATGGCCAAGAAGAGCAAAAAAGTCCGCAAGAACGTCAGCCGGGGCATCGCCCACATCAAGGCCACGTTCAACAACACCCTCATCACCATCACCGACGTCAACGGCGAAACCATCGCCACCGGCTCGGCCGGGGCCGTGGGCTTCAAGGGCTCGCGTAAAAGCACACCCTTCGCCGCCACCCGCGCCGCCGAAGAAGCCGCCAACAAGGCCCGGAAGTTCGGCATGGTCGAGCTCGAAGTCCGCGTCCGCGGCGCCGGGTCGGGCCGCGAATCCGCCGTCACCGGTCTGGCCCACAGCGGGCTCAAAGTTACCGCCGTCGAAGACCACACCCCCATCCCTCACAACGGCTGCCGCCCCAAGAAGAAGCGGCGCGTCTAGTCGGAGTCGGGCCGTCCGGCCCGAGCGGCTTGCCGCTTTTTGGAGTCGGACCTGCGGTCCGAGCGGCTCGCGCCGGCCCGCTATGTGCGGTTGCTCCTTGGGCAGAACCTGGTGTCTTTCCGGTCGGTGTCGTCATTCATTGAACGAACTGCGACACCGCACCGCAAAACTGTTTGTCCCCCCTCTCTCGGCCAGAAGCCAAGCCCGCGGCGCAGCACCGCGGGTCACGAGCGTGACCCGAGAGGCCTGTTTCCCTTCCGAAACCCGCTGCACTACGAAAGAAGACCACCATGCGTATCCGCTGGCGAGGCCTCGAACTTCCCCACCGCGTGTCCCTCGACGCCTCCAACGCGTCGCCGACCTACGGCAAGTTTTCCGTCGAGCCGTTTGAGCGCGGCTTCGGCACCACCGTGGGCAACAGCCTGCGGCGCATCCTGCTGTCCTCGCTTGAGGGCGCCGCCGTCACCTCGGTCAAGATCAAGAACGCCGAGCACGAGTTCACCTCGCTCGAAGGCGTGATGGAAGACGTCACCGACATCATCCTCCGCGTCAAGAGCATGGTCGTCTCGTCCGAATCCGACGGACCCAAGACCATGCGCCTGCAGGCCCAAGGCCCCGGTGAAGTCACCTGCGACCTCATCGAAGCCGACACCTCCATCACCATCCATAACAAAGACCTGGTGCTCGCCACGCTCACCAAAGAAGTGGACTTCGACATGGAGTTCACCGTCGAAAAGGGCCGCGGCTACGTGCCCGCCAGCGAGCAGTACGACCCCAACGCCGATCAGGAAGTCGGCGTCATCCCCGTCGACGCGATCTACTCGCCCGTCACCCGCGTGCGTTACAAGGTTGAAGACACCCGCGTGGGCCAGAAGACTAACTACGACAAGCTCACCCTCGAGGTGTGGACCAACGGCACCGTCACCCCCGAGATGGGCGTGGTGGAAGCCGCCAAGATCCTCCGCAAGCACCTCAACCCCTTCGTGCAGTACTTCGAGCTGGGCCAAGAAGTCGCCAGCGAGACCGCCGCCGCGGCGGCCCGCGTCGACGAAGAGCTCATCCGCAAGCTGCAGATGAGCCTGCCCGAGCTGGACCTCTCGGTCCGGGCCAACAACTGCCTCGAATCCGCCAAGGTCACCAGCGTCGCGGACCTGGTCAGCCGCCAAGAAGCCGACCTGCTCAAGGTCCGCAGCTTCGGCAAGACCTCGCTCCGCGAAGTCAAGCGCAAGCTCAGCGACCTGGGCCTGGAGCTGGGCATGGAGTTGCCCGACGAAGTCGAGATCTAGAAACCCACGCCAGAACCGCGGACTCAACGGCCCGCGGTTCTTTTTGTTCCCGGCCACGCCGGAACTTGGAGCCTCTGACGCTCCGCCCCTGCGTACGGGGCTTGCCTGCTGAAGGTCGTTCGACCCTCAAGCATGCGAATCCAACCACGCCCCCGTGTGGTTGAGTGGAACCCTCCTCCGTGTGTTTCGCGGCGGAAACGAACCAAGAAAAGGACACCCAACATGAAACACGGCGTATACGGACGGAAACTCGGTCGACACACCAACCACCGCATTGCGATGTGGCGCAACATGGCCATTGCCCTGTTCACCCACGAGCAGATCGTCACGAGCATCCCCAAAGCCAAGAGTCTTAAGCCTCTGGTCGAAAAGCTCATCTCCGCCGCCAAAGAAGACACGATCCACAACCGGCGTCGCGTCATCGCCAAGCTCGGCGGCGATCAGATCATGATCAAGTCCGAAGATGACGAAAGCGTGGAACGCAACAAGTACGGGGAAGTCGTCGGCGGCACCAAGATCGTCAAGCACCTCTTCGAAGAGATCGCCCCGCGCTATAAAGACCGCAATGGCGGCTACACCCGCATCATCAAGCTGGGCGTCAACCGCCTGGGTGACGGCACGGACCTGTGCGTGATCCAGCTGGTGGGCAGCGAGCCCGAAGGCGGCCCCAGCGCCAAGGGCAAGTTTTCGCGTCGTCGCAACAAGGCCGACAAGCGCACAGCCTTTGCTAAGGCCCGCGCGGGCGGTGCAGATAAAGCTCCCGAAACCCCCGTCGCCGAAGCCGACCCGGCCCCGGCGGAAAGCGACACCACCGACAGCTGATTCGACCCGGTGGGTTTCCCGCCGGCACCGCGAACCGGCGTAAGGCCGACCCGGAGATGGGTCGGCCTTGTTTTTTGTCTTGCCTGACTTACGGGTTCTTCGGTCTTGCGTGCGACGGACCGAGCGTGGGCGCCGGGTTGGTGATGACCTCTCTTCAAACCCTTGGACCCACCCGGTGCTCTAGCCCGCGGACGGTTTGATCGCTCCCAGCGCCGCGAGCACCGCCGTAGGTTCGGCGCGGCGGGCGTGGTCGGCCTGAGCCGAGGCGAACACGACGGTTCCGCTGGGGGCGATGACGTAGGTCCCCGGAACCGGCAGCTGGTGGCTGTCGTCCCCGTTGCGTTGGAGCAGGTCGATGCCGAATTCGGGGTAGAGCACCTTGAGCTCGTCGTCGATCTCGAACACCAGCCCGAAGTCTCGGGCGACCCGGTTGCCCACGTCGCTGAGTACGGGGAAGGCGAGGCTTTGTTTCTGCCGGGTGTCGGCGGCGTGTTCTGGCAGTTCGGGGCTTACCGCGATGAGGGCGGCGCCCAGGGCGGCGATGTCCGGCAGCACGCGGTGCAAGGCCCGCAGCTCCAGGTTGCAGTACGGGCACCAGCCCCCGCGGTAGAAGCTCAGCACCACCGGCCCGCGGTCCAGGGCTTCTTGCAGGGTGAAGGGTGTCCCGTCGGCGTGGGGCAGGATGAAGTTGGGGGCCGTGTCGCCCACCTTCAGGGCTTGTTGGTCGATGCCCGACGCCAGCACGCGCTGCATGATGGTCTGCAGGCGGGCGAGCTTGTCCGCGGGCATTTTGGCCGGCAGGCTGGCCGAGAATGCCGTCAGTTCTGCGGCCAGGGTGTCTTCCCAACGCGGGTAATCGGTGTAGCCCGCTTCGTTGCCGCCGTAAAAAAGATCGGTGCGGGGGGCGTTGAGCTCCAGGCCCCGGCGGATCCGCGTGGGCAGGTCGGGGTTGGCCAAGAAGGGCACGCCGAAGGCCGCGAGGTCGGCGTAGTCGGCAACCGCCCGGGCCGCGGCATCGCCGGTGAGGCCGCCGTTGATCATGACCGGGCCTGCGAAAATTTCTTTGAGCCGTGGGGCCCAGCGTTGCTTTGCGCCGCTGCCCGGGGGGATCATGGGGTGGTCGCCGATGAACTCGCCCAGGTGCAGCAGGCCCACGCCCCGGTTTTTTGCGCCCGCAGCGATGGCTTCGTACAGCTCCCACGATCCGTGGTCGGGGATGCCGGGCGCCGGGATCTGCGGGCTAAGCCGCAGGCTGACGCGGTGCTCGGGCCAGACTTGGGCCACCGCGTCGATGACCTCGAACAAGAAGCGCAGGCGGTTTTCGAGCGACCCGCCGTAGCCGTCGGTCCGCTGGTTGGCCCCTTCGGAAAAAAACTGCTGGATCAGGTAGCCATTGCCTGCGTGGATCTCCACGCCGTCGAACCCCGCGCGCTTGGCGTTCTCTGCCGCGGCCCGAAACTCCGCGACCACCCCGGGGATCTCTTGGGCGCTCAGCGCCCGGGGGGCGGACGTGTCCAGCAGTCCGTCGGGCCCGAAGACCTGCGTGGGCGCCGCGATGGCGGAGGGCGCGACCGGGGCCGCGCCCCCGGGCTGGAACATGGTGTGGCTGACCCGGCCCACGTGCCACAGCTGACAGAAAATCGCCCCGCCCGCGGCGTGGACCGCGTCGGTCACGCCGCGCCACCCGGCCACTTGCGGGTCACTAAAAATCCCGGGGGTGGCCACGTAACCGGTGGCCTGGGGGGAGACCCGCGCGGCCTCGGCAACGATCAGGCCCGCCTCGGCCCGCTGGGCGTAGTACCGCGCGTGGAGTTCCCCCGGAACGCCGTTTGCGTCGTAACGCGACCGGGTCATGGGGGACATCGCGACACGGTTTTTGAGCGTCAGATCACCCAGGGTGAAAGGGGCGAACAAGTGGGCGGTCATGGCGGGGCTTCCGTGGTGGGCGGCGGCTGGGGTGAGCGGAGGTGTGGCCTGCACACCGTAGGCCGGGGGCCGGAGGCTTTACGGAGGTGCCGTCGAGAACCCAACGCAGAGATCCTCTCGCGCGGCGGAGTCTGCCGGGGGGGGATGCAAGCGGACGTCGCGTTTTTATCCAGGCCTCGTCGGCGCGCCCCGCCCCCGGGCTTTGGTAAAACCGAATCGATCTGCCGCGGTGATTCGAAGGGGACGAAGTGGTCGGTTTTAAAGCACCGCATCGCATGGGGTGACCGGGGTGCCTTGGGGGCCGCGTCCTGCGGGCAGCGGCGGGTCAAATGATCTGATGCGGTGTTCTAAAACCCCAGCCACCAGAGGGCGGCGAGGCTGGTGGTGAGGAGCAGGGCGGCGGCGAGGCGGATGTGGCGGACGGTGCGGTGGATGGGGGTGTTGGTGGTGGGGGTGCCGACGAGGTCGCGGAGGTAGGTTTGCCGCCAGGCGATGGAGCCGTGGCGCCAGTTGAAGCGGTTGCGGGCGGTGTGCGGATGGGCGCCGACTTGGCCCAGGGCGGAGAGCATGGGCAGGATGTGGGCGGCGCTGAAGTGTTCTGCGGGTGGGGCGGGGCGGGGGGTGTCGGCTTGGCGTTCGATGCGGCGAGAGGCCCAGCCGAAGGCGGCGATCCAGAGGCCGGCACCCAAGAGCAGGAGCGGGGCGTCGAGCCAGAGGCTGCGGCCGGTGGGCATGAGGGCGGCGAGGGCGCGGGCGACGGCTTCGCTCGCGGCGGCGACGGCGGTGAGCAGGGCCGCGGCGGTGAGCAGGAGGGTGGGCAGGTGGCGGTGGCGCACGTGGTTGAGTTCGTGCTCCATGACCGCGTGGAGTTGGGGCGGGGCGAGTTCTTCGATCAGTGCGTCGGTGAGCAAAATGTAGCGCAGACGCGGGACCAGGCCGGTGACGGCGGCGTTGAGGGCGGTGCCGTGGGTGCGCCAGATAAGAAGCTCGCGCACGCGGACGCGGTGCCGGGTGCATTGGGCCAGGAGCTGATCGCGCAGCGGACCGGGGGGCAGGGGGACGGTGTCGAGGGTGTGGCGCAGGATGAACGGGGCGAGGGTGAGCACGCCCAGGGCGCCGGCGGGGCCGAGGCAAAGGCCGAGGGTGGGGGTGATGAGGTTGTGCTCGGCGAGCAGGGCGAGTGCTTCGCCCCAGGCCATGAGCAGCAGCAGGGGCAGCAGGAGCAGGCCGAGGTCTTGGCGGGCACGGCCGATGATCCAGGCGGCGGCCCGGGGCATGGGGTGGATGGGCAGGCCGCGGTCGGCGCGGCGGATGATTTCGGACTCGCGGATGCGGCGCTCGACGTGGTAGCGGGCGGCGGGCCCGGCGAGCAGCAGCAGGAGGGTGGGGGCCCAGGCGAGCAGTTCGTCCAGCAGCACGGGGTTGCCGAGGGTGGCGCGCGTTTGCGTGAGCAGGCCCAGCCAGAGGTCGCCGGTGAACAGGGCGGTGGCGATGAGCGGAAGAGCCCAAGTGCTGCGGTTGAACCAGCTCACGGCGCGGCGGGTGTGGGGGCCGCCCAGGTGGGCGGCGGCGACGCGGCCCCGCCACAGGAACCAGGCGAGGACAAGGGCCTTGGGCAGCGCGACGGCGGCGAGCAGCGGCACCCCGGTCCACGGCGGGGCGGACGCGAGGGCGGGCGTGCCGAAGGCCAGGCCCGCGGCGGGCAGGTCGCCGGCGAGCACGAGCAGGGCGGCGGTGAGGATGAGGGCCAGGTGGGTCACGGCGCGGCGTGGGGGGGCAGCGGCGGGGCCCCGCGGCGGGTGGCGGCGGGGTGGAGGGCGCCTTGCATGAGCCGCAGGAGGTTGGGCACGTCGGGGTCTTGGCGGTCGCCGGCGCCGTAGCCCACGGCGGTGAGGGTCATGGCGGGCGGCGGGCCGAAGTGCTCGCACAGGCCGCGGACCAGGGCGGCGCCGGTGGGGGTAACCAGTTCGCCGGTGCGGTCGACGCCGTGGGTGGGCAGGCCTTCGAGCAGGTAGGCGGT
>CALLPP010000170.1 GCA_938015655.1 uncultured Algisphaera sp.
CTTCCAGTTCTTCGGTGGCGTTCACCGCGGCGTCGAGGCTTTTGCCCGCGACGACCGGGCCGTGGTTGGACAGCAGGAGCGCGTGGGCGTGCTTGGCGGCGGTCTCGACGGCGGCGGCGAGGCGCTCGTCGCCCGGGGCGAAGTAGGGCACCAGCGGCAGGGTGCCGACGCGCATGACGTGGTAGGCGGTGATGGGCGGCAGGGCGTTGGCGGGGTCGATGCCCTCAAGCACCGACACGGCGACCGAGTGGGTGCTGTGCAGGTGGACGATGGACCGCTCGCCGGGCCGGGCCCGGTACATGCTGTGGTGCAGGAAGGCTTCTTTGGAGGGCTGGTCGCCCGCCAGCACGTTGCCGTTGGGGTCGAGCTTGGTGATGCGGTCCGGGTCCAGCCGGCCCAGGCAGCAGTTGGTGGGGGTGACGAGCATGCCGTCGGGCAGGCGCACGCTGAGGTTGCCCGAGCTGCCGGCGGTGAGCCCGCGGTCAAAGAGCGAGCGGCCGTGCAGGGCCATGCGTTCGCGCAGGTCGCGTTCATCACTCACGGAAGCTTCTCCCAGGCGGTGGTGAAGATGTCTTGACCGCCGAAGTTGCCGGACTTGAAGGCGAGCGCGAGCGCGGGGTTTTGGCCGGGGTTTTCGCCAGGCTTTTCGCCGAGGGTTTGTACCCAGGTGACGCCCGGGGCGATCTCGGGGCCGATCCGCACGGCGCGGACCTTGAGCGCTTCGGCCACGGCGCCCGAGGTCTCGCCGCCGGCGACCAAGAGGCGGCGGACGTTGAGCGAAGCGACGGCGGACGCGGCGACGCGGCCGAAGAAGCCCTCGACGGCCGTGGCCACGGTGTCGGCGCCGTGCTGGCTTTGCAGCGGCGCGATCCGGTCGGGCGCGGCGGTGGAGGCGACGACCGCGGGGCGGGCGGGGTCTTGCTCGGCGAGCCAGGCGTGGACGCGTTCGGCTTGCGCGGCAGGGTCGTGCGGTGGGTCGTTGAGCAGGGCGGCGACGTCCAGCTGCCACACCGGCAGCTTGCCCTGGGCCCAGGCGAGCTGCGCTTGGGTGGCGCGGGAGCAGCTGCCCGACAGCACCAGCGAGCGGCCCTGCGCATCGGGCACGTAGGGCGCGGCGGCCGCGGTGTAGAGCAGGCCCCGGGCGCGGTAGGCCGCGGGCAAGAAGCGGGCGAGCCCCGAGCCGCCGGTGACCAGCGGCCGGTCGGCCACGGCGTGGGCCAGGGTTTCCAGGTGCGCGTCGTCGCAGGCGTCGGCGACCACGTGGGCCACGCCGGCGCCCGCCAGGTGGGCGAGGCGGTTGCGGACCGCGTCGGCGTCGTGCAGGGGGGTGTCGTAGTCCACTAGGCCCACCGGGGCGGTGGTCTGCGCGGCGAGCACGCGGACCAGGTCGGCGTCGGTCATGGGGTTGAGCGGGTGGTGCTGCATGCCCGAGTCGTTGAGCAGGCGGTCGTGCACGAACAGGTGCCCGCGGTAGACCGTGCGGCCGGCCCGGGGGAAGGCGGGGCAGTAGATGGTTTGCGTGGTGTCCAAGGCCCGGGCCAGCGCCTCGGCCACCGGGCCGATGTTGCCCGCAGCGGTGGAGTCGAAGGTGGAGCAGTACTTGAAGTAGAACCGGGCGGCGCCCAGGTCTTGCAGGGCCCGCAAGGCTTCCAGCGACCGGGCGACGGCGTCGGCGGCGGGGACCGAGCGGGTTTTGAGGGCGACGACCACCGCGTCGGCCTGGGCCGCGTGCGCGGCGTGGGCGAGGGCGGGCCCGTCGGGCACGCCCAGCACCTGCACAACGCGCATGCCGCCCTGGACCAGGTTGATCGCCAGGTCGGTGGCGCCGGTGACGTCGTCGGCGATGCAGCCCAGCAGCGGGGCGGGGGCCGGGGCGGAGTTGGGCGCGGCGGCGTCGGTCACGGGGCGGCCTGCCGCTCGAGGGCGATGGCCCGCACCGGCGAGCCGTCGCCGCCGGTGACCTTCAGCGGCAGGGCGATGAAGTCGACGGTGTCGGCGGCCAGCCGGTCCAGGTGGGCCAGGCCCTCGACGATCACGACGTTTCCGCGGAACAGAACCTGGTGGACGGCGGTGAGCTCTTCGAGGTTGTTGACGTCGGCCACCGAGGGCGGCTCGACGCCGATCAGGGCCACGCGCCGCTGCACCAGCCAGTGGGCCAGGTCTAGCGCGATGCGCGGCAGCTGGTCGCGGTATGCGTCGGTGCCGTGGCGCCGGTGCCAGTCGGTGCGGAACAGCAGGCGGTCGCCCGGGCCGACCGCGTCGGCGTGGTCGCCCAGATCGGCGGGGGTGATGAGCTGCCGGGGCGCGGCGGGGGCGAGGTTGATGACTCTGGCCGGGCCCACGCAGGCCGAGAGGTCTTGCGCGTCGAGGGTGGCGCCGCCGGGCAGGAAGTGCGCGGGCGCGTCCATGTGGGTGCCGCTGTGCGAATACAGCCCGAGGGTGGTGGCGTTCCAGCCGTCGGTGTCCAGGCGGCGGGCGGGGGTGATGTTCACGCCGCGCACGCCGTTTTCCACCGGCAGGGTGAGGTCGGTTATCCGCATGGGGGGGCTCCGGTGAGGCCGCGCACGGGCTGGCGTCGGCGGGCGGATTCGTACACGGCTTCTTGCACCCGCAGGGTCTGGAGGTAGTCGGCGCCGGCGGTTTCGAAGGGCGCGCCGGTGCGCAGGGCGTCGAGGAAGTGGGCCTGGGTGGCGTGGACGCAGTCGCCCGCGAAGCCGACGCGCTCGTGGGTGTAGGCGTGGGCGCGCGCGGGCCGGCCCAGGGGCTTGACGGTGATCCGGCCCGTGTCGTCCAGCCGCAGGCTGCCGCCCGAGCCCTCGACCAGGAAGCTGCCGAAGGTGTAGCGCGCGTCCTGCGGGTCGTCGGCGGCGGGCTCGTTGTAGCGGTTGGCGTCCCACAGGCCGCGGGCGCCGCTGGCAAACTCGAAGTGGACCATCCCCGCGTCTTCGCCGCGGATGACGGGGTTGAGCCGGCGCAGGTCGGCGTAGACGCCGTCGATGGGCCCGGCGAGGTAGCGGAAGGTGTCGATGAAGTGCACGCCGGTTTCGTGAACCAGCAGACGCTCCATGTCGCGGAAGTAGGGCTGGCGGGCGCGGTAGGCGTCGTCGCCCCAGCCGTCGCCCATCCGCGAGCGGAAGCCGAGGCTGTGCAGCCGCTCGCCGATCGCCCCGGCGTCGATCAGCCGCTTGATTTCGCGGTGCCAGGGCTGGAAACGCCAGTTTTCGTGCACCATGAACCGGATGCCGGCGTCTTGGGCGGTGGCGACGATCGCCTGGGCTTGGGCGAGGGTGGGGGCCAGGGGCTTCTGGCAGATGACCGGCAGGCCGCGCTCGGCGGCGAGCGCCACCAGCGCCGCGTGCGTGGCCGGGGGCGTGACGATGTCGACGAAGTCGGGTTTCTCGGCGTCGAGCATCGCCGCGGCGTCGGTGTAGGTCTGGCCCACGCCGTGGGCCCGGGCCGCGCGGGTGGCGGCCGGGGCGTCGGGGTCGCACACCGCGGTGATCCGGGCGCCGGGCAGGCGTGCCCACGCGTCGAGGTGGAACCGGCTGAAGTATCCGGCGCCGACCACGACGCCACGGAGAGTGTCCATCTTGATCCCCCGCGGTTGGGGGGGCTCCACGGGGGGGAAACTAAAGCAGGAACTTGGTGTAGACCACCGCGGCGGCCACCGCGCCGATCAGCGTGGCGAACAAGACGATCCGCAGGCGGAAGGCGCCCGCGGAGATCTCTTTCAGCTCGCGGCGCGGGTTCATAAACAGCCAGGCCGCCATGGCCAGGGCGCAGATGCACGCGGCGACGACGAAGAACGAGTCGGGCCCGGCGTCGGGCGCGATGCCCGGCAGGGTGACGTGGGCGACGAAGTAGGGAAAGGCGATGGCGCTGGCCGCGGCGCCCAGGTTGCCCATCATGTTCATGGCCGCCGACACGGCGCCCGAGCGGGTGCCGCCGATGTCCATGCAGAACGACCAGCTGGGGCTGAGGGTCATCTCGACGCCGAACATGGCCAGCGAGAAGCAGGCGATGAACAGCCAGGGCGAGTCGGCGCCCGTGCCCCGGGTGGCCAGCAGCAGGCCCAGGGCGCCTAGGCCAAAGCCGATCATCGCCGGCAGCCGCCGGGACATCACCAGGCTGCCGCGGCGGTGCAGGCGGGTGACCAGATAGCCCGAGACCCACATGGCCAGCGCCCCGGCCAGCAGGGGAATCGCCGCGGCGTAGGCGTACGCGCGGCCCCAGGTGTCCACCACGTGCGGCTGCAGCCACGAGAAGCTGATGAAGGCGGTGACGTTGCTGGCGATGTACTGGAACATGGCCAGCAGCACGTTGCCCGACGTGACGATCTGCACGTAGGGCACGGTGGACTCGACGGCCTTGGCTTCCGCGATGCCCCGCTCGATCAGGTCGGCCTCCGCGTCGTTCACCCCGCGGTGGTCGCGCGGGTTGTCGCGGTACCAGCACCACCAGACGACGCCCCAGACCAGGCCGACCGCGGCGTTGGCGACGAAGGTCATGCGCCAGCCGATCTGGTCGATGAGCCAGGGCATGAGCACCAGGCAGATGGCCGCGCCGATCCGCGCCCCGGAGTGGAAGATGCCCAGGCCCAGCCCGCGCTCTTTGGCGGGCAGCCAGCTGTACATGGCGCGGGCGGCGCCGGGGTAGGCCCCGGCCTCGCCGATGCCGAAGAGCAAGCGCACCGCCAGCAGCGCCACCGCGGTGTACACGAAGCCGGTCCAGGCGGTGAAGAGGCTCCAGGCGATCACCACGATGGTCAGGGCCCGGCGGGGCCCGGCGCGGTCGCTGAAGATGCCCGCGGGGATCTGGAACAGCGCGTAGCCGATGGCGAAGATGCCAAAGGCGTAGCCCATCATCTGGTCGTCGAGCCCGGCGATGTCGTTCTGCATGTCGGCTTTCGCCGAGGAGATCGCCACGCGGTCCATGTAGGTGTTGAGCGTGTGCAGAAACAGCAGGAAGACCAGGATGACCCGTTGGCGGGAGGCGGCGGTGTGGTCCATGAGCGAGGGTCCCAGAGGCGGGAAGCGAGAAGGGCGGGGCCCGCGGGCCCGGGGGTATGAACCTACCGGCGGTGGGGGTTGGGATCAATTAAACCCGGCGCATCGACCGCGGGGCCGCGGCGCGCGCGGGGCCGAGAGACAACCCGGCGGCTCAGCCGCCTTCGATCTCGCGCGAGAGCTGGCGGGCGTAGTTGTCGGTGAGCCCCGAGACGTAGTCCATGATCTGGCGTAGCCACCAGGCGTAGGGCCGGGTGTCGTGGGCGGTCACAAACTCGCGGCCCCAGGCCAGGTCGAGGGTGCGCTTGGCCACGTAGCTCTCGGGGTTGTAGCCGCCGTCGCGGACCAGGCGTTGGCAGGCCCGGGCCAGCGCGTAGACGATGCGGCCCAGGCTTTTGTAAGCCCCCAGCTCGGTGGCGGTCTTGTTGCGATCGGCAAACAGGTGCAGGTAGAGGCCCTTGAGCTCGGCCAGCGCGTCGGCGCGCGGGCCGACCAGCCCGGCTTTGAGGTCTTGGGTGCGGGTGCCGGCGCAGATGTTGGCGTAGTCGTCGGCGAAGACCTGCCAGCAGCCGTCGATCAGCCGGCCGATGGCCGCGGCCCGCAGCTGGCCCAGCGGCTGGTGGGTGTCGTCTTGCTCCAGCAGGGCGTTGAAGCAACGGCGGACCCGGTCCCGGTCCAGCAGGCCGACCTCGACCCCGTCTTCCATGTCGATCAGGCGGTAGCAGATGTCGTCGGCGGCTTCGGTGAGGTAGCTCAGGGGGTGGCGGAGGCTCGGGCCCAGGCCCATGCGGTGCCAGGCGCTTTCGAAGAGGTCGCGCTCGCTGGCGTAGACGTTGAACTTGGCGTTGCGAGCCGTGCCGGCACGCGGGTCGTCGGCGGTCCAGGGGTACTTCACCAGGGCGCCCAGGGTGGCGTCGGTCAGGCGTAGGTAAGCGCCGGCGAGGTCGGGGCGGGCGGCGAGGCGCAGGCCCTGCGCGTTGCCTTCGAAGCAGGCCCAGTCGTGCTGCAGGTCGGCGGGCACGTGCAGAGGGTCGCCTTCGGCGGCGTGGGGGAACAGGTCGGCGCCGTGGCTGGCGATCCACTCCCGCACTGCGTACTCGCCCGCGTGGCCAAAGGGCGGGTTGCCCAGGTCGTGGGCCAGGCAGGCGGCCTGCACGATCCAGGCCAGGTCGTCCGCGGTGCGGTGTGCGGGCAGCTCGCCGCGCTGGGTCAAGAACGCGCCCAGGCGGCGGGCCAGCGATCGTCCGACACTGGCGACTTCGATGGAGTGGGTCAGGCGGTTGTGGACGTCGTCGTTGGGCGCCAGCGGGTGGACCTGGGTTTTGCGGGCCAGGCGCCGGAACGGGGCGCTGTAAACCACGCGGTCGTGGTCGGTCTCGAAGGGGCTGCGGAAAGGGTTGTCCGCGTCGCGCCGGGCCGGGCCGCCGGCCGTGCGCGGGCTGCGGTGGTCCGACAGCAGCGCGGCCCAGCGGTCGGTCTCAGTCGTGGCGGGGGCGGCGGACATGGCGGCGAGTCTAAGCCGCGGGGGCGCCCCGGTGCGCCGAGCCAAGTGCCGCGGTGCCGGCTCAGGGGGTCAGCAGCACCTTGAGCACGCCGGGCTGCGCGGCTTCGCGCAGGGCCTGCACGCCGTCGGCCAGCTTCATGCGTTTGCTGATGAGGCTGGCGATGTCGACGCTGCCCGCCGAGAGCGCCTGCAGGGCGTCGGGGAAGGGGCCGCAGCGCGAGCCGATCAGGCTGATCTCGTGGATGACCAGGGGGCTGAGGTCGACCGGGGTGTCGCCGGGGGTGGTGGTGGTCTTCATCACGATGGTGCCGCGTGGGCGGACCATCTGCATCGCGGTCGCGATGCCGGTGGCCGCGCCGGTGCAGTCGATGACGATGTCTTGATCTTGTCTGAGCCCCACGTCGCCGAGCAGACGGTGGCGGATCCCCCATTTTTCGCACAGCCGCAGCTTGTTTTCGTGCCTGCCCACCACCCGCACCGTGGCGTTGAGGGTGTTGACCACCTGCGCCACCAGCAGGCCCAGGCGGCCGTCGCCCAGCACGGTGATGTAGGGCCGGCCCTCGATCGTGAGCTGCCGGAGGATCTGAAACGCGGCGGCGAGCGGCTCGGCGAAGACCGCGTGGTCGTCGTCCACGTGGTCGGGCACGGCCAGCAGGTTCTCGACCGGCAAGACGAATCGTTCGGCGAAGCAGCCGTCGCGGCCGACGATGCCCAGCACGGTGCGGTCGCGGGCGTGGTCGCGCAGGCCGGCCTCGACCAGGTCGCACACGGCGTTGACGCAGTTGATGTTGCCCACGACGCGCCGGCCGATCCAGTCGGCGTCGCGCTTGGCGCCGGTGGCTTCCACCACCCCGACGAACTCGTGGCCCAGCACGCCGGTGAAGCCCGAGTAGCCCCGGCAGATGGCCAGGTCGGTGGCGCACACGCCCATGCGCAGCGGGCGGATCAACGCCTCACCCGCGTGGGGCGTGGGCTCGCGGTGGCGGGGATCGAGCACGGGGCTCTGGCCGTCGTAGACGAGGGCTTGCACGGAGACGGTGCCTTTCGGGGAAGGACAGGGGGGCGGAGACTTGCCTTATCGGGTTCCGCGTCGCGGCAGGCCAGCGGACGGGGGCGAAACCCGGCGGCGAAACCCCGCGCACGGCCGGGGCGGGCGTCGCGCCGTGGGCGGGCGTTGGGCCGCGTAAACTCAGGCCATGCGTGACACGCCCCGGGTTCTCGTGCTGGCCAACCACCGCAAGCCACAGGTCATCGAGGCGCTCAAGACCTTCGAGCCGTGGCTGGCCCAGCGGGCCGAGCTGATGGGGGTCTTCAACACCCGGGCGACCCGCAAGGAGATGGCCCAGCGCCCCGAGGGCGACCTGGCCCTGGTGCTGGGCGGCGACGGCACGTTTCTGAGTCAGGCCCGCTCGATGGTCGACCGGCGGATCCCGCTGGTGGGTATCAACTTCGGCAAGGTTGGCTTCCTGGCCGACTTCGAGATCGAGGATTTTAAGGCCTCGTGGGAGGCGATCGTGTCGGGGGCGTGCCGCGTGAGCGAGCGCACGATGATGGACGTGGAGGTGATGCCCCCGGACACCGACCGCTGGGACGGGGACGCGGGGCCCGAAGAGAAGTTTGTGGCCATGAATGACGCGGTGATCACCGCGGGCCCGCCGTACCGGATGATCGAGCTGGACCTGGCGATCGACCCGCAGGTGTCGGGACGCTCGGCGCTGACCTATGCGGGCGACGGCATGATCGTGTCGACCGCGGCGGGGTCGACGGCGTACAACCTGTCGGTGGGCGGGCCGATCGTGGCCCCGGCGGTGGACGCGTTTGTGATCTCGGCGATCGCGCCCCAGTCCATCGCGTTCCGGCCGATCGTGTTCGGGGCCCAGAGCCACGTGTGGGTGACGATGCTGCGGGCCAACGAGGGCACGACGCTGGTGATCGACGGGCAGCGCTCGCTGAGGCTGAAAGAGGGCCAGCAGGTCCGCATCCGCCAGCACCCGGTGCGGCTGAGCATCATCCAGAACCCGCGGCGTACCTACTGGACGACGCTGACGCACAAGATGCACTGGGCGGTGAGGCCGAGCCGCGATTGAGCGTTGGGTCCGGAGGTTGTGGTGGGGCGCGCGTAATCCTTACAAAAAGCTCATAATCGTGGTCCGGGTCCCGTTGCTGGTTGGGGGTCGTTCTCCTGGCTGCCTGTTGTTCTCCCGCCGCTTTGTCTTATGCCCGCATCGCCGCTCCGCCGCTTCCGACGACGCCTGAGCCGTCCGCTGGTGGCGGCGCTGGGCTGGATGCTGCCCTGGCCGTACCGGGCCTACCTCACATTTGTGTTTCGCACCAGCCGCGTGGTTTATGTGAACCAAGAGGCGTTCCGTCAAGAAACCCGGGCGGCGGGCGGCGGCGTGCTGGCGTTTTTCCACGAGTGCATGTTGCTGGCGCCCTACGGCATGCGGCACCTGGACGTGGTGACGATGACCACACGGGTCGATGCGGGCACCCTGATCGCGGGGATCCTCAAGCATTTCGGGTACGTGGTGGTTCGCACCCGCAAGCGCGACGGGGCCGGGGCCATGCGCGATCTTTTGAACGCCATGCGGGCCAATCCGGGGCACGCGCTGGTGTTGGCGGTCGACGGTCCTTCGGGGCCTCGGCGGCAGATCAAGCCCGGCGGCGTGCTGGTGGCCCGTCGTTTGAAACTGCCGGTCTGGGCGTTGCACATCACCACCGCACGGGGGGTGCCCAACCGCTCGTGGGACCGTTGCAACATCCCCCTGCCGTTTAATCGTGTGGTGGCGCGGTTTGAGCGGGTGGTCGCAGGGGAGCAGGCGACGACGACGTCGTTGACCCGGGCGCTGCAGCGGACCATGGATGCCAATGCCGATGCGGCCGAAGGCCTCGTCCACACCAGATTTGGCTGCATTGACGACTCTCGCGTTGTCACGTCCGACGTCTGAGCCTCTGAGAACCTGTGCGAGAAGTCCCACACGCCTGCGTCCGGCGAAAACGTTCGCTCCCTGCGTTGACTCGCCTCCCTGCAACGACGGCTGGGGGGCGGTTCGCCGCCTTGTGAGCAAACGTTTTCGCTCGCCCGCGGCAAGCACGGGACTCCTTACATACGTTCTGAGATCAGCCTAACGGGGCAGGGTGGCAAGGGCGGCGGCGACTTCCTCTATGTGTCCAGCAACCTTGACCTTGTCCCAGCGGTGGGCCACACGGCCGACGGGGTCGATCAAGTAGGTGGTACGGGCGATGCCTTCAAACGTCTTGCCGTACATCTTCTTCTCACCCCACACGCCGTAAGCCCGGGCGGTGTGCTGCTCGGAGTCAACCAGCAACGGGAAGTTCAGGGCGTGCTTGGCCGCGAACTTGGCGTGAGCTTTGGCATTGTCAGGACTGATCCCGAAGACCGCGGCGGAGCCGTCTGCCTCGCGGTCTTGCGACGATTCCGCAAGCAAGTCGCGGAACCCGCAGGCCTGCTTGGTACACCCCGGCGTGCTATCGCGGGGATAGAAGTAGAGGATCACCGGGCGGCCCTGGAAGTCGCTTAAGGCGTGTACGGCGCCCACGGCGTCGGGCAGGGCGAAGGCGGGGGCGGTTTCTCCGGGTTCAACGAGGCGGTGGGGTTCAGACATGCCCGAGGGTAGGCCCCGCTACACTCGTGGTCTACTCCTTTTTTTACGGCGCCCCGCCGGCAAGCCCGCTCCCCGCATTCCCCCAGAGCACCTCCGCATGGCCATCAAAAAAGACGGTGATTTTGTCACCTTTACCCAGTTCGTACAGGCCGAGCAGGAGCAGTTTCCCGGCGCGTCCGGGCAGTTCTCGTGGTTGATGTCTGGCGTGGCTCTAGCCACGCGCATGATCGGCAGCTACATCCGCCGTGCGGGGCTGATCGACGTGTGGGGTGAGCACGGCACGACCAACGTGCAAGGCGAGACGGTCAAGAAGCTGGACATCATGGCCAACGACGCGCTCAAGCGCACACTGGCTTACCGCGGCAACGTGGGGGTGATCGCTAGCGAAGAAGACGACGAGCCGAAAGTGCTTCAGGAAGTCGATGCCGACGACAGCTATATCGTGATGTTCGACCCGTTGGACGGATCTAGCAACATCGATGTGAACGTATCGGTGGGTACGATTTTTACGATTTTCCAGAACCCCCCGGACGTAACCGGCACCGAAAAAAGTGTGCTGCAAAAAGGCGCTAAGCAGGTGGCGGCGGGCTACGTGCTGTACGGCTCGTCCACGGTGATGGTGTACACCGCGGGACGCGGGGCCCACATGTTCACGCTCGACCCGCAGTTTGGCACCTACCTGCTGACGCGGGAGAACATCCGCATGCCCGAGTTCGCGCCGCAGTATTCGGTCAACGAGGCGTACAGCCACACGTTCCCCGAGGGCTACCGGCGCTACATCGACCGGGTAAAACTCAACGACGAGCCGACCTATTCGTCGCGTTACGTCGGCAGTCTGGTCGCGGACTTTCACCGTATTTTGATTAATGGCGGGGTATACATGTATCCGCCCACCCGCAACGATCCGGGCGGCAAGCTGCGACTGATGTACGAGTGCAATCCTCTGGCGTTTATCGCCGAGCAGGCGGGCGGGGCGGCGACTGACGGCACCCGCCGGATCATGGACTTGGAACCAACCAACGTGCACGACCGCGTGCCGCTGGTGATCGGCTCGACCCGGAACGTGGACGAGGTGTCACGCTCGCTGACCGCGGCGGGGCACGCGTGAGCGGCCGGCCCACGGTGCTCACGCTGGGTAACTTCGACGGTCCCCACCGCGGGCACTTGGCCATCGTGGCCGCCTGCCGGGCCATCGCCGACCGCCAGAAGGCGAGAGGCCGGGTGGTGACCATCACCTTCGACCCGCCGCCGACCGAGGTGTTGCGGCCCGGGTCTGGACCGCCGCAACTGGCGAACCTGGACCAGCGTGTTCGGGTGCTGCGTGACGCGGGGGCCGACACGGTGGAGGTTCTCACCCCCGACGCGGCGCTGCTGAGTCAAACCCCCGAGGTCTTTGTGGCGGGGCTGGTGGGACGACACCACCCTGTGGCGGTGGTCGAGGGGCCGGACTTCCGGTTTGGCCGCGGGCGGCAGGGCAACATGGCGCTGCTGGCTGAGCTGGGGGAGGTCCACGGGTTCGAAGCCGTTACGGTCCCGCGGGTGTGGGCGACGCTGGGAGACCAGAACAGCGTGCCGATCAGTAGTTCGTTGGTGCGGTGGTTGGTCGGGCGGGGCCGGGTGGCGGACGCGGACGCGGCGCTGGGGCGACCCTTCGCGCTGACCGCTTCGGTGGTCCGCGGGGAGCAGCGCGGCCGCACGCTGGGCGTGCCCACGGCCAACCTAGACTCGGATGCACTGGCGGGCCTCCTGCTGCCGGCCGACGGGGTGTACGCCGCCTGGGGGCAGGTGGGGGGCGACCGCTTCCCCGCCGCGGTGTCGGTCGGCGAAAAACCGACCTTCGGACGGCGGACCCTCACGGTTGAAGCTCACCTGATGGGGTTCACGGGCGACCTGTACGGGCACCGGTTGACCCTCTCTTTTGCCCGCTGGGTGCGGGGCCAGTACCCTTTTTCGGGCCCCGAATCACTGCGTGAGCAGTTGCGGCGCGACATTGCGACGGTGGGCCGCTGGGCGGCGAGCCCCGAGCCTAGGGCCCAGCACGCCGCCGCGTCGTCGGCGCCGCGGGCCGGTAAATTTTCGTAGTGAACGACTACACCCGATCGACCCTGAACCGCGCCGCCGCCGCGCAGCGCATCGCCGAGGCCCCCGGGCCGGTGCTGGTGCTCACCCACGCTAAACCCGACGGCGACGCGTTCGGGGCGGTTGTGGCCTTGGTGGCGGGGGTGCGGCAACGCGGCGGCCAGGCCTTCGGGGTGCTGGTGCCACCGGTCCCCGCGGCGCTGGGCGCGCGGCCCGGCGCGGGGCTGGTTTCGGTGTGGCACGACGCGGCGGGCGTGGCCGGGCTGCCGGTGCCGCCCGACGAGGTGGCGCTGTTTGTGGTGGTCGATACCGGGGCCTGGAGCCAGGTGGGGCCCCTGCGCCCGGTGCTTGAACCACACCTTGACCGCACGCTGATCATCGACCACCACCTGTCGGGCGACATCCCCGCATCGGACCGGCTGGTGGACGGGGCCGCGGCCGCCGCGTGCGAGGTGGTCGCGGACGTGTTGGTTCACTTGGCCCCACCGGCTTCTGATGCCGGGCCCGGCGCGCCGACCCGCGCCGGGGACCCAACGCTGCTGGCCAACCCGGTGATCGGCGAATCCTTGTTCATGGGCATCGCCTCGGACACCGGCTGGTTTCGCTACGCCAACGTCCGTCCCGCCACGCTGGAGCTGGCCGCGACGCTGATCCGCGCGGGTGTGGACCACGCCGGGCTGTATCAAGAACTGGAGCGCGCCGAGCGACCCGAGAAGCTGGCGCTGCTGACCCGCGCGCTCAAGAGCCTGGAATACGTGGCCGGGGGCCGCGGAGCGGTTATGAGTTTGCGGCCGGCGGACTTCGTGCAGACGGGCGCGGCCCCGGAAGAGACCGAGGGGCTAATCGATCTGCCCCAGCGGGTGGGCGCAGTCCGGGTCACGGTGCTGCTGTCTGAAACACGCCCGGCCTCGGGCGCGGCTCCACTCACCCGCATGAGTTTCCGCTCACGGCACGCCGCGGACCCGGCGGACACCGTGAATGTGGCGGAGTTGGCGGCCACCCTGGGCGGCGGTGGCCACGCCCGGGCGGCCGGAGCGAAGGCGAATCGGCCCGTGGACGTGGTACGGGCCGAGGTGACCCGGCTGCTCGAAGACACCCTGTGAACGGTTGAACGGGAGCGGCGGCGGTGCGTCCACGGCCGCCCGAGTGGCTGGCCGGCGTGCGACGGCGGAAACACGCTGGTTCACCCCGAGACAGGCGGGGGCGCGGGGCTCACGGCCGGCCTGGGGCGTCGGGGTGTGCCAGAAAGCCCAGCCGCATGAACTGAGTTCCCCGTGGCATGGCCAGAAAAGGTGGCTTGTTGGTGGACAGGCTGTCGCGAAGGCCACCGACCACGCTCGGGGCGGTACAACCGGCGGGTCCTGGGCGTGGTCGTGTGGCCCCGAATAGGCGACCGCGGCGCCCGAACGATCTAACGGGCCGTGATGCCGCAGGTTAAACCTTACCCTAGCGGAAACGCCCTTTAGAGCCCAATATTTAGTCAAGGCCGAGGCTTGATATACCAGATATAGTGGTTATGATCCCGCCGCACACTGGGCAACGCCGCCTTTCACTCCGATTCAGAGTTGGTCGTTGGCCCGTTCCGGGCCGGCGAATCAGGCTTCGGCCCCCCGGCTCATTCTGTCCGGTGTCCCGGGCGCCGCGCCGCGTCCAACCCCCGCCTGATGCGGTCCAGTGAGTTTTTGCCGGCTCTTCCCTACTGTCCTTGTCGTTTTTGTACCGCCCGTTCCCCTTTTTCAAGCCCCGTCCGCCCATGCCTGTTCTTTCCGACCACCAGATCCGCGAGCAGGTCACCATTGAGCCTTTTGCCGACGCGCAGAAGCGGCCCGGGCATATCAGCTACGGCGTGTCGAGCTACGGCTACGACGTGCGCGTGGGCACGCTCTTCAAGATCTTTACCAACGCGCCCACCGATGGCGGGGCGTCGATCGTGGACCCCAAGAACTTCGATGACCGCAACTTCGTCACCGTCGATACGTCCCAGACCGGTCGCGACCACGTGATCGTTCCTCCCAACAGCTTCGCGCTGTGTGAGACCGTCGAGACGCTGGACATCCCCCGCGACATCTTGGTGATCTGCGTGGGCAAGAGCACCTACGCCCGCTGCGGCATCATCGTCAACGTTACCCCGCTGGAGCCCGAGTGGAGGGGCAAGGTCACCATCGAGATTAGCAACACCACGCCGCTGCCGGCCAAGATCTACGCCAACGAGGGCATCGCTCAGATGATCTTTCTCAAGGCCGATGCGATCTGCGACACCAGCTACGCGGACAAGGCGGGCAAGTACCAGGATCAGACGGGGCTGGTACTGCCCAAAGTCGACTGACGCGACCTCGCCGCGACGGCCCCACCGGCCGACTTGCCCCGATCAGGAGAACCACGGATGGCTTTCGAATCGTTAGAACCCGAGCTGGCGGCCGAGCTCAATGGCGTCTGCGCCGCGCAGATGTCCGGCGCATACGAGCCGCGGATGGTCTACCAGCCCGGGGTCGGGCTGCAGGGTGTCTCGCGGCTTGGCAAAGGCCCGGTGGTGATCGATCACAACATTACCCGCGATCAGCTACGGGCCTTGGCCACCCACGACTACCTCACCGTGTTCACGCCCCGGGCCCACTGGTTCGTCACCGTCACCGCCAAGGCGTTGACCGAATACGCCGACGACCACGACACGCCGGCGTTGGATCCTTCCCCCGACTGACCTCCGGTTCGAGCGGCGGCTTCAGCCGCGCCGACCCGTTGCGGGCTCGCCCGCCCTTCTTGCCCCAACACGCACCACTTGACCGCGTCCCTCCCGCCCCAGGTTTACACCACATGAAGATTACGCGCCGCTTTACCTCGCCCGACACCGACGTTTTTGAAACCGTCGAATGGACCCGCCGCAGCTCGAAAATCTCGGGTATGGATGGCAAGGTGGTTTTCGAGATGAACGACGCAGAGGTGCCCGCCAGCTGGTCGCAGCTGGCGACCGACATCATGGTCAGCAAGTACTTCCGCAAGGCCGGCGTGCCCACCGACGGCGGGCCCAACGGTATCGCGGCCCCGGACTTTGAGGAAGGCCACGACGTCGAGCTGGGCCCCGAACGCTCGGCGCGGCAGGTGATCCACCGGCTGGCGGGCTGCTGCGCAGATCACAAAGAAACATTAGACCACCAGATAGGTATGGCTTTACTTAATATAGATGATAGACAGTTATATAAAATCTTTGTTGAAATGTATTACATAAAATAAAATCATAGTTAAGATTTAGAAATCTTGGGGGCGTGTTGGAAGAAGATATCTTTGTTGTCTTTGACCACTGTCATATTTCATTCGCCTCGCTTTCGTAATGATGTCATTTTATTAATAGATTTATGCTAGAGTCATTGACGTAATTTTTATAATAGCTTGTAATGAAATGCTTACTACAATATGATGTATTTTGTTAAATAAAGATATGCTGACTTGATAGTTTGATTGTTGTTTCCATAAATGATGTAATTTAGATATGCTGATGTAGTCGTAAATTTTAGTATAAATGTAAGCACTTGAATTCATGTATTGAGTTAGTTTTTGGATTAGTTGGAGAATAGATTACGAAAAAGTATTAATTGTGTATTAATTGCTACAAGCTAACGGGCCAAAATGTCTTCGAAGATTAAAATTACAGACGTTGTTTCTAAGTATAATGGTGACGAAGATTTCATTGAATGGTGGCGACGGTTTGAAGCAGTCTGTAAATTGAAGTCAATAACGAATGTAGACAGAGCTATGTTGATTCCGCTATTACTCACCGGCCCGGCGTTTTTAGTGTACGAGAAAATGCCAGAAGACAATAAACGGAGTTTGGGCGAGATACGGAAAAGATTGGTAGTAGCCTTTTCGTTATCACGCTATGCTGCTTGGGAACAATTGCAAAATCGGCGTTTGGAGAAAGGAGAAAATGTAGACGCCTTTTTTGCGGATTTACAACGACTGACTGAATTAGCTGGAGTGACAAATGGAGCAGCAGTGGCATTTGTATCAGGATTGCCAGAGAATGTTAGCCAGCAGTTAAAGATGATGTCAGAACCAACCGACGAAGAGCTAGTGACTCGTGCAAGGATTTTAATGGAAGCGGAAAACAGTTCTGAGTTGGTTATGGCTGCAAGACAGACCTCAACGTGGCGGCGAGGTATAATAACTCCAATGTTAGCTGCTTACAGCT
>CALLPP010000171.1 GCA_938015655.1 uncultured Algisphaera sp.
AGCTCGCCGTGGGCGGCGCGGTTGGGGTAGTGCGCGCTGAGCCGGTAGCGGTCGATGACTTCGGTGAGCTTGGCGGACCAGATATTTTCGTACCACGCTTCGGGCGGGAGGTTGCCGTAGAGCAGCCGTAGGTCCGGGTCGTCCGAGTGCGGGGGCATGCCCGGCTGGGCGGTGGCGTGGTGCCTGCCGCCGCTGGGCAGGGGGGCCAGGTTGCGGGCGTGGTGGAAGGTCGCGATGGTCTTGAGTTCGCGGCGCTCCAGGGCGGTGAACAGCTCGCCGAGGATGTCGCGCTTCGAGCCGGTGTCTTTGGCGTTCCAAGGGGTGAGTTCCGAATCCCACATGGCGTAGCCGTCGTGGTGCTCGGCCACCGGGCCTGCGAAGCGGGCGCCGGCGTCTTGGAACAGCTGGGCTCAGTCTTCCGAGTCGAAGTGTTCGCCGCTGAACCGCGGGATGAAGTCGTGGTAGCCGAACGTATCCAGCGGGCCGTAGGTGGCAACGTGGTGGTCGGCGGGGCTTTAGTGAACCGGCGCCGCGGCGAGCTCGGGGGTGTCGGGCTCGGCGACGTCGGGCTCGACGCCCAGGTACCGCAGGCCGCGCTCGAGGATGCGCTTGCTGGCCGGGCCGCTGACGGTGCCGCCGTAATAGCCCTTTTTCTTGTCCGGATCGTGGACGATGACGGCGACGACCAGGCGCGGTTGGTGGAGCGGGGCGGCGGCAACGAAGCTGCTGACGTAGTGGCCCGCTTGGTAGCCGCGGCCGTCTTTTTTGGGTAGTTGGGCGGTGCCGGTCTTGCCGAAGATGGTGTAGAGGTCGCTGCGGGCGTGGCGGCCGGTGCCGTCGGGCTCGCCGACCGAGCGGCCCAGTACTTGGCAGGTGAGCCGGGCGACGCGGGGACTGAGCACGCGGGCGGTGATGTTGGCATGCATGTCCAGCAGGCCGCGGGCATCGCGGCTGGTCACGCCGTCGCGGTAGTGGATGGTGGGGTTGATAAGCACGCCGCCGTTGGCCAGGGCGCTGAAGGCCCGGGCGATCTGGATGCCGGTAACGCTGACGCCGTGGCCCATGGGCACGCGGCTGAGGTCGGTCCAGCTCCACTTGTCGAGCGGGCGGAGAAGGCCGCCCACCTCGCCGGGCAGGCCCGACTGGGTGGGGGTGCCAAAGCCGTAGCTCTGGACCACGGCGTGCAGCATGGGCTTACCCATGCGCTCGGCGACCTTGGCCATACCGATGTTGCTGGAGAATTTGAGCACGTCGGCCCAGCTGAGCACCCCGTGGGGGTCGCTGTCGCGCAGGCGCGGGCCGCGCGTGGGCTTCCAGTGGCCTTCTTCGGTGCAGTCGATGAGTTCGTCCGGGTCGGCCAGGCCGGCCTCGACCGCGGCGGCCCAGACCAGGGGCTTGAAGATGCTGCCGGGCTCGAAGATGTCGGTGGCGGCGCGGTTGCGCTGGGCGTCGGCGATGGCGGGGTCGGATTTGAGTTTGCGAAAATCCGCGGGGTTGAATAGCGGGACGTTGGCCAGCGCGAGGATCTCGCCGGTGTAAGGGTCCATGACCACGCCCTGGCCGGACTGGGCGCCGAACTGGGCGACCGCGGCGGCGACCTCGTCTTCGGCGATGGCCTGGAGGTTGAGGTCGATGCTGAGGCGCACGGGCGCGGCGTCGGCTTGGAGGCGGTATTGCTTGTTGGCCAGCCACAGCCGGCGGCGGCCGCGGTCGTAGACAAAGGCGTGCTGCCCCGGGTCGGGGGTGAGGCGCTGGTCTAGGGCCCGTTCGAGGCCGTCGAGGCCCTGGTTGTCGTTTCCAACAAAGCCGACCAGCTGCCCGGCGACATGGCCCTGGGGGTAGTCGCGGATCAGCACTGGGTGGGTGGCGAGACCGCGCAGGGGCGGGAGCTGGCGGTATTTTTTCCATCGCTCGTCGCTCATGTGCGGGTCGATGACGATGTAGCGGCTGCCGCGGCGTTTGGCCATGGCCCGCTCGATGTTGGCCGGTTCGTAGCCCAGGGGGTAGCCGATGCGCTCGCTGAAGGTGTTGGGGTCTTTGACGATGTCCGGATCGACAAAGAGCAGATGTGCCACGCGGGTGGTGGCCAGGGCGCGGTGGCGGCGGTCGGTGATGGCGCCCCTCCGCGCTTCGAGTTTGCGCGTGCCGATCTGCCCGTCGATGAGCGCGGCGACGGCGGCGGGCGGGGCGGCTTGCAGCTGGTAGACGCGGGCCAGCAGGCCCAGCAGCAGCAGTGTGACCAGGCCCAGGGCCACGCGGCCTACGCGTAGGGCTCGGGCGTGGGTGTCGGCGGCGACACCCGGGCGTGAGGGGGAGGAGGGTTTGCTCACGGCGCGGGGTCTGCGGAGAGGCTGGTTTGAAGCTCCAAGCCCGCTCGCTGGGCGGCGGCTCGCAGCGCGACGGGGTGAGTGCCTTCGGCGATCAGGGCCTGGGCGTCCCAGGTGAGCTTGCGGTCCGCATCCATCTGCACGTGCAGCTCAGCCATGGCGTGCAGGGTGCGTAGGCGTTGCTGGCGCAGGGCGAGCAGCGCGGCGGCGACCACGGCGATGGCGGCGGCGGTGGCGAGCAGGCGGAAAAACATGGAGTGGGGGGCAGTGGGAGGGCCCGTAAGGCCCGCGGGGTGAGCGCGCAGACGGAGAGCCGCGGTCTTGGGGTTAGATCGGCTGAACCCGGGCTTAGTGATGATTTGGCGCCTTAGTGACCTGCGCTCAGGGCATCCGCAGCACCTGGCCGACCCGGATGGATTCGGGCGCGTCGAGGATGTCGCGGTTGGCGGCGAAGAGTTCGTCCCAGCGCTGCCCGTCGCCCAGTGCGCGGGCGGCTATACGGGTGAGGTTGTCTCCGGCTTTGACGGTGTAGGTCGTGACGGAGGTGGGCGCGGCGTATTGGGGCGCGGCGGCCCGGCCGGTGGCCGGGGCGCTGTTGGGCAGCTGTAGCACCATACCCACGCGGACCTGGCCGGGGTTTTCCAACTGGTCGCGGTTGGCGGCGAAGAGCTCGTCCCAGCGCTGCCCGTCGCCCAGTGCGCGGGCGGCGATGCGGGTGAGGTTGTCTCCGGCTTTGACGGTGTAGGTGTTGGCAGGCACAGGGGCGGGCGATGCTTCGGGAGTGCGCAAGGCCGCGGTGGGGGCGGGGGATTGCGGCGCGGGGGCGGCGGCCGGGAGCCGCAACACCATGCCGACGCGCAGCTGCTCGGGGCGTTTGAGCACGTCGGGGTTGGCGGCGAGTAGCTCGTCCCAGCGCTGGCCGCTACCCAGGTGGCGGACGGCGAGCCCGCTGAGGGTGTCGCCTGCCGCGGCGGTGACGGTGCCGGCGGGGGCATCGGCGGTGGCCCGCTGGGGCGGGGTCGAAGGAACTGCTTCGGGCGTGGGGGGGGGCGTAGGTGTGGGTGCGACGGCCGGCGTCGGCCGGGCCGCGAACAAGGGGCTGCTACGTTCGGGCAGCACGAGGCGGTCGCCGGGCCGGAGGGTTCCGCCAAAGCCGACGAGGCCGGGGTTGGCCTGGCCCAGCCCGGCGGCGAAGGCCGGATCGCCGTAGTGCTTGCGGGCCACCGAGGCCAGCGACTCGCGCGGGCCCACGAGGTGGAAGCGGCTCGTGTCGTGGGCGACGGGGGGCGGGGGGATGAAGAACGAGCCGTCGTCGGGCGTGACCGATATGGCGGGATCCGGGCGAAGGGTGGTGACGATCGTCGGCTCGGGTTTGACCGGTTGAGGGGCCTTGAGGGCGGCGCGGTCGACACGCCAGGCCTGGGGTAGTTCGGTTACGCGCGGGGTAGCCGCTTCACGGGTGTTGGGTTCGGGTAGATTTGGACGGCGGCTGGGTGGGGGAGCCAGGGCGCGATCAGCTTCGACCGCAGGTGGGGGCAAGATTAGCGAGCGGCGGGGGGCTGCGCCGTCGCCCGAGGGCTGCTGCCCGAACGCGGGCTGGGTGCGGAAGGCGTCGGGCACGGCGGGGGGGGACGCGTCGGGTTCGGCGCGGGGTGCGCGTTCGAGCCGGCGGGGTACGCTGTCGTTGTTCTGCGGCGGATAGATGTTGTGCTGCGCCTGGGGGCCGAAGCCTGCGGCTTGTTCCTGTGCGGTGGTCGTGGGCTTGTCGGGGCCGCTGACCAGATCTGAAAGGATGATGCCGACCAGGAGAATCAGCGCGAGGCCGATGAGCAGTCCGACTTTGGTTTCTTTGGCCATGGAACCGGGTCTCGTCCGTGAGCGGTTGGCGGGGAAAGAAGGCAGGCGGGGCGGTGAAACGCGATCGGGCCATCGTGGCGTCCGATATTCCCGACACTCTCCGCATCATATCAGGCGGGGGGTGGGGTTGGGCCCGGCCTGTTGGGCTTCAGAGGGCGGGCGGTGCGGCGCGTTCGAGTCCGCGGAGTTTGGCCGACCGGCTGCGGGGGTTGTCGGCCAGTTCGGCGGGCCCGGCGGTCAGGGGTTTGCGGGTGAGGCGCCGGGCGGTGTCGTCTTGTTGGATCTGCAGGAAACGCTGTTTAACGCGGCGGTCTTCGAGCGAATGAAAGCTGATGATGCCTGCCCGCCCGCCGGGCAGCAGGACGTCCGGGAGCGCAGCGAGCAGAGCGTCCAGGGCGTCGAGCTCGCCGTTGACCGCGATGCGTAGGGCCATGAACGTCCGCGTGGCCGGGTCGATACCCCGTGGGCTGCCCACAGGGTTTCGCCCCCCGCGGCGGTCTGGGCCTCGCCCCGCGGCGGCACGCACCGTGCGTGCCAACTCGCCGGTGGTCAAGATCGGCGAAACCGACCGGCGTTCAACAATTTTGCGGGCGATGCGCCGGCTGGCTCGGTCTTCGCCGAGTGTGTAGATCAGGTCGGCCAGGGCCGATTCTCCCAGTGTGTTGACCCATTCTGAGGCCGGGCGGCCCCGGGTGGGGTCCAGACGCATGTCCAGAGGTCCGTCGAAACGAAAGGCCAGCCCCCGCTGAGGGTCGTCCATCTGGTTGCTGGCGAAGCCCAGGTCGGCCAGTAGGGCGTGGACGCCCGGAACTTGGAGGGTGTTGAGCTGGGCTTGTACGCCTGCGAAGTTGGTGTGGAGTACATCCAGGGCCACGTTGTGGGCTCGGGCGAGGGTTTCGAGCCGTTTTTGGGCGAACCGCGCATTGGCCGGGTCGGTGTCCAGACCGATCAGGCGGCCGCCGGGGATGAGCGGGATTAGGGCGGCGGCGTGGCCGCCCCGGCCCAGGGTGGCGTCGAGCACCGTGTTTCCGGGATGCGGGGCGAGCAGTGCGAGGGTTTCATCCAGTAGCACCGGCGCGTGGCCGATGGCGTCGGGCGCGTCTGGGTTGGGTTCGGGGGAGGGGGCGGGCACGGCTGCCTTTATAGAAGATCGATCTGGTGTGGGGGGTATCGGTGCGGTCCCTCACCGGTCTGGGCTTGGGGTCCGTACACTCGTCTGCCGTTCGCGGTACGCCGTGGACTGCGGTGGTGCCCGTTGCTTCGGGCGGCCTTTCCACTCCCGGTGCTCTTTGCCATGATTAGGCTCAAGCTAGCGACAACGATGACCAACCCTGGCGAACCGGCTGCCGCGTCGCGATACGACGACGCGGCGGTGCTCCGGGCCCGGGGGTTTAACGGGTTGGTGGTTTACGAGTCGGCGGCGTTGTCCGGGGGGCTACACATGGCCGACCCGGCGGACCTGGACGTGGCCCGTTTCGTGCGCGAAACGCAGGCCCAGGTGGACGCTGCCTTGGCCCGCGCAGCGGCACCGGATTTTGCAGCCCCTGATGCGGCGCCGCTGGACGTGTACCTGGCCTTTGATCTACTGGTACTCGACGCTCAGGCGGTGGGCCGCGACCCCGGGGCGGTGTGCTGCCGCAACCGCCCGGGGGAGCTTTGCCCAGGGCGCGACGAGACGTGGCGGCAGGCCATGAGGGCGCTGGAGGCGATGCTGGACCGCTGGCCGACGGTGGCCGGTGTGGTCTTACGCTTTGGCGACAACGATGCGGCACGGCTTCCCCACTTAGTGGGCAATGACATCTACCGCCCGCACTGTCCGCAATGCGAGCCCCTGAGTGCCGCGGACCGGGCGTTGCGGGCGGTAAACGAAGTGTGGCGGCGGGTGGTGGCGTCTCGCGGTAAACGATTGATCGTGCGTGCGTGGAATTTGCGGCCCGGCGGGCTGCACGACGACGCGGAACTCGCGGCCCGGGTTGCACGGGGGCTGCCCGGAGACGCGGCCGACGACCGTTTGGTGCTGTCGTTTAAAACCGGACCGTCTGACTTCTGGCGCTACCAGCCATGGAACGCGGCGAGCCTGGTTTTCGGAAAACGTCCGGTGATGTACGAGCTTCAATGTCAGCGTGAGTTCGAGGGCAAGGGCGCGGTGCCGGACTTCCAGGCGGGGCTGTGGGGGGGCGGGATGCCCGAGTCGCCTCGCCGGGAGCCGGGTGGAGGTCCAGCGGTGACGGGGCTGGCCGAGGCGGCGCAACGCGTGAATTTTGTCGGTGTGTTGGCCTGGGTGCGCGGTGGGGGTTGGGGGGGGCCTTTTGTCCGCGACGAGCTGTGGATCGACGCTAATGTCTATGCCGCAGGACGGCTGGCCGACCACCCGGCGTCGGACCCTGCGGCACTGGCCCGGGGCTGGGTGGACGAAGTGCTGCCGGGGCTGCCGCCGGGCCGCACCGCGGGGGTGGTGCAGGCGTTGCAGACGTCGGCCGAAATGGTACGTAAAGGCTTCTATATCGAGGCGTCCGCCCGCCTGCACGGCCCCTGGGATCCTGCGGCGGGCTGGATTCAGGATGATTCGGTGGACGCCGAGGCTGCGTGGCGCATGATATGTCGCCTGCCGGAAGCTGATTTGGATGCAGTGGTGTACGAAAAACAGGAGGCCGTGGACCGGGCGGTGGCGGTGCACCGTGCTCTGGCGGGCGTGGACGCTCGGTCGGGTGAGGCTGCCGTTCCGCTGACTGGCGTCTCGGCAGAGCGGCTGGGGCGGCTGACGAACACGGCGTTGTACGCACAGTCGTTGTTTGAGATGCTGCGCGACTTGCTCGCGGGCCTGGTTGCGGTCCGGCGCTACCGGGCCACCGGGTCGGCGTCCGCCCGGGCCTTGGCGCAGGAGCGACTGCGTGGGGCTCAGGCGCATTGGAATCAGCACACCCAGCGGACTGCTCGCCTGCCGGGCACGGCCAGCCCGTTCCGCGCGCCGGGGTTTTGGGAGCTCACCCAAGAGATGCTGGAGCAGCTCGAAGGGGACTGAAGCGTTAGGTCAAGCGCCAGGTGGCGGAGCAGTGGTTTCGCGTACGATCAGCTCCGGGTCATAAAGGATGGATTCGCGAGGCTTGCGTTGCGTGCCGGGAGTGTGCTTCTCGTTGATCCGATCTAGCAGCAGGGTCGCGGCTTTGCGAGCGATCTCGAAGGCGGACTGGCGCACGGTGGTTAACACCGGGCGGACCTGACGGAGATCCACGGTATCGCTGAAGCCTACCAGTGAGAAGTCTTGGGGGATCGACAGACCGCGGTCGGCGGCGACCTGGGCCACGATGTCGGCCAGATCGTCGGTGGTGCCGAAGATCGCGGTGGGGCGGTTGTTCATGCCCAGCAGTGCCCGGGCGGCGTTGTCTTCGTAACGCCCGTCGCGCCAGCCTGCGGTGCGTTCTTCGCAGGTGGTGTCTGGGGCGGCCCCCACCGTTTCGATAAAGGCCTGGGCTCGCGCAAATAACGGGTCGGGAAACACCCCGCGGCTGACCACGCCGAACCGGCGGTGGCCCAGTTCCAGCAGATGCTCGGCCAGTACCTGAGCGCCGTGATGGTCGTCGGTGCCGACGAAATCAATGTGCGGGTCTGCGGCCTGAATTTCTGTGTCCAGGGCCACGATGGGTACACCGCGCTGTTGAATTTGGATCAGGTGGTCTTCCCACAACGCGTCAGCCACGGGGCGGATTAAAACCCCGTCCACGCGCCGGTCCAGCAGGGCGTGGACTTGTTCCAGTTCTTTGCCGTTTTCGTCCGGACACATCACGATGGGGGCGTAGTTTCGGGCACTTAGGCCTGCGTAAATCCCTTCGAACAGCTTGGCTTCGTAGCCGGAAGTAAACTTCATGAGCAGGCCGATGGTTTGAGTGCGGCCAGTCTGAATGCCCTGGACCAGCAGGTTGGGGCGGTAGCCCAGGTCTTGAGCGATTTTTAAGATGCGCTCCCGCGTTGCTTCGGCGATCCGGCCCGAACTGCCCAGGGCGATGGAGACTGCCGCCTGGCTCACGCCGGCTTTGGTTGCGATGTCTTTGAGGGTGACGGCCATAAGGATAAAACGATACTTGTACGTAATTTAAACTAGCCCTTGAGTGGGGCTTAAATAGTGGTTAAAGATTTATCATAGCATTACGCATAGTGCGCCGCCCCGCTCACCCGGAGGTTGCGAAAGCCAGTTGAATGGGTTTGTGTGGGGGGGGGCAGGAGTGCTGGTCAGGGCTGGATCATGGCTTTGATCAGCCCGGGCTGCTGAGCCAAACCACCGAATTGAGCGGGGACCTCGCTCAGGGTGAGGCGGTGGGTGATCCAGGGGGCGGTGTCGATCTGGCCGGCCTCGATCATAGCGATGGTTTTTTCGAAGTTCGACGGCTTGCTGTTGCGGCTGGCCAGCAGAGTGACTTCGCGCTTGTGGAAGTTGGGGTCGTTGAACGACACCTCACCGGGGAAGAGGCCGATGAACACGATGCGTCCGCCCGCGGCGACCAGGTCGAAGGTACCCATCATGCTGCCGGGGTGGCCCGTGGCGTCGAAGATCGCGGTGGGCAGGTCGCCGGTGCCGCCGGCGGCGCGCAACTGGTCCGCGGGGTCGCCGGCGCTGGGGTTGATCAGGTGCTTAACGCCCGCGGCGTCGCGGCAGAAGGCCAGGCGCTCGTCCGAGAGGTCCATCACCGCGACGTTGGCGCCCGCGGCCCGCAAAAACTGCACCGCGGTCAGGCCGATGGGCCCGGCGCCGATGACCAGAACGAACTCGTCGGCTTCCACTTGGGCTCGGTCTACCGCGTGACCACCGATACAAAGTGTTTCCACCAGTGCCAGCTGGTCGTAGCTGAGCGCGGCGCTGGGATAGAGGTTGGCCGCGGGCACCACGAAGCGCTCGCGCATGCCGCCGTCGGTGTGCACGCCAAGCACGGCGATGTTTTCGCAGCAGTTGGTCTTGCCCCGGCGGCAGGCGATGCACTGGTCTGATGCCGAGGTTTTGCCGGTGTGGGCGCAGGTCAGCAGGGGGGCGATGCAGCAGCGGTCGCCGGCCTTCACGCCGCGCGGGTTGGTTTTGGGGTCGGCGTCGATTTTCAGCACCTCCACGCCCAGCTCGTGGCCGAGAATGCGCGGGTAGTCAAAGAATGGCTGCTTGCCGGTAAACGCGTGCAGGTCGGTGCCGCACACGCCTAGGCGGTGCAGGCGCACCAGGGCTTCGCCTGGTTTGCGGGTGGGCTCGGGGGTGTCCGCCGCGCTGAAGCTGCCGGGGGTGTCAAGGGTGATGGTGAGCATGGTTCAGTCTTCAAAGTGGAACGTGAGCATCGGACGTAAGCAAGGGCCTATGCACCAATGGGAGGGCGAGGCTTCTGCCGAGCCGCGTGTCGCACGGGACACCCGGCTCGACGGGAGCCTGGCCTTCTCATTGCAACGCCGTGGTCAGCTGTTTTCCGGCCGGCCGCTGGGCCAGGTCCGGTTGGTGGCGGGGCCCATGATCTTGAGCACGTCGCGCAGCAGCTCTTGGTCCATGGGCTCGTCCAGGTAGGCGATGTTCTGGGCGATGCGGCCGGGGTTGGCGCTGCTTACCAGGGTGCTGGCGATGCGCGGCTCGGCCACGGAGAACTGCACCGCGAGCTTGACCAGGTCTTTCTGGTGCTTCTGGCAGAACTCGGCCGCCCGGGTGGCCGCGGCCTTGATGTCGTCGCCCGCGGGGTGCCAGTCCGGCGGGCCCTGGGGGGCCAGCAGGCCCATGCCCAGCGGGCTGGCGTTGATCACGCCCAGGCCCGCGGCCTCCATCTGCGGCAGGATGCCCAGCAGCGCGGTGTCGTTTAATTCGTAGTGGCAGTAGGACAGGATCGTGTCCAGCGTGCCCGCGGGCACCGCGGCCACCACTTGGGTGAACAGGTGCAGCGGCAGGCAGGTGATGCCGATGAAGCGCGTCTTGCCGGCGGCCTTGAGCTTCTGCAGCGCGGGGATGGCCTCGTGGATGACTTGGTCCAGATCGCCAAACTCGATGTCGTGCAACTGCAGGATGTCCAGGTGGTCCACGCCCAGGCGTTCGAGGCTTTCTTCCACGCTTTTTTCGATGCGGGCGGCGCTGAAATCAAAATCGGGAATTTTCGGTCCGTAACGCCCCGCTTTGGTGGCCAGGATGTAGCGTTCGCGGTCCACGCCCTTGAGGCAGTGCCCCAGCATGGTCTCGGCCTTGGTGAGCCCGTAATAGGGTGAGCAGTCGATCAGGTTCATACCGCCGTCAAGCGCGGCGTGAACCGTGGCGACACAGTCTTCTTGAGTGACCGGGCGAAATACACCGCCCAGCGACGAGGCTCCGAACGACAAGGGCGAGACTTGGAGGCCGGTGCGGCCGAGGGGGCGGTATTGCATGAAACCAAGGGGTGGGTTGTGGGGGGCGAAGGCCGAGCCGCACGCGGGCTGGTGTTGCACTACTTTATCAGCCCGCCGCGGGGGGGCGTCTGGGCGTGGTTGCCGCAGGCCCATCTGATCCGCCGCTGAGGACCGTCGGCCTGATTGCCGCCTCGGTCTCACCTCTGTTCTCCCCGGAGTTTGCCCGCCATGAACCTTGGCCCGATTGACTGGACAATTATTGGGGCTTTCGGCCTGCTCTTGCTGGGCATCGTGATCGTGACCAACCGTCTGACTAAATCGGTGGCGGGGTTCTTGTCGTCGGAGCGGTGTGCGGGGCGCTATCTGCTGACGGTGGCTTCGTCGATGGCGTTTTGCTCGGCCATCGGTGTGGTGGGGGGCTTTGAGGGGGGCTATCGCAACGGCATCAGCGGGATGTGGTGGGGCATGCTGATGATGCCGGTGGGCACGGCGTTGGCGTTGTCGGGGTGGGTGACCTACCGCTACCGGCAGACCCGTTCGCTGACGATGGCGCAGTTCTTGGAAAAAAGATACAGCCGCAAGTTTCGCATCTTCGCGGGCTTTGTCGCGTTTATCTCGGGCATCTTGAACTGCGCGGTGTTTCCCCTGGTGACCGCCCACTTCTTGGTCTACTTTTTGGGGCTTCCCGAACAGTTCAGCTTGGCGGGCATCGAGTTTTCGACACATTTTTGGACGATGGCGGTGATGGTGACGCTGGGGGTCACCTTGGCGTTGGCCGGCGGGCAGATCACCATCATGGTGACCGACTTTTTTCAGGGCACCATCGGCACCGCGGCGCTGACCGGCATGGTGATACTGGTGCTGGCGACGGTGGGCTGGTCGGATTTGCTGAAAACACTTAAAGCTTCGGAAGACATCCGCGTGCTTCAGACCGAGGCGGGGGATATGACTTATCCCCAGTGGTACCTGGCCAAGGTCGCGCCGGTGCGTGAGCACCACGCCGCCCTGGAAGCGGCGCGCCCCGGGGTGTTTGAGCTGATCCGTGACCACCCGGTGGTGCTAGATGAGCTGGCCAAGGGGGTGGAAGCCGCGCGCAAGATTGCGGCCCAGCAACGGGGCACGGGCGTGGCCCGGCTGGAGTTGGCCCCTGAGGATTACGCGCGGGATTCGGCGCTGTCCGAGGCCCTGGCCGTCGGCGTGTCGGCGGCGGCCAAAGCGGCCGAGGCACGGGCCCAAGAGGTGCTGGACGACGACACGCCGGACAACGACGCGGACGCCGAGGCGTTGAGCGCGCTGGCCGGCGACGGGGCCTCGCTGCGTGCGGCGGCCGAGCGTTTCGACGCGACCCGGCTGCTGGTGAACCAGAACTACCCCGACATGGTGGAGGTGCTGGACCGCGCCGAAGGCGCCTCGCTGATGAACCCCTCGAAGCTTGGCAACGAAGGCGCGTTCAGCTAGCCGACAAAGAGATCTTAGTCTCGGGAGTCTGAAACTCCCGAATCTTGAAGCCACCTTGCCCAGAACTAGTCGGAAGAAGCATGACTCTAGTCTGCTAATTACGAGCTTAAGAGCTAGGCTGAGTGGAACGAGAT
>CALLPP010000172.1 GCA_938015655.1 uncultured Algisphaera sp.
TATCGGCCGCATGATCCCATGTATAGCCCGTCACTGTCCGCAACGCCCGATCCGAAAGCGATCGCCACCCCACATCATCTAACCCAACGACCCGCAGGATGGCCTGAGCCATCGCGGCCGGGTCTTCAGGGCTCACCAGCACCCCGCCGCCGTGGCCGATACCACCCGACGCCGTATTGTCGGACAAGACATCGGGGGCCGCGCCCGCCGGCGTGCCAATCACCGGCGTGCGGCAGGCCATGGCTTCGAGCATGGGCAGCCCGAAGCCTTCGCTTCGGCTGGGTTGTAGCCAGGCGTCGCACGTTGCATAGATCTCGCGCATCGCCGCCAGCCCGGGCGAGCGGGTGAACGACGCCTCGGGCGGCAAGGGCAGGTGGGCGTATTCCAAGTCGCGGCCAAACGCACGCACCCGCAGGTCCGGCCGGGTTTCGCGGGCCAGCGCGACCGCTTCAATCGCGATATCGCACCCCTTTGAAGGATGATCGACGTATACAAAACCCACCGTGGGCTGCGGCTGCTTGCCGCGTGGCGGTGCAAAAAACCACTGCGTCGATACGGTGTTGGGCACCACGTCGATGGGCCCCACCACGCCGGCCTCCCGTAGCACCGGATCGAGCCAACCGGCCACCACCACCTTGTGCAGCGACAGGTGCCAAGTGTCGCTCACCGCGGTGCCGGCCGAACACAGCTGCCGCTCGTCGTGCTGAATGAGATAAAGCTTGCTCCCTTTGGTCGGTCCCAATGCCAGCACCGGCGCCGCGGTCTCCCACCAGGTGGCCACCACCACGTCACCGTCCGGAACGTCCGCGTCGGTCACCGGACGGTCATGCGGGAGCACCACGTGACGCACTTTTTCATCGTCGATGTGCGAAGCCGGAGGGGCAACGTGTCGCGCAAAACCCAAACCGTTTTTCACGTTACTCAGCCGGCGGCGGAGGCTGCACGCCACCGACCCCGAAACCACCGTGACCCGGTGCCCCCGCGCCGCCAGCTGCTCGGCGTACTGCCCCACCACCCGCACCCCCCCGGTGAGGTCGGCCACAGGAAGAACAAAGGTGATTCGCAACGGACGCATTGGACGCTCAGGGGGACGCGGACAACAGAACGGCTCGCCACGCCAAATAGACCAAACAGGAACGCGTTGCGTCCCGCGCCGGTCCACGGCAGCCGGCTTATCGGGCCCCGGGCGAGACACCGCCCAGCCGGCGCCGACGGGCCCCGCTTTATCGGCACGGCGGCGACCTAGGGTTACCCCGCGCACCTCGGAGCATAGATTGTCCGATGGGACAGGTGTAATGATGCGTCGGGCTCCGCTTATCCAGCGGGGGCCACACGCCTCTTCCCTGTCCATGCCCTCACGTGGTTTCCTCATGACCCCGCCACCTGAAACCGCCCCTGACGGCGCCCCTCACCGTCGCACACACTGCTTGTTCGGCGTGGCGGCCGCGGCCGTCGCCCTGGCGGTGTACGCCACCCGCGACATCGTGGGCGGCCACTTCGACGAGTACTACCACGTGCTCGCGGGCATGTCGCTACTCCGCGGCGAAGGCCTGGCCCTCGGTGGGTTGGGTAGCTACGAGCGCACGCCCGAATACACCACGGCCGTCGCCGCCGCCATGGCCCTACTGGGCGAGACGCTTTGGGCCGCGCGGATGCCGTCCATGCTGTGCATGGCCGCAACCGTCGGGTTGGTCGTCGCGTGGACCTCCCGCCTGGGCGGGCGCATCGCCGGGCTGCTGGCGGGCGGGCTGCTGCTACTCAACCCCCTGGGACTCTACATCGGCACCATGTGCCGTTTTTACGCGCCCCAGGTCTTGCTGGTCTTGCTCGTGTTCATGCTGGTCGAACGCGCTGCCTACGCCGTGGGCACCGCCAAACGGCGGGCCGCGCGGATGCTACTGGTAGGCCTGCTGCTCTACGCCGCGTACCGCATGCAGCCCACCACCGTCTTCCCCGCCATGGCCGCCGCCCTCTGGCTGGTGCTAGGGGAAGTGGGCGCGTTGTCGCGGCGAAGCCGCCGGGCCCCGTGGCGCGACGCCCGGCTGTGGGCGGCGGCGGCCGCCACCCTGCTGATCGGCCTGGGCACCGCCTTCGTTTTACGGGCCCAGATCGCCGGCGGCTGGCATATGCTGCGCGATGCCACCGCGTGGTCTATGGGCCACCGCGATGACGTCCGCTTCTATCACAAATATCTGGGTCGCGAGTTCAGCTGGTGGTGGTCCGCCCTGCCCCTCGCGGCCGTGCTCGCCTGTGTCCGGGGCCGGATCACCGCCCTGGTGCTGGCCACCCTTCTCCTCGCAGGCCTGATCGGGCAGACCATCGCGGGCATGAAGTCGCCACGCTACATCAGCTATTTGCTGCCGGCGATGTCGATGCTCTGGGCCTTGGGGCTGGTGCAGGTGGCGCCCGCGCTGCGTAACGCCCTGCTCGCCGCGGCCGACACCGCGGCCCCGGCCTACCGCCGGCTGGTCCGCCGGTGGGTCGTCGTGGGGTCGCTCGCCGCCACCGGGTGGTTCCTGGTCACCCAGCCGCCCACCGACGTAATTAAAGATATGCTCGACCGCGATCCGGCCACCACCCACCCCTACACCCAGCAAGACTGGGGTGTGCTCGCCGACGTTCTGAGCGCGGACCGCCTTCAGGGCTTGAACCTTGTCGCCTCGGCCGAAACCAAAGCCATCTACCACCTGGGCCGGGTGGACGCGAGCATCGGCGTCGCCCAACTGGTCACGCATTCAGAAGGCGAACTGGACCCGCGCACCGGCCGTCCAACCTTCGCCACCGTCCAGGGCTTGCAAGGTTGGATACAACAGCACCCCCGGGGCATGTTGATCGCCGAAAGAGGCCATACACGCCAAAGCTGGGGCGTGACCGACTGCGTCACGAATTACCTCGAAACGCATCTGCAACCGGTCGATCTCGGCGCTCACGGCGATGACTTCCTGGCGTGGTCATGGGGCGTCACCCACCCCACCCCGCCCACACCGTGATGAACGACGCCGCCCACCCTCAACCGCAGCTCACGGTCATCGTGCCCATGCGCAACGCCCAGGGCTACGTCGCGGACACCCTGCGCTCGATCGTGTCCGAACCCGGCCTGGCCCTGGAAGTCGTGGTGATCAACGACGGATCGACCGACGGCTCGGCCGCCGAAGTCGCCGGCGTGGACGACCCACGGATCCGGGTCATCGACGGGCCGCAGCGGGGCATCGCCGCGGCGGTCAACGCGGGGCTCGCCGCAGCACGCGGCACGGTCGTCATCCGCTGCGACGCTGACGACCTGCTCGTCCCGGGCCGCATCGCCGCCCAGCAAGCCCTGTTAAAGCAGTGGCCCGACGCCGTCGCGGTGTGCGGCGGCTACGAAACCATCGACGCCCGCGGCCGCCCCATCGCCGTACTACCTACTGGCGACACCCCAGCCGACATCAGCGACGAGTTGCGGCAAGGCGAGACCCGCACCCACTTGGGCACCTTCGCCATACGTCGCGCCGCCCTGGAGGCCCTCGGCGGGGCCCGCGACTATTTCGTGGGCACCGAAGATATCGATCTGCAACTCCGCCTGGGCTGCCTGGGTCCGGTGCGCTACGTGCCCGGGTCGATTTACCGCTACCGGCTGCACGACGCATCAAGCACACACACCCAGCCCTCACCGCAGCGCGAATTTCTAACTCAGCAAGCCCGCGACTTCGTGCGCCAACGGGTAGCCACCGGCACCGACGATCTGGAGCGCGGCGTGGCCCAAGCCCCGCCCGCGGACCGCCCTCAGGACCGCGCCATGTCCGCCCGCGAACAAGCCTGCTCGATGCAGATTGGCCGGGCCTGGCGGCTGCGGCGCGACGGACACCGCCTCGCGGGGATTACGTCAATGACGCGGGTGCTATTGCGCCACCCCATGCGTTCCACAGTCTGGAAACAGTGGATATGTATGCTGGCCAAAACACCGCTTCCCGGCACGGGCTGGTAGCCAGCAGCGCCCAGCCAAGGTGGCAACGAAAGTATTAGATCTTGATGTACACCATGGTGACGTTTTCGGCGATCCACTGCGAGCCCAGCAAGGCAAAATAAGCAAGGGACGCGGTGCAAATTAAGATCGCGGCGTCGAGCTTAAGCTGCACACACCCCGCCCGGTGCGTCAGTTCCGCATCCACCACATATTTCAGCCAGTGAGCCATACCCAACCCTAAAAACAACCCGTGTTCTCCCCCCAGGGCGTAACCGGTCAGGGCACAAGCACACACCGATATAAACTGAGCCGCCACCGAGAGGGTGTTGTACTTGGTCCGCCCCGTGGCCATGTACACGTTGCCGTAACTGGCCGCCAACAGACCCCCGATGGCGTTGATGGACAGCACCTGGATGATCCAGCCCGCGTCAAAGTACGCGTCATCTTTGGCGTTCCGGTAGAAGAAGTAGATCACCGAAGGCGCCAACAGGATCATCACCAGCAGCAGCCCCATCACCGGAAGCAGCACGGCGCAGCGCAGCTGAAACAACCGGCGATTGAACTGCTCGCGGCTTGATCGATAGATTTCACTGAGCGCCGGCAACCCGATCCATTCACCGATTTTTTGAAAAATCATGGGGCCCAAGTCGGCGAAACGCCGAGCGGCCCAGTACACCCCCAACACCGCGGTGCTCGCCAGCTTGCCGATCAAGAGCACGTCGGCCGCCATCGCAAAGAACGTGATCACCGTACTCAGAAACAGCCACTTGCCGTAGTGGATCATCTCGCCGAATGCGGCACGCTCAAAGAAGAAACGGTTCTTTACCTCCGCCACCATGAAGTGGCTGACCACCGTGGTGAACAGCGCGCCGGAAAGCAGGCCGGCCACCAACGCCCAGGCGGTTTCGGTGACCCAAAATGCGAACACAATCATCACCACCGTGCGAATCAGCGCCGTGGTGAATTCGATCACCGCGATCTTGCCGCCCCCCATCCGGCGCTGAGTGGTCACATAGCCTGTGGATCGGAATCCAGCGATCACCGTGGTCAGCGCGGCCACCGGCAGCAGCGTTGCCACGGGCGCCCAGTCCGCTTTGACCTGCGACATCGGCCAGGCCAGCAGGCACGCGATGACCCACAATCCCAAGCCGCGGATCGACTGGACCGTCCACGCGGTGTTATAAAACGCCGGGTCTTCGCGCTTGTTCTGAATAAGACAGGGGGTGATCCCCACGTCAGAGAACATCTGCAAACCCGTGATGACCGTGTTGATCAGCGCCATGACCCCGAAATGTTCGGGAACCAGCACCCACGACAAGATGATGTTCGACGCGAACGCAAGCATCTGCGTCAGGGTGACCCCGCCTGCGGTTGAGATTCCCCCACGAATGGCCTTCTGCTTCATCGACCGCGGCGGCACCGTCTTGGGCGGATCAACCACCACTTCGGGGGCAACGGCCACGGAACCATCGGGAATCTGGCTCACCGGTAAGAGGGGAGAATCACTCACGCGGGCCTACTCAATCCAACGGCGTCGCCCACCGGCCTGACGGCGGACTCAGACCGCACAGCAATCCCTTCCAACGGACCGGGTTGACCACCAACCAGAGGCGCGTTGAACAAGGGATCCAGCAGCTCATCGTGTCGCGGGTCGGGCAGCGGCATACCGAAGCCCGGACGGTTAAGGCTCTGCCGCATCACATAGCGATACACCGAAAGAACCTGCTTGGCCTTAGATGCCCAGGTGAAATGGCTAAACACTCGGCGACGCGATGCGTTACCACGCGAAACCAGCACACTCGGATCTTCCACCAGGCGATTCAAGATGGTGGTCATCGCCGCCACAATGCTGGGGCGTGGCCCTATGGGAATGCGGTAACCCGTCTGATCCGTCACCAGTTCCCCAGGACCGCCGTAGTTGACCACCACCGGAACCAATCCCACCGCCATGGCTTCCAGCACCACGGCACCACCAAACTCACGGATGCTGGGGAACGCGAAAACATCGTGCGCCGCGAGCAGATGCTGCAACTCGGAGTGGTCCACCCACCCAGGCATACCCACGCCGTGGCCAATCTGCTCGCGTTCGATCATCTTTCGCAGCTTGGGGCGCTCGGGCCCCTCGCCCACGATCGTCAACGAGACCCGGCCTTCACGGATGAGTTTTGCGCACGCCTCCAGCAGCATGTCGCAGCCTTTATAGGGCACCAGCCGACCAACAAACACGAGCTTTAAAATTTGACCACGTCGCGGTCGGCGCTTGCGTACCGCGCTAAAACGATCCGGATCGATCGCGTTTTCCGGCACGTAGTAGCAGCGGTCCCGGTAGCGTTCGGGCATCTGATTCCAGGTAGAGATCGACCCCAACATGATCGCCGAGGCGTAGCGCCGGGTGGCACCGTAACCGGGGATGAGCTTGTGCAGCGCCCGCACATAGCTGAACCACTCGCGCTCGGCACGGCGGGCAGCATCGAACTTGCGCGGCCACGGGACGCCGCCGTTCAACGGGCCCATCACAAAAGGCACACCCACGCGGTGGCACTTCTTGGCCAGCCGGCTGGGCAGGGTGGGACTGAGCGGGGTCAGACGGTGCACCAAGTCATACTCACCGGCGCGGATGGCCGCGCCGAATTTCTTCCATAGCAGCCGCTCGAAATAGCTGTAGCTGATCGCCGAGAGGGCCATCACCGTGGTCCATCCCTTGCCCGATCCCCCGCGGACCATGGTCGCCAGCTTGTAGATGCGGGCCGCAACCTTCTCCGAGTCGATCGCGGTGAAGTCCCGGCCGGGCGTGAGCCCCGCACGCACAAACGCATCGCGGTTACGGACTTGAGTCACCACGTGGGCGTCCACCTGCTGCGCAATGGCCCGGCTGTGCGACCAACCCTCCAGGGGCACGCTCACAAACTCCGGGTTCGCCTGCTCCGCGATCAGAAGCACCCTCAGTCGGCGCGGGGCCCGGGCTTTGGCGGGACCTTGGGTGGCGTCTGCCGGTACAGAAGTCGCGGACATCACGTGCGGTTCCAGCGGGATCCCTCCGCTGGCCCCACCACTGGCCGACGCCGCCCGGGGTCCACTCAATGGCAAGCCGTCTGGTCTAGTCTCCAAAACCGGCCTCCTTACCCAACGGAGCAAGCAGGGAAGCCGGATCCCCCCCAGTGAACCGCGCATACAACGTCGCCGCACCACGCCGAGAATCGAACGCGTCGATCACCCGTTGACGCCCCGCCCGAGCCAAATCGGCACGCCGCCGGGGGTCGTCGGCCAACGACTTTAAAGCCCCAGCCAACGCCTCGGGGTCGCGTGGGGGTACCAGCAAGCCGTCGCGTCCGTGGGTAACGATCTCGCCCACCCCACCCGCGTCGGTTCCGATCACCGCCACTTCCATCGCCATGGCTTCCATAAGCACCACCCCCAAGGGTTCGGCGTGGGACGACAGCACAAAGACATCCATCTGGCGCATCAGTTCAATAATCGCGTCTTCGCTCAGCGATCCGTGAAACGTGACGTGGTCTTCCAGCCCCAATTCTCGGACCTGTCCGCGTAGGGCCTCGGCCTCGGGCCCGTCGCCGACCAGCGCAAGCCGGGCCAGGACTCGGTCGCGCTTGAGCCGGTCCAGCGCCCGCAACAGGTCGTCATATCCCTTGCTGAAGTGCAATCTCCCCACCGCAATCACCGTCAGCGGCCGATCAGCGGGCTCCGAGCCCGGTTTTAAGTCCGCTTTTGAAACCGAAACCGGCTTCCACTTTAGCGTATCGACCCCGATGCGGCCCAACACCAACTGGTCGTCGCGTAACGCGGGAAACTCGTTCCGTACCTGCGTGTACAACCACTGGGTGATCGCTGCAGTGAACTCGGCTCGGCCGAACTTCTGCGCCATGGCCCCGCCCCACCACTCCACGTTGGCATTGAGGGTTAGCGAATAAGGCCGAGCGGTCATGACACCGGCCATCATCGCCAACACCGCGCTGTTCGAACAGGTATGCGAGTGCAGGCGGTCCAGGCCGCGCTGTTCCACCGCCCGGGCCAGGCTGATCGCCGCGGGCAAGAGCGGCAGCAGGGCCCGGGCCACAGGCCGCCGGTCCACCGGCAGGGTCAGCGCAAGCTTGACCACCGCCGCCAAGCCCCGCGGGCGCCGCAGGGCCCACACCAGATCGCCCAACAGCCGTCCGATCCGCGGAGGCCACAAATAGGTGGTCTGGGCCTCGGCGTCCGCGGCAAAGGCGTGCCGGGCCCGGTCCCGGGTCGCGGGCCGGCGGGTCGAAAACACCGTGATGTCCAGCCCCGCCTCGCGCAGATGCACGATCTCACGCCACATCCAGATGTGCGTTTGTCCGGGAAACTCCGGGATCAGGTACGCGATGCGGGCCGCGGGCGTCCGCGGCGCGGAAGGGGCAACGGTTTCGGGGGACGGCTGGCTCATGGATCCGGATACGAAAGCCCCCGGGTCGGTCCCGGGGGCAGTGTGGGCTCTGGACAAACTCTATCGGCCAGTCTCGGGCGTGCGGGTCAGTCCGACACCGGCACTTCGAAGCCGCGGCGGACGTAGGTGTTGACCGCGGACGCCGTCAGCTCCGGCAGCCACTGGCCACGCGGCCGGGCGGCAGCCTCTTGAATGAAGGCTTCGAACGTGGGCGTCCGGTTCAGCGATCCCATGTAGCTCTCCACGTTCCGCGTGGGGTCGATCCACGGCGGGTCGCTGTCCGACCCCGAAGCCACGTCGATCGCGTTGCGGGCTTCAACCACCACCGCATCGGGAATGTTGTAGCGGATAGGCAGCACCCGGCCAAACTCGATCGGCCAGCGGAAAATCTTGTTGTCCGTCAGTTCCACCCGGGTGGGGCCGCTGTATCGTGTCAAGTTGTTGCGGTCCACGCTCAGGCCGATGGGCTCGGCAAAAAACGCGCTGCCGATGCGGGTGCTCAGCACGTTATTGATCACCCGCGTGTCGGGGCCGGGGAACACTTCGATCCCAAACCCGCGCGGGTTCTCGGCACTGATGTCGTCGGCCTGCAACACCACGTTGTGCGCCACCAAACTCTTAGACCGGGCCACGAAGGTGGCCAACGCATTGCGGACAAACAGGTTGTTGACCACCTGCCCGCCCGGACGCACCTGCGCTCCGTGCGACGCACCGCGGGTCAGCACGTTTCCGGTCAGCTCCACGTCCGTCGCCGAATACTGGATATAGACGTTGTGGTTGAACTTGGTCCGGTGAGCCCCTTCTACCGATTCGCACCAGCCGTTGTGGTCAAAAAGGTTTTCTTCAAGCGTCAGGCCGTGCACCAGCTCGGCGTACATGCCTTGGCTGTGCCCTTCCTGAGTCACGCTGTAGCTGTTGGTGATGATGCAACGCCGCAGGGTGAGGTTGTTGATCGGAAGGTTTTCATTCGGTTTGCCCTGGAACACCAGGCCGTCTTTGAACCAATCGATGAAGCAATCTTCAATCACCACGTTACTGACGTCGCCGAAGATAAAGATCCCGGTCTGGCGGTGGACTTCACGCGGGCGGATCGCGGCGTCGGGCTCGAAACCCGGCAGGTTCGGGTTGCGGGTCACCGCTTCGGCGTGCAGACCCTGGACCACCAGGTTTTCGACCGACCGGCGGCGGTCGGTGATGAACAAGAAATTTTCCGCCGACACCTCAAACTTGGGCCGCGGGCCGTCGCCGTACACGCCGAACACGATCGGCTCGTCCGCGCTGCGGCCAGACTTGTTAAACACGCCCAGGCCAAACGTGAACGTGTCACCGGCCTTGAACCGTACATGGTCGGGCATACCGTCGCGAATCAGGTCGCGGGCCCGCAGCATCGTGGCGACCGGCGCCGAGGGGCTGGTGCCAGCGTTGGCATCGTCGCCGCTGGCCGACACGTAAATCGTGCGAGTGTCGGTCGAGGGGGCAAAGACCGTGAACCCGGTGCCCACCGCGTCTAAACCGTCAAGATCAACATCCGCCACTGCGGGATCCTGCGTCGGGGTCGGATCCTGCGGCGGATCAGCCACCTCCGGCGGCGAGGCCGGTGCGGGGCCGGGCGTCGGAGGACGCGATACAGCCGGAGCCGGCGACGGCGCGACGGCCACGGACGGCGCCGCTCCCGGGCGGCGGGTGCCGCCCGAAGGCTCGGGGGCCGCGCCGCCCACCACGGGTGCGGCGGCAACCGGCGCATCCGGAGACGGACCCTGGGGCTGCGAGGTGCTCGGGGCGAATCCGCCCCCCACCGGCTGAGCGTTGGCCACGTCCAACCCGCCACTGCCGGCGTCCACCAGCGCCCCGGCGACAGAAATGGTACGGAACGTTGGCGCCCGGCGCTGCCCATCCACCACCGCGGTGAACTGGAGTTCCACCCGGCCTTCGGGGAGTCCGCGCAGACGCTCGGAATTGATCACCAACGGCGTGCGGTCCAGCGTGTGGGCAAAGGTGTGGACCAGGCGGCTCTGATCGATGGACCAAGCCTCAACTTCCACCACCGTGCCACGCGGCAGGTTCTCAGCGTTTGGTGTCGGCACGTCCTGACCAGGTTCTTCAGACAACACAACCACCGGATTCTGCGTCGCCCCACCCGCAGGACGTGACGGGGCCGCCGTTGTTGTTGGCGTGAACCGCGTGATCGGCGCAGGAGACGAAGCTGGAGCCACCGGCTTGCGGGGGGCCGCCGCGACCGCCGTCGGCGAGACCGCCGGAGCGGCGGGCGCAACCACGGGGGCCGACGTCACCTCTGGGGACGTCACCGGAGCCACCGCCACGTTCTGAGCGGACGGCACCGCCGCATCGTCTGGAGTCGCATTCTGCGCAGTTTCTGTTTCCGCAACGTCCGAACCCACCATCGGCGGCACAAGAACCGCCGGGGCCGAGGTCCCGGGTAACACACTGGGGACGGCTTCCGCCGCCGCCACCGCCGGCGCATTCGTACCACCCGGGCCCGCGGCCGCACGGGGCCGGCCGCTGCCTCCGCGTCCGGAAGAGGCAGCCGGCGCGCTGGTTTCACCGCCGCCGCCCACCCCGCCCACCGTCCCGTGGGTACTGGTGGTCAGGGCGTCGTTCACCGCTTCAAAAAGGTTCGTCTCCGAATCCGGCTGCGCCGCCGCAACCGGGACAAACGGATCGATCTGGATCGGATGCCGCGCACTTTGCACCACCCGCCCGCCGCGACGCAGGTGAGCCTGAAGCTCCATGCGGCCTGTGGGCAAACGGTTCAATTGTTCAGCGCTGATACGCCAGGGCCCACTTTGCAAAAACGCCGTGAACTCGGGGACCAGGCGGCGACGCTGCTCGTCCCAGCACAGCAGCATCACGTCTCCGTCGTCGGGAAGCGCACCGCTAAAAATCAACTCGATGGCCAGGCCGTTGCCCTCGACACGCCGCTCTGGTGCGTCCTCGCCGAAGGTCAAAATCGCTTCCGGACCTTCAATCAGCGGCTCGGGAGCGGCTTCAACCGGCTGGGGTCGAGCCACGCTGAACCACAGCGATTGAGTCAGCAGCCGGCCCTTGCCGCGGGTCGATCGCTGCGCCGTCGCCGTCAACAGGTACTTGCCCTGTGGGTACCCCGCGGGGTCCCAAGCCGTCACGGCTCCCCCCGGCCCGACCTGAAAGCACACCGTCGCGCCGTCGGCCGTCGCCACCTGGGAATAGCCCCCGGGACCGATCAACTGCAACATCAGACCGGTGGTCTGGGCGTCGCCAGTGGCTCCCAGCAATACCGGCTCGGTAACAATTTGACCCGGCGCGACGCCGGTAATTACCGGTCGCTCAGCTTGAGCGTCAACTGAAACCATCGCCACCAACAACACGGACAACATCCACCGGGCGATGAAACCCGTCTTGTAACACTGCGTAAGACGTTGCATAGCGATACCTCGGTTTGGTTCGGTGCCAAAGAACGGCGCAAACACGCCGCCCGCATCAGGAGCCCACCCCCAGCAGACTTTTCGACCAGCGAGCCGAGCCACCTAAGGCGATCACCCCACCTACTTGCCCAGCCGCGCCAAACAGACGCGACGCGGCACCCGATAACCAAAACCACACCTTCGACGCCAACCGAGACCACCAGCCGGTGATACCCCCTGCCCGCCACCGCCCCAGACCCCAGGCCTTATAAAATGAAAACACGTTGTCGACGCGTCCCTTCCAACACCGAGCCCCCGCCGTGCCGCCCAACATCCTCTTCATCATGGCCGACGACCACGGGGCCAACGCCATCAGTGCCTACGGCTCGCGGCTGGCCCCCGCCTTCCGCACCCCGAACCTCGACCGCATCGCCCAGGACGGCGTGCGGCTGAACAACTGCCACTGCACCAACGCCATCTGCACCCCCAGCCGCGCCACCATTCTCACCGGTCAGCACAGCCACACCAACGGCGTGCGGACCCTCAGCGACAAGCTCGCCCCCGGCGCCGACACCTACCCACGGCGCATGCAGGCCGCCGGCTACCAGACCGCCCTCTTCGGCAAGTGGCACGTGCACAGCCGACCCGAAGGCTTCGACGACTGGTACGTGCTGCCGGGCCAAGGGCGGTACTTCGACCCCACCTTCATCGGTCCCGACCACAACTGGGACACCGACTACGACGGCTTCCAGAGCGACCGCGGCGACCCGCACCGCGGCTACGTCACCGACCTGGTCACCGACCTCGCGCTCGACTGGCTCAACACCCGGCGCGACCCCGCGCGGCCCTTCATGCTGCACTGCCACCACAAAGCGCCGCACGACGACTTCGAATACCACCCGCGTCACGAACACCTGTTTGACGGCGTCGACCTGCCCGAGCCCGACAACCTCTGGGAAGACCACGCCCGCCGCGACCCCTGCACGCGGCACTACGGCACCAGCGTCAGCGACCGCAACCCCTTCCGCAACGCCATCATCCGCATGAGCCAGCCGGACTACCCCACCGGCCCGCTGGACATCACCGGCCTGGACGCGCCGGGGCGCACCCGCGCCGCCTATCAGAAATACCTCAAGGACTACCTGCGGGTCGTCGCCGCGATCGACGAAAACGTTGGGAGGCTGCTGGACCACCTCGACGCCGCGGGCCTGGCCGAGAACACCCTGGTGATCTACACCTCGGACCAGGGCATGTTCCTGGGCGAACACGACTACATCGACAAGCGCTGGATCTACGAAGAAGCACTGCAGATGCCGCTGCTGGCGCGCTACCCCGCCGAAATCCCCGGCGGCACCACCAACGACGACCTGTGCACCAACGTCGACTTCGCACCCACCCTGCTCGATTACGCCGGCCTGCCCGCGGGCGAGGCCATGCAGGGCACCAGCTTCCGCGGCGTGCTGCGCGGCGAGGCGCCTGCCGTCGCCGAAGACGATCAGCAGCTCTACTACCGCTACTGGATGCACATGGCTCACCACCACAACCCCGCCCACTACGGCATCCGCACCCGCACCCACAAGCTCATCCACTTCTACGGCCTGCCGCTCGACGCCGCCGACGCCGAACCCCACTCCACCCCGCCGGGCTGGGAGCTTTACGACCTGGTGGCCGACCCCGACGAGAACCACAACGTCTACGGCGAGCCGGCCTACGCCGCGGTCACCCGCGATCTCAATGCGCGCCTGCGGAGCATGAAAGAAGAGCTGGGCGATTCCGACGGCCGCTACCCCGCCATGGCGTCGCTGCCCACGGCCCTCTGATCCGGCGCCGCGTCGTCAAGCCGACGCTCAGCCGCCATCCGCCGCCGCCGACCCGGTTCCGCCCGCCGGGCCGTGCCCGTCTCGCCAGTCGGCGTCCGCGGCGTCCTCCCCGTGCCCGGGCGTTTTCTTTTCCGGAAACACCAGCAGCCGCCGGCCCGCAAAGTTCAACACCAGCCCCACCAGCGTGGCGGCCAGCTTGGCGGGCCCGGCGGTCACGACCGGCAGCAGCCCGCGCGTCACCGCCCAGTCCACGACCCCCACCCCCAGCACCACCAAGGCGTAGACGCCGATCTCGGCCGCCTTGTTCCACTTCACCCGGCTGCGGAAAATCAGCTTGATGCACAGCAGGTAGTTCACCGCCGCCGCCACCACAAAGGCGGCGGGCGCCGCCAACGACACCCCCGCCCCCAGCGCTTCGTA
>CALLPP010000173.1 GCA_938015655.1 uncultured Algisphaera sp.
GGGTGACTTCGGCGCCGGTGTCGGCGTTTTTTGCGGCGCTGCATCGCGGTCGGGGGGTGGACCTGCGCACCGGGGTGTCGGCCAAGGCGATTGTGGAGGCCGGGGCGGGTCTGGAGGTTGCCACCTCGGTGGGCGACACGCTGCGGGCGGACTTTGTGATCGTGGGGGCCGGGGCCAGCCCCAACGACCAGTTGGCGGCAGCGGCGGGGCTGGAGACGGCCAACGGCGTCGTGGTGGATGAAGACAACCGCACCGCCGACCCGGCGATTTATGCCGTGGGCGACTGCTGCAACCAGTACCACGGGTTATACGGCACGCGGATGCGGCTGGAGTCGGTTCAGAATGCGACTGATCAGGCCAAGGCCGCGGCGGCATCGTTGATGGGCGCACCGCGCCCCCGCGTGGCTCTGCCCTGGTTCTGGTCGGACCAGTACGACGTGAAGCTACAGATTGCCGGGGTGTCGACCGGCTACGACGACTGTGTGATCCGCGGCACGCCGGAGCCGGGCCACGCGTTTTCGGCGTGGTATTTGAAAGAAGGCCGGCTGCTGGCCGTGGACGCGGTCAACGACGCGCGGGCCTACGCGGTGGGTAGCAAAATCATCCCGGCCGCAGGACGCCCCGACCCGGCGCTCATCGCGGACCCGGACACCGAACCCAAGATGCTGATCGCCTCGTCTCGGGGCGAATGAGAGAAACCACCATGTCTGATGCACCCGCGTCCAAGTGCCCGTTTGCTGCCGGCGGCCCGGCCGACCCCCGCGACCCTTTCCGCGCGGCGCGGGAGCAAGAAGGGATCCTCCGCGTGCGGGCCGAGGGCGAAGACCTGCCGCTGGTGCTGCGGCTGCAAGACGTCCGTAAAACCTGCAAAGACTGGAAGACTTTTAGTAACGACGACCCGCTGATGATCGTGCTTCATAGCGAGGCGGACGTGCGCAGCGTGCGGCAGCTGCCCATCGAGACCGACCCGCCGCAGCACACGGCCTACCGCAAGCTGGTGGAGCCGCTGTTCCGGCGCCCGCAGCAGCCTGACTATTTGGCGGACCTGCGGGCGATGGTGCGCGACAAAGTCCGCGACGCCCTGGCCGCCGACGAGATCGAGGCGGTGCGCGGCCTGGCGTTGCCCCTGCAGTCGCATGGGCTTACCCGCTTGCTGGGCGTGCCCGACGCCGAGGCGGCGACTTGGATCGGCTGGGGCACCCACGTGTACCGCGACGGGGACGACCCCGCGGCAAAAGGGTCGGTGATCGACACCTACTTTCACCAGGCCTTTGCCCGGGCCACGGACCCAGAAGCGAACGATTTTTTTAGCTTCTTGAATCACGTGGAGTTTGAAGGCCGGCGGCTGACGGAAGAAGAGAAGCACGGCTTTGCTCACATGACTTTCGCCGGTGGCCGGGACACGGTGATCAACACTCTCAGTAGTATCGTGGCTTACGTGGCTGAGCACCCCGACGCGCTGGCGTTTTTGCGCGCAGATGAAGAACGCATTACCACGGCGGCCGAGGAGTTTGTGCGTTTTGTCAGCCCGGTGACCGCGATCGCCCGGCGGTGCCCGCACGGCGGAGATCTGCCCGGCACCCAGACCCCGATTCCCGCCGGGGGGCGGGTGGCGCTGTGCTGGCCCAGCGCGAACCGCGACACCGCTGTGTTTAAAGATGCGGACCAGGTGGTGCTCGACCGCGCCCCCAACCCGCATGTGGGCTTCGGCTTCGGGGCGCACAACTGCTTGGGCCAGCACCAGGCCCGCGCTCTGATCCGCAGTCTGTTGCACGAGCTGTGCGACCAGGTGTCGCGCATCGAGTTGGTCGAGGCGGTGCCGGAAATAGAAGAAGAGTCGTCCTACCGCCGACAGAGCGGTTACGCAAAGCTGCGGGTGCGGTTCTTTTCCTAAAGCGGAGCGACGCCTCGCTTTTACTGGAAGTCTGTTTTTCTGAGGTCTCATCTATGCGTTTTGTTTGTCCGGCGTTTGCTACCGGTTTTTCGTTGATGTTGGCGGCGGGCTGCTACGGCGCGGCGCACGGGGATGTGGCTGCGTCGGCTCCGCGGTCCCCGCAGCTTCCTTTGCCGCCTGTGGCGGCGCCCGAAGGCCAACGCTGGGTGTTGAACGCCCCGTACAGCGACGAGTTCGACGGCACTGAGCTGGACCGCGACAAGTGGCACGACCACTACCCGGGGTGGAAGGGCCGGGTGCCCGGGCTTTTCGTGCCCGAGGCGTTGAGCGTGCGCGGCGGCATGTTGCACATCCAGAGTGGGGTGCTGGACCCGCCGCGCGGCGACCAGGGCGAGTGGACCATCCAGTGCGGCGCGGTGCAGACCAAGGCCCGTGCAGCCCACTACGGCTACTACGAAACACGGGTGAAGGCGTCGAACCTGACCACCTCCACCACTTTCTGGCTGAAGAACCTGCGCGATGACGAGCCGCGGCCGCACAAGGTGACGGAGCTGGACATCTTGGAGTGCATCGGCGATGCGCAGCGCTGGCCGGCTTTTGCGGATCACATGCTGTCCAACACGCACCTGGAGTACGGCGTGCCGGCCCCGGGCGAGGAGCCGGTGGTGATCAAGAAGGGCGATCGCTCGCCGGTGGGCGGCCGGGTGGCTGATGGGTTTCACACCTACGGCTGCTGGTGGGTGGATGCGGTCACGATGCACTTTTTCCTGGATGGTGAGCGGGTCCACACCGTGGAGCTACCCACCGACACCGACCCCACCCCGATGGACCAGCCTATGTTCGTGAACCTCGTGCGCGAGATTTACAACTGGGAAGTGCAGCCAAAAACCGCGGATCTGCTGGATAACACGCGTAACACCACGTCGTATGACTACGTGCGGGCGTGGCGGCTTGAACCAGTGGAGTAGTGATGGCGGTGGCCGATGGGTCACGCGGATTCTTTTTAATCTGACCCAAGGCAGCACGATGAACGTTTCGATTTTTCCGGTCGGCCATTACGGGCTTGCGGGCGTGTTGGTGGCGGCGACGATGATCGGCGGAGGGTTCTCGGCCGCGGAGATCCCCGGGCCGCCCGCCCCGGCTCCCGAGGGGCACCGCTGGGTCTTGAATGATGCGCTCAGCGACGAGTTCGACGGCGTACGGCTGGATGAGCGCAAGTGGAACAACCCCTTCCGCGGCTGGAAGGGCCGGGTGCCTGGGTTGTTTGTGCCCGAGGCGGTGAGCGTGCAGGACGGTGAGTTGCAGATCCGGGTTGGCGTGTTGGACCCGCCGCGCGGCGACCAGGGCCAGTGGACGGTGCAGTGCGGGGCGATCCAGTCCAAACGCCCCAACGCTCACTACGGTTACTACGAGGCGCGGATCAAGGCCTCGGGGACGTCCACGTCCACGACGTTCTGGTTAAAGAAACGCCGGGACCGTAAAGACCCGCAGAGTAAATCGACCGAACTGGACATTTTAGAGTGCGTGGGCGGGGCGCAGCGTTTCGCGGCGTTCGGTGACCACATGCTGTCCAACACGCACTTGGAGTACGCCCCCCAGCCGGGGGTGGCCAAGGAAGACGCGGTCATTAAAAAAGGCGGTCGTTCGCCGGTGGGCGGGCGGGTGGCGGATGATTTTCACACCTACGGCTGCTGGTGGGTGAACCCCACCACCATGCGTTTTTTCCTGGACGGTAAGGAGGTACACACCATCGAGCTGCCCACCGACCAGGACCCCGCGCCGATGAACCAGCCGATGTTCATGAATCTGGTGTGCGAGACTTACGCCTGGGAGGTTCCACCCACGCCCGAGTCTCTGCGGGACCCGGCGCTGAACGTGGCGCGTTACGACTACGTGCGGGTGTGGACACTGGTGCGAGAGGTGAAGTAGGCGTCGGGCTCAGCAAAGACCTAAGGAGAGCGTGTATGAAGGGTGGCTCTGAGCCAGGTGCCGCGGGGCGTGGACGCAACGTGGTGGTGTTTCTGTGCGATCAGCTGCGCCGCGATTACCTGAGTCTCTACGGCTGCGCCGGGGTGCCTACCCCGCATCTGGATCGGCTGGCGGAACTGGGGGTGGTGTTTGACCGGGCAATCTCGCAGTCGCCGGTGTGCGGGCCTTCGCGGGCGACGATGATGACTGGTCGCTACCCCTCGGACCACGGGGTGTGGACCAACGATGTGCCGTTTCGCGACGGGCTGGACTATCTGCCCAGGCGGATGAACGCCCGAGGCTACCGCACCGGGGCCTTTGGCAAGCTGCACCACACCCCGGGGCGTGACACCAAGGGTTTTGCGGTACACCACGCCTTTGAAGAAGGGCGGCTGGGCGACGGCGACGATTACTTGAAGTGGCTGCGCGCCCGCCACCCCGAAGCCGAGCGGTTCAACCATGCGGACCAACGCTTTCTTTACGAGGACGAAGATTATTACGAACACTGGATCGCATCGCGGGCGATTGATTTCATGGCCCCACGACCCGGCGGCGGGGGCGAGGATCAGAACGGGCCGTTCTTCGCTTGGGTCTCGTTCCAGGGCCCCCACGGCCCGTACGACCCGCCGAAATCGGTGGCCGGCACCTGCGATGCGTCCCGGTTTCCGCCGGTGACCCACCGCGACGCTCGGTCGTTTGTGTCGCCCACCTTGGCGTCACGTTCGGCCCGCATGAATGACGTCTTCCGTGGCGAAGACACCCTGGATGCGCTGCGGGTGGCCTATGCGGAGATGATCGTGTTTATCGATCGGCAGATCGGCCGCGTGCTGCAAGCCCTGGAGCGGGCGGGCGAGTTTGATAACACGACCTTCGTATTCAGTGCCGATCACGGCGAGATGCTCGGCGACCATGGGTTGGATGAGAAAGGCCCGTTCCCGTATCGCCAGCACCTGGAGGTGCCACTGCTGGTGGCCAACCATCCGGGGCTGGCGGCGGGCACGCGCAGCGCGGCGCTGGCGGGCACCATCGATTTGCCCGGGACCGTGCTCGCGGTCGCGGGCGACCCCGAGCCGCTGGGCCAATCGCGCAGCCTGCTGGGTCCCGCGTCGGCGGCCGGTGCGCCGTGGCGGGGTGTGAACTTCAGCGAGTTTGGCGACGCGCTGAAGCTGGTCGAAGACGCGGAGTTCCGGTTTTGCTGCTACCCGTTTACTGACGATTTGTTTTTGTATCGCCCGGTGGACGACCCGGAGATGGCCCGCAATCTGGTGGACGATCCCGCGCTGGCGGGGGTGGTTCAGCGGATGCTGCGTCACCTACTGGATTTTCAGGTGGTCGCCAAGGGGGTGACGATCGAAGCGCACGACCTGGTTGCCGGTCAGCAGGCGGGGTTGGCGGAGAAAGATCCGGCCTACGCCCAGACGATGTCGATTGCTTTTGCCCTGAGCAAGCGTGTGGTGGCGTTGTTGGAGCGGGCAGGGGTGGATGCGACGTACAACCGCGCGTTCGAGGGGCGCGAGCCGCTGTGCCGGTACGAGCCGCCGTACTGGGTGAACGACGGGGCGTAGTACGTTTTACGGCGTCCGCCGGGTGTTGGGGATCTGCCCGTGGAAGGTGATCCGCACCGGGAAGGCGTGGTCGTACGCGGGCTTGGCTCCCAGGTGGATGACCAGGCCGCGGTCCGTGGCGTCGAAGGCCAGGGGGGATTTGCGATCCAGTAGGTGGACCGAGGCGGTGGCTTCGGGGGCGACGCCGGCGAACGCTTCGAGACAGATTGTGTCGCGTGGCCAGCTCAGCGCGGTGGCGTAGAGCACGGTGTTGGCGCGGTTGCGGGTGTAGCGGATGTCCCGGGCGGTGTAGTCGAGCTTGAGGAAGGCCTGGCGCTGGCGCACGATCCCGCAGGCGTTGGGCTCGACGGGGGGGGCTGGGCGGCGGTGGTTCAGGGCCGGGTGTCGTAGATCGCTTAGCTGTTGGCTTTGAGCCAGGCGCCCAGGCCCAGCGGCACGTCGCGCTGGTTCTGGGGGATGGTGCCGTTGGCTTTGGGGGAGATGTTGAGCGGCACCACGCCGTTTTTGGATACGGTGTCGGTCAGCGCGTGCAGGACTTTGGACAGCGGCTTGATTTTGAGATCGTGGGTAAGACCAGCTGCCGGTACTGAGGGTGTCGTCGGTCATCCAGAGTCGTTCTTGGGCCTGGGTTTCGCGCAGCTTTTCGTGGTCGTGTACGGAGAAGGAGAGGGGCAGGTCGTCTTGTTTGCGGATGATGGCGACGTCTTTGCCC
>CALLPP010000174.1 GCA_938015655.1 uncultured Algisphaera sp.
ACTTTAGATCTGAGTGTTGATGAAAAACTAATTTCTCTATCTTGATCTTCCGTAAACTCTTTGATACTTAGTTTTCCTAACCAATAAACAATATTATATAATGAATTCACTTTACTGGCATCATCAAATTCTTTTACAGCAATAGCCGTCTCACCATATGTTCGGCCCAATAAAGTACTTAAATAACTGATCGCAACACCTTTGTCAAATTTTTGTCTGTTATTTAGTTTTTGAACAATTTTCTCAAGCCTCTGCCAGTCTTTTTTCTTTCTGTCTTTATGATCAATTGCGGGCGTGGCGGTGGCCGTGGTCGCCGGCCCCCGCGGGGCCGGCGGCGGCCGGCGGGGCGACGGAGAACGGCGCGGCCAGCAGGGTGGCGGCCAGAGAAAAAGCTAGCGGGGGGCGGTTCATCGTTGGCCTCGGTTTCGGCGGAAGTCGGTGTCGGACGTGTCACGGTTGCCACGTTCGCCGCGCTCGCCGCGGCCGCCGCGGTCGCCGCGTTCACCACGGCTGCCGCGGCTGCCGCGGCGCCGGGCGTTCTCGGGCGCCGGAGCGTCGGCGTCGTAGTGGGGGTTGGGCGTGGGAACGGGCGCGTTGGTGGCCCGCACCCAGGCGGACAGCTCGCGCCGCAGCGCGGCAACGACGGCCGGCTCGTCGGCGGCGCGGTCGCGCGATTCGGCCACGTCGTCCACCACGTTGAACAAGCGGGCGCCGCGGTCTTCCAGGTCCACGGTCAGCTTCCAGGGCCCGCGGCGGATCACCGCCCGCGGGCCGCCGGTCACCCGGCCGCTGGGGCCGCTGGCGTACAGCGGCTGGTACCAGACCAGCGGCCGGTCGCCCAGCGTCTGCGCCGCGGCGCTGCCGGGCGCGCGGAGCATCGGCACCCAGCTGCGCCCGTCCACCGGCTGGCCCTGGGGCTGGGGCGCCCCGGACAGGGCGAGAAAGGTCGGGTACAGGTCCATCAGCATCACCGGCGTGTCGCTGACGCGGCCGGGCTCGACCACCCCGGGCCAGCGGACGGTGCAGGGCACGCGGATGCCCCCCTCGTCCAGCGTGCCTTTGTGTCCCTTCAGCCCGCCGGTGTCGCCGTAGCGCCGGTGGCCGCCGTTGTCCGACGCGAAGACCACGACGGTGTGGTCGGCCACGCCCGCGTCGTCGAGCGCCGCCAGCACCCGCCCCACGCCGGCGTCGAACGACTCGAACACCGCGGCGTAGGCCGCCTGGTCGTCGTCGAGGTGGGGCGCCCGCGCCTTGACCCGGGCCAGCACCGCGGGGTCGGGCTCGATGGGTGTGTGCACGGCGTACTGCGACACGTAGAGAAAAAACGGTCCGTCGGCGTGGTCTTTGATGAAGCCCACCGATTCGTCGGTCAGGCGGTCGGTCAGGTAGTCGCCGTCCTTGGCGTCGTCCAGCCCCGGCAGATCCCACGGGGCGTAGTAGGTTTTGGTGCCCCCGCCCCGCGCGGCGCCCACGGTGAAGTCAAAGCCGCTGGCCGCGGCGCTGCTGGAGCTGTCCGCCGAGCCCAGGTGCCACTTGCCCGTATGGCCCGTTGCGTACCCCGCGTCGCGCAGCGCTTGGGCCAGGGTGACGATCTGCGGATCGAGGGTGGACATGTTTTTGGGCGTCACGAGCGCCTGGGTGGCGGGGGTGGCCGTGTCTTGGTTGTCTTGGTTACCGCGATTGCCGCGCCGCCCGCCGCCATCACCACCGCCGCCGACGGTGTAAACGCCCGTGCGGGCCGCGTACATGCCCGACATCAACGCCGCCCGGGTCGGGGCACACACCGCGCCGTTGGCGTAGGCGTGGGTGAAGGTCAGCCCCGACGCGGCCAGCGCGTCCAGGTGCGGCGTTAACGCGTGCCGCCCGCCCATGAAGCCCGGGTCGCCGTAGCCCAGGTCGTCGGCGAGGATAAAGACAAAGTTGGGCGGATCCTGAGTCGCCGCCGCGGCGTGCACGCCCCAACCCGCGGCCACCGATCCCACCCACATCACGCAACGCAAGATTGTTTGAGTCATGATGGAAAAACGCCTTCGCCCCCCCCGTATTGCCGCGTGCCGCAAACACCGACCGATCCGGTAGGGATTGCGCCGCCCCGTCGTCCGAGAAAAACAATCCCGCCCGCCATGCCCGAACACCCCTATATCGACGAAACCGGCTTCGCTCGCCACACCCTGACCAGCCCCTCGGGTGTGACGGCACGGGTGCTGGCCAACGGCGCGCTCGAGACGCTCTCCGTCGGGCCGATCATGGTGAACCTGCTGGTGGGCTCGCCGGTGGGCGGCGGGGCGACGAAGCTGTACGGCCGCACCTACGACGATCAAATCCTTCACGAATGTTCAGATTTACTTGAACGGGCCTCGGTGGCGGTCGAGCGCGAGCTCATCGTCTGGCGCGGCATGTTTGCCGGCGCGGCCTATGCGGTCACCCTCGCTCTACACCGGACCGACCCCGCGTGGTGCTGGACGGTGGACTGGGCAGGTGACGGGGCGTTCGATGTTGTGCTGGTGCAAGACATCGGCATCGCCTCGCGTGGACAAAGCCAGAACAACGAGGCCTACACCAGCCAGTACATCGACCACTGCGTGCTTCCGCACCCCACGCACGGCCCCGTGTTGGCCGCGCGGCAGAACCTGAAACAACCCGGGGGACACCCCTGGGTGATGCACGCATGCGTCGATGGCGCGGCGGGAGCCCTTACCGACGGCCGCGCGTTTTTCGGGTCGTCACATCGGTACACGCACATGCCGGCGATGCTTGTAAACACAGATTCGCCCGCTGCCGTTTTGCAACACGAATGGTCAATGCACGGCCTGCGTTCGCGGGTCCGGACCGGCAACGCCGCGCTCCGATTCGTGGGTCGGTTCGTGGCGGATCATCCCGCCGCCACCACCGCCGCGGATCTGCAGCGCTTGGTGTCCCACGGGTTCCCCAACACGGCAACGCCCGCGGGCGGCGGAGGACCCACCGCATGGCGTTCCGACGCCGGGTATCCACTAAACACCCTTGCCCCCACCCCGGACGATCTCACGACGTGGTGCCCAGGGCCTCACCGCCACGTTGAGACGATCGACGGTGAGGTGGCCAGCTTCTTTCACAACGCCCACCGTCACGCGGTGACGCCGGCAAAAGAGTGCAACGTCACCCGGCGCCACGGTCACCTACTGCGCACCGGCGGCACGCCGGTGCCTTCGGCCGACACGGCCGGCGCTGTGCTGTGCAGCACGGTGTGGGCTCACGGCGTGTTCGCCAGCCACGTGTGCTTAGGTAACACCAGCTTTAACAAGCTGCTCTCGGTGGCCCGCGACCCCTACGGCATCGTGAACGACTCGGGCCTGCGCCTCGCGGTGCGCTTCAACGACCAAGCGCCCTGGCAGCGACTTGCGGTGCCGTCACTCTTTGATCTGGGCGTCGACGACGCCCGCTGGGTCTACAAGTACGAACACGGAACTTTCGAGGTGGTCAGCCGGGCCTCGGGCGGGCGCATCAGCTTCGCGGTCTTCGTGACCGACGGCCCGGCGGTCGCGGTGCGGATGGTCACTCACCTAGTGTGCGGTGACCGCGAACACGAGAAGCCGGGCACCTTCTTCAGCGATCCCAACGCGGGGCGTTTTACCTTCCGCCCCGCCGCCGACACCCTCTTCGCCGGCGCGTACCCCGAAGCGACCTTCGACCTGACCTTCGACGAACCCGAGCAGCTCCAATCCCTCGGCCAACTGGGCGACCTGCCCTGGGCCACCGCCACCACTGCGGCCACGAAGCAGCTGCGATTCTCCATCGGCGGCACGCTCACCAACGACACCCGCCAAGCCGACTCGGTGTCGCACGTGCCCGCCCCGCTGCGGCTGGACACCGACGGCCCCGCCGCGGCCCTGGCCGACGCGCTGCCGTGGTTTGAGCACTGCGCCGGCATCCACCTGAGCGCGCCCCACGGGCTGGAGCAGTACGGCGGCGCCGCCTGGGGCGTGCGCGACGTGTGCCAGGGCCCGCTGGAGTGGCTGCTGGGCCGGGGCGACTTCGCGGACGCCCGCACGATTCTTTGCGACGTGTTCGTCCACCAGCGCGGCGGGTCGGGCGTGTGGCCCCAGTGGTACATGCACCGGCCCTACGCGCAGATCGCCAGCGACCACGCCCACGGCGACGTGGCCTTATGGCCGATTCTCGCCGCGGCGCAGTATCTCGAAGCCAGCAACGACTTCAGCCTGCTGGACGAAAAGCTGCCGTACTTCGACGCCCAAACGCACGCGCCCACCCACGACACGGCCACGGTTCGCGAGCATCTCGAACGCGCGCTGGCCGCCGTGGCCGACACCTGCCTGCCGGGCACCGCCCTGCCCGCCTACGGCCACGGCGACTGGAACGACAGCCTACAGCCCGCCGATCCGGCGCTGAAAGACCGCATGACCAGCGGCTGGACCGCGGGCCTGTACCACATGGCCCTGCGCCGCCTAGCGGGCGCGCTGGCCCACGGCGGCGAGCACGGGCGTGCCGATCAGCTCCACGCGCAGGCCGACCGCGTGCGCGACGATTTTCGCAAATACGTCATCAAAGACGGCGTCGCCGCGGGCTTTTATCTGCAGGGCGACGGCCCGGACCACCTCCTGCACCCCGACGACACCACCACCGGCGTACGGTACCGCCTGCTGCCGATGGTCCGGGGCGTGCTGAGCGAGCTGTTCACCCCCGCGCAGGCCGCCGATCATCTTGCGCTCATCAAACGGCACCTGCTGGCCCCCGACGGCGCCCGCCTGATGGACCGGCCGCCGGCCTACCGCGGCGGGCCCACGACGCACTTCCAGCGCAGCGAGTCGGCCAGCTT
>CALLPP010000175.1 GCA_938015655.1 uncultured Algisphaera sp.
GCGTAAAACCCCCGGCTCCTCAATCGAGGAGGATCCCGCATACACAGGGTCACCCGCTGGGCAGAGCCGGGGTTCGAAGAAGACGGTCTAACCGGCAAAAAAGCGGCCCGCAGACCAACGCTCTACGCCACCTCCGAAGAAGGCATTTTGCCTGGGTACGGCCGGACCGTGGGCCTTAGGCGTCGTCGTCCAGATCATCGGCGATGTCCAGCCCGTCCAGTTCGCTTGCGGGCTTGGCCGGGCCCACGCCCTTGGCTTCCAACACCAGGGTGCGGATCTCGTTGAAAATGTCCGGGTTCTCTCGAATGAAGGCCTTAGAGTTCTCGCGCCCCTGGCCCAGACGGACCTCCCCGAAGCTGAACCACGCGCCGCTTTTCTGCACCACGTTCTCCTCGACGGCCAGGTCAATGAGGTCGCCGCTAGCGCTGATGCCCTCGTTGAACATGATGTCAAACTCGGCCTGGCGGAACGGCGGGGCGATCTTGTTCTTGACCACGCGGACCCGGGTGCGGTTGCCCACGGCCTTGTCGCCCTCTTTGATGCTGCCGATGCGGCGGATGTCGATGCGGACCGACGCATAAAACTTGAGCGCCCGGCCGCCGGGGGTGGTCTCGGGACTGCCGAACATCACGCCGATTTTTTCGCGGATCTGATTGATAAAGACCACAGTGCACTTGCTGCGGTTGATGGCGCCGGTCAACTTGCGCAGGGCTTGGCTCATCAGCCGGGCCTGCAGGCCCACGTGGCTGTCGCCCATCTCGCCCTCGATCTCGGCCCGGGGAATCAGCGCAGCGACCGAGTCGACCACGATCAGGTCCACAGCGTTGCTGCGGACCAAGAGCTCACAGATCTCCAAGCCCTGCTCGCCGGTGTCGGGCTGGCTGACCAAGAGCTCTTCGAGGTTCACGCCCAGGCGACGGGCCCACGACGGGTCCAACGCGTGTTCGGCGTCGATGAACGCGGCGACGCCACCGGCCTTCTGCACGTTGGCGATGGTGTGCAGGGTGAGGGTGGTCTTGCCTGACGACTCGGGGCCGTAGATCTCGATCACGCGGCCCTGCGGGATGCCGCGGCCGCCCAGCGCCAGGTCGATGCTAATGGCCCCGGTGCTGATGCCCTGGGGGATGTTCGACGGGTCGTCATCCAGCCGCATGATGCTGCCCTTACCGAAGGCCCGTTCGATCTGGCCCAGGGCCGAATCCAGCGCCTTGGTGCGGTTCGCATCGGGTTCAGTGAGTTTGCTGGGCTTGGCGGCGGTCTTGGAGCGGGCCATGGGGGACTTTCTTGACGAGGAGGGCTTGGCGGAGGCGGCGGTGCCGTTGACCTTGGCGGAGCTGGACTTGGCGGCGGAAGTAGTGCTGGAGACCATCGTAAGGATCCTTACCTGAGGGGGTCTGAGGATGGGGACTCAGTCGCGGGAGCGGCCGCGGCCCGTCGCCGAGATGTTAGGTTTGCGTACGATAGCGTTTGTTTGGGTTATGTCAAATCACCCGTTAGGTTTTCATTTGCACCGCCGCCGCAGCCACCGTCCCGGCGGACACCACGGTCCGGCTTGAATCATCCGGCTGATCCGGCCGCAAAAACCACGTCGATACGACAAGCGTGCCTGGAAGCCAGGGGCCTCACCACGCGGCGGTTTTGCGTGTGTTTTGAGGGGCCCGGAAGCCCTTGCCCACCGCGGTGATCACCTGGTGAACGACCGGGCTACCTGAGGCCGGACAAGATAAGCCAGAAATAGCGCCGCCACGGCCAGACGGGCCAGCCCCGCGCGGGGTAGGGTGTCGGCCGAGGGCATGCCGTACGAGCCGAGGCTGGCCAGCGCGGCTTGCGGCTGGCCGGTTCCCACCAACAAGCCCACTTCAACCACGAACACCAGGGCCAAGGCCATGATGACGACCTGCCGGGCCGGGGCGTAACGCAACAGCAGCCCCAGGCCCGTGGCCGCGGCGCCCGAGGCCACGAACACGGCCCAGGCCTGGCCGGCGCCGGATTCGTGCAAGGCCAGCTGGATCATTAGCGCCGTGATGCCCAGAAAACCCACGGCAATCACGTCAACGCCCCAGAAACGCCGCTTATCCCCTTTGCGGGCTTGCTTGTTGTTTTTGCTCATCGACGGCTCCTTGGCTGAAAGGTCACCCCCAACCACACGATTCGGATCCACCTGGTGCCAATGAACCTCAGCCCGAGCCTTGCCCAACACCGGGTGGTGACGGCTGGGCCGTTTGCCGACCTCAACGCGCCGGGCCGACGGCCTACTTTCCGCATTAGACGCCCCGCAGCCGGCGGGTTACGCGCGGGTGGCGAGCACGGGCACAAAAAAAACCCGCCGGAGGGCCGGCGGGGTTCACTGCGGTGTCGCGTTGGCGAAGACCGCTTTTAGAACGCGTCGATGTTGGCTTCCTTGGGGACGTTGAACCGGGGGACAAACTCCCTGGGCCCTTCGTCGCCTTCGGCGGCTTCGGGCGTTTCTTCTTCGGGCTGGTCGCTGACCACCCAGAGCTTGATTTCGGTCTTCAGATCGCGGTTGATAACGATCGGGATATCGTAGCCGTCCAAACGCTTGATGTTTTCGCCCAGACGCACGTAGCGGTCCTCGACCGAGAAGCCCGAGGCCCGCAGCGATTCGGCGATTTCGTGCTGACTGACGCCGCCGAACAGGATGCCCGCGTCGTTGGCCGAACGCTCCAGGGTGATCTCGTGCTCGGAGAGCTTCTCGATCATCGCGGCTTGTTCGGTGGCGATTTTCTTGAGCTCCGCGGCAACTTCAGCCCGCCGCGACGCGAGGGCTTTGACCTTCTCTTCGGTGGGCGCTTCGGCGATGCCGAAGGGAAGCAAGTAATTGCGGGCGTAACCGGGCTTGACCTTTACGACATCGCCCACGATGCCCAGATTGTCCACGGTGTCCAGCAGCAGCAGTTCAATGGTTTTCATCCGTCTGTCCTCTCCGGCGGGGCCGGGAAAAAGTTAGGCGTCGGCCCGAGAACACAAACAGTGTCCGCGGCGCTACACCAGCGGGGGTGGCGTCTTTTCAGCAAGACACCTGCTTAAAAAATCAAAAGGGAATGTCTTCTTCGTTGATGGCCTGGTGCCCGCCGCCACCGCCGCCGCCCGAGGGTGCCGACTGGTAGTCGCCGCGTCCGCCGCCCTGGGACATGCCACCACCACTACCACCGCCGTCGTTGCGCGAGTCGCAGAACGTCCACTGATCGATGACCACTTTGAGTTTGCTTCGCTTCTGGCCGCTGGCTTTGTCGTCCCACTGCTCGAAACGCAGCTTGCCTTCGATGTGGATCGGGCGGCCTTTAGAAAAGAACTTACCGATACTCTCGGCGCTCTTGCCAAAGGCGGTGCAGTCGATGAAGTTCGGGCGGTCGACCCACTCCTGAGTCTGCTTGTCCTGGTAGCGGTCGTTCACGGCGATGGCCACGTCGGCCACCGGCATGCCGCTGGGCAAGAAGCGGACCTCGGGGTCACGGGTAAGGTTCCCCATCAGGATGACGCGGTTGAAGCTGGCCATGTGAGTTCTCCGGGAGACACGATCAAGGTGCAAAGTTCAACCCGGGACGGAGAACCCACGCGGGTTTCCGCCCTCAGGCGGTCAGGGTGGTGTGCGCCGGCGGCGGGGTCAGCGTGATCAGGCGTCGGCCGGAGCGGTCGCGGGGGCCGGGGTTTCGGCGTCGGCAGCTTCTTCGACGGGCAGACCTTCGGAACGCTTCTTGGCCTGCTCCATCTCCACGTCGCCCATGTAGTCGGCACGAGTCATCATCACCCGCAGCACATCTTCGGAGAGGTTGCACTCGCGCTCCACCGCTGCGATGGCCTGGGGCGGTGCGTTAAAGTGGGTGAGCAGGAAGGTGCCGCGCTTCTGGCCGGCGATGGGGTAAGCAAGCTTGCGCTCTTCCCAGCGGTAGAGGTGGATGATCTCGGCGTCGGCACGCTCGAGCATGCCGCGGACGATGTCCAGCGCAGACTCGATGCCGGCGGTCACCGAGGCTTGGGTCATCAGAAACATGCCTTCGTACAGCTTGGGGGTGGAATCAGCCAAGGGGGGGGCTCCGGTTGGGGGATACGGGCTTTGCACCCCTGCCGGGCCGCGATCATCACGGTCCGGCGAGGCACCCGCTTCCGGGTAGGTTCGGTTTCCGTACGGACGCCACGGCGGGTTCGGACGGATCGCAGATGATACCCGCGGGCCCGCCGGGCCGCAACGAAACCCCGGAGACATCCAGACGTGGACGAATTAAGCCCAGCGGCAGCCTGGACTCTCGTTGACGAATGCTGCCCCCTCGTTTTCTGTACTTTCAGCAAGAGAAACCAAGGGAAAGTCAAACCGCCCCCTCACCTCAAGTTCGCGCGCCCGGGAAACTCCTCCGCGACGCGACCTGCACAGGTCCGGCGCTCAACGAGTCGCGACCGTCAAGAAGCGTCCCCCAAGGCCGCCCCACGCCCAAGACAACGCGGTCCCGCGCGACCCGGCCGTCGCCTGATCTGGCCGCGCCCGAACGGCGCGCTCCGGCAAGTTCTCTTCCAATTCGTAACCCGGGAGCGCTCTCTCACGGTCGCGGCTCGTTAAACGAAATCCATCGAAAAAATCAAGAACAGTCTGCGCTCAGCGCCCCGAGCACGACGAATCGGCCGACGCCACCTGCTCGTCAGCGTGGTAGCTGGAGCGGACCAGCGGGCCCGACTCGCAGTGGCGGAAGCCGACCTCTTCGGCGGTCCGCTTATATTCAACGAACTGCGCCGGCGTAACCCAGTGGCTGATGGGCAGGTGGTTCTTGGTGGGCTGAAGATATTGCCCGATGGTCAGGATGTCGCAGGTCTCGTGCACGCCGGGATAAGTCACGGCGGGATATGCCTCGGTGGCGATGCGCGGCGCCGCGGCGGCCGCCTTCGCAGGCGCGAGGTGTCCCCAATGTGGGTTGGTACTTTGCTCCACCAGCACGCCGCCGCGGCGCAGCTTCTCGCCCAGTTGCGGCTTGGCCACGCCGGTGACGGCGCGGTTGAGGGTGACGCCCGCGGGTAGGTGACGGTCGGGGTCGGGCACGGCGAAGGGGTCGCGGTTGGTGGCGGGCACATCGGCCGCCACGCCCGTCACCCGCGTGCCCTCGGTCACGTCGCGGATCAGTTCTTCGACCTCGTCTTCGCGCTCGCCGATGCCGACCATGATGCCGGTCTTCACCGTCAGCCCCTGGGCCTTACCGCGCCGCAGCAGCTCGATCGAGCGCTCGTAGACCGCCTGCGGGCGCACGTGCTTGTAAAGCCGCTTCACGCTTTCGAGGTTGTGGTTGAGGATCTCGGGCCGCTCGTCCAGCACCAGCTGCAGGGCGTCCCAGTCGCCGCAAAAATCGGGGATCAGCACCTCCACGCTGGTGCCGGGGCTGTGGCGGCGGATCTCGCGGATGGTCTCGGCCCAGATCTCCGCGCCGCCGTCGGGCAGCTCGTCGCGATTCACACTGGTGATGACGATGTGCTTGAGCCGCATCAGCGCCGCCGCCTCGCCCACGCGCCGCGGCTCGTCTAGGTCGTACTCCGGCGGCCGGCCGGTCTTGATGTTGCAGAACCCACACGAGCGGGTACACACGTCGCCCAGGATCATCATCGTGGCCGTGCCGCGGGCCCAGCACTCGCCCAGGTTCGGGCACTTGGCCGACTCGCACACGGTGTGCAGGGCGTACTTGTCCACCAGCGTGCGCGTGTCTTGGTAGCCCGGCCCGCCGGGCATGGGCGCCCGCAGCCAGTCTGGCTTCTTGGGCCGGGCAAACTGCAACCCTGCATCGCCGCTGGCGGCGTTGTCGAGCACCATGTTCGAGAGGGAAATCTTCACGCGATCATCCTAGCAGTCCGCCAGACGCCCTCCGCCGTCGAGACGCCCCCGCCCACCCGGTGATCGGGCGTCACAGCGTCTTCAGGTGGAACCCGCCGTCCACGTTGATGACTTCGCCGGTGCTAAACGGTAGGGCGCCTTCGGCCAGAACCCGCACGGCTTTGGCGATATCGTCGGGCGCGCCCCAGCGGCGGATCGGGGTGATGCCGCGTTCGTCCTGCAAGATCAGCCTGTCGTACTTTTCTTTGACGCCGCCGGTCATGTCGGTGGCGATGACGCCCGGGCGGATCTCGTAAACGTTGATGCCGTACTCGGCCAGCCGCGCGGCGAAGACCTGGGTCATCATGGCCATGCCGGCTTTGCTGAGGCTGTACTCGCCGCGGTTGACGTGGGCGGTGTAGGCGCTGATGGAGCTGATGTTCACGATGCTCTGGCCGCCGAACGCGCCGTGGCCCGCACCGACGGGCGCGGTCTCGATCATGTGCTTGGCGACCCGCTGGGTCAGCAAAAACGGTCCCTTGAGGTTGGTGTCCATCACGAAGTCGTACGACTCCTCAGGCATGTCCAGCACGTCGGCTCGCACCTTGGGGGCGACCCCGGCGTTGTTCACCAGGCAGGTGACCGGGCCGAAGGCGTCGGTCGCCGTGGCGAGCAACCGGGCGTGGTCTTCGGTCGAGCCCACGTCCGCCTGCACGATGGTGGCCCGGCCGCCGGCGGCTTCGACGAGCTTCGCGGCTTCATCGGCCGCGGCGGCGTTGCGGTTGTAGTTGATGACCACGTTGAACCCGGCGGCTCCGAGCGAGGTGGCGATGGCGCGGCCGATGCCGCGGGATCCGCCGGTGACGATGGCGTGGGGGGTGGGGTTCATGGGTAGGTTGTCTCTGCGGCGAACGTGTTGGATGAGAGGCGTTGAAGCCGCTAGCCGCTAGCGGCTTCTTCAAACAAAGAACGTCGGATACTTCCCGCCCTCGCCGATGCGCTTGATGAGGTTGGCAAGTTCCAACAGGTGATAGTCGCCCCACATCGCGCTCTCGTCGCAGGGCACCTTGCGGCCCTTGGGCACGTGGTCCCAGCCGTTGGGCTGGTGGTAGATGTTGTGCAGCAGGATGCCCTGGTGGCTGGGGCGGGTGGCGAGGTACAGGTCGCCGAACAGCGTGCGGGCGGTGGTGAGCCCCGCCTGCACGTAAGGCTTTCCTTTGGCTCCGCCCAGGTGGCGGCCCAGGCGGATCAGCCCCTGGGCGGCGATGGCCGAGGCGCCGCTGTCCACCGGCTCGTGGTCGTTGTAGGGGTCCGCGTCGTGGTCGCGCCAGTCGGGCATGTGGGCCAGGCCCGGCGCGCCGTCGTCCCAGTAGGTCACGCCGTCTTTCGCGGTGGCTTCCTTAATGAAATGGTCGGCTGTGTCTTTCCCCGCCTGCTCGTAGGCCTTGACGACCGCGGCCTTGCTCAAACTCGTGGCCTGCTTGAACGCGCCCGCGGGGATGGTCTTGAAAAACTCCAGCTCTTCCGCATAGCCGCAGATGGCCCAGGCCAGCCCGCGGGTCCAGGTGCTGAAGGGGCTGTAGCCCTGCTGGGTGCTGCGGCAGCGGAAGTTGCCGTCGTTGCGGTTGAACACGCCCTCGTGGGCGGTGCGGCCGCGCACGTCGTAGGTGTGCTCGCTTCTGCCGTGGAAGACGATGTGGCGGTTGGTGGTCAGCCCGTGCAGCACGCTGCGCTTGAGCAGGTTGGCGGCCTTGTCGTTCTCATGCATAAGCACGTGCCCAAGCTGCCAGGCGACGCCCAGAATCCGGACGGTGCGCATGGTGTCGATAAACAGGCTGTGCGGCCCGTTGAAGCTGTACACGTAGCCGAGCCCCGTGGCCCCGGCGGTGTCAGCCCCGGGCTTACCGGGCTGGGCGCCCATCCAGCGCGCCGCCTGCACCGCGCCGCTGGCGGCGATGGCGTTCTCGTAGGTCTTGCGCTCCCAGGCGTCTTCTTTGATCTTCTTTTCGTTCATCAGCCGCAGCAGGTTGCCGTAGGTGCTGAGGTTATTGAACCCGTGGTCGTGTACGCCGATGTGCGTGACGTGCGGCAGCATGTGGTCCACGGTCCGCTTCTTCCCCAGTTTGATGAGCTTGGCATCGTCCAGGGCGTCCCCGCACAAGATGACGTTGCCGTACACAAAGCCCTGGGTCCACTCGGTCCACCCGCGGGTGGTGTATTTGCCGTTTTCGGTGAAAACCGGCGTGCCTTTGCCGCTGTCCCAGGCCTTATCGAGGGCCTTGCACTTCTTCGCGGCGAGTTTGAACACTCGCTCGACGTCGGGCAGCAGGCTCTTGGCGGTGACATTCGGGTCGGTCTTCATGGCAGATCTCGGGTGGGTCAGGCGGCGGTGGGTCAGGCGCAGAGAGCTTACCCAGCCTCCGGCCGCCGATCCGGTCCAGATCCGGACCGCCGGTGGCCGGATATGTAAACTCGGTCGATGGCCCGCGCCACCCGACGAAACGCACCGCGCCCCAGCGAACGCCCCGCGGCGGAGGTCTTCAAACGCGCGGCGTGCGCGTCGCTCTTCGCCGACACCCGCTGCGTGGAGAGCGTGCTGGCCCACCGCGTCGCGGACAGGGTCGCCATCGAGCCGCACGCTCACCACGACCTGCTGCAGTTCGACCTGATCGACGGCTGCGCCGGTGAGGTCACGCTGGGCGAGCAGCGCCAGGCGGTGGCCGGGGTCACGCTGATGGTCGCCCGCCCCGGCGTGCGCCACGGCTACGTGCTGCGACCCACCCACCGCGACGCGCGGATCTGCCTGTTTCGCCTGCGCTGCCGCCCACACCCGGCCGACACGCCGGCCCCGGCTGCGCTTCAAGCCGGCCTGCCGCCCCTGGACCACCTCGCTCGCCTGATCACCGACGCCGCGGGGCTGTGGACCCCGCAGGGCACGCCGCTGACGGCCACCGCCAAGCTGGCCGCGGCGGTGTGCGCCTGGCCCGAAGGCGACGACGCCACCGGGGTGGCCGCGGCCGCGGGCGAGCGCAGCCCCGCGGACGACGAAACACCCTACGGCAACGCGGTGGCCGACCGCATCCGCCGGGCGGTGGCCGATCTGTCCCGGCGCGTACACGACCCGCCGGGCCTGGACGAGCTGGCCCGCGCCGCGTGCGTGAGCCCGCGCCACTTTGCCCGGCGCTTCACCGCCGACTTCAACTGCACGCCACACGCCTACGTCACCGCGCGGCGGGTCGACGCGGCCCGCGCAAAGCTGCTGGCCCCCGACGCGCCGGTCTCGCAGGTCGCCGACGACCTGGGCTTCACGTCGTCGGCGGCCTTCGCCCGCTGGTTCACCCGCCAGGTGGGCCAGACGCCGCGGACCTTTCAGCGCGACCCCGGCGTCTTTTAGCGCGGCCCGCCCGCCGCCCAGCCGGTTGGCCAGATCTGTCCCAAAACTGTCTCCATCCGGCCCCGTCCCCGGGGCCGGCGTCTCCTAGTCTTGTGATCGCGGGCCGGGGCGGCCCCTGCGGCCCCGCACGCCCCGCCCCTGATCGCCCCCACCACCATCGCCCCCCAACCAAGGCATGCCCATGGAACAGCGCAGAATCGGCATCATCATGAACGGCGTCACCGGCCGCATGGGCACCAACCAGCACCTGATCCGCTCGATCACCGCGATCCGGGCCCGGGGCGGCGTCAAGATCAGCCCCGACCTAACGCTGATGCCCGACCCGATCCTGACCGGCCGCAACGCCAACAAGCTCGAATCGCTCGCCAACACCCACGGCCCCGCGGTCAACGGCGGCAAGCCCTACAAATTCACCACCGACGTTCAGGGCGCCTTCGACGGTAAGCACGGCGATTACGAAGTCTTTTTCGACGCCAGCGGCACGCTGCAGCGGGCCGGCTTCCTGAAGCAGGCCTGCGATAGCAGCATGATTAAGGCCGTGTACTGCGAGAAGCCCACCGCCACCGACACCCAAGAAGCCGTGCGCATCGCCAAGATGGTCGAGGCCGCGGGCAAGAAGAACGGCGTGGTGCAGGACAAGCTGTCGCTCAGCAGCTTCCGCAAGATCGCCATGCTCAAAGAGCTGGGCTTCTTCGGCGACATCCTGAGTGTGAAAGGCGACTTCGGGTACTGGGTTTTCACCGGCATGGACCTGGACCAGCCCGCCCAGCGGCCCAGCTGGAACTACCGCGCCGAAGACGGCGGGGGCATGATGATCGACATGTTCTGCCACTGGGACTACGTCATCCGCAACCTGTTCGGCCCGATCAAGAGCCTGGTGGCCTACGGCCGCACCGACCTGCCCGAACGCCGGCACGAAGACGGCACGCCCTTCAAAGCCACCGCCGACGACAGCGCCTACGCGATGTTCGTGCTCGAAGACGGCACCATGTGCCAGTTCAACAGCAGCTGGTGTACCCGCGTGCGCCGCGACGACCTGCTAACCGTGCAGGTGGACGGCACCAAGGGCTCGGCCGTCGCGGGCCTGCGCGAGGTCTACACCCAGAGCGCCGCCAACACCCCCAAACCGGTGTGGAACCCCGACGTGCCCCAGCCCATCGACTTCATGAACGGCTGGGAGAAGGTGCCCAACAATATCGACTACGACAACGCCTTCAAAATCCAGTGGGAAGCGTTTCTCCGCCACGTCGCGCTCGACGAGCCTTTCAAGTACTCGCTGATGGAAGGTGCCAAAGGCGTGCAGCTGGCCGAGCTGGGCATGCAGTCGTGGAAAGACCGGCAGTGGAAAGACGTGACGCAGCTGGTGTAATCACCCCGACGCCACGCGGACACCACCCGGCCCGGGACAACTTGGATGACTCAGGTCGCCACGGGACGGCCCACCTACGGTCAGGAGCCTTCACCGCTCAGGCCAGTGCTCCAGGGCCATCTTCGCCCGCACGTACTCGGTGTGCTCGCCGTAGTGACGGGCCATCAAGGCCAGCAGCCCGACGGGTGATTTAAACAACCGGTTGCTGCGGACCGACGCGGGGGTGCCGGGCACCGTGGGCTCGGATTCCAGCAGGTAAGCAAACCGGCGGCTGTAGGCCTGGGTGCGCTGCATGCGGCGTGCCTCTTGGGCGCCGGTCCAGCCGGGGTGGGCGGGGGTGTACCGTTCGGGCTGCTGCCTCGGGCGGCGTTTCATGACGGGGATCTCCGGGTCCACACTGTGGTAGATACGCGAGAAAAACCGGCGTTCGGTGCTGTCCATGTGCTCAGGGTTCCAGCGCGGGGTGTGGGTGCCGTTGCCGGGCACAAAATCCATCTGGCCGACGCTGAGCGGCGCGAAGACCGCGCGCGAGGCGGCATTGGCTGCTTCCTTCTGCGCGAAAGCCCGGGCCAATTCGTCCCGCATAGACCACGGCTGGTCGCTGGGTTGCACCCAGCGGGGATGGCCCCGGTCGCGGTCGAGACCGCCCGCCGCGGCCGAGACGGCCACGGTGTTGTGCGCTACCCGGGTCACGGTGGCCGCGCCGACGCGTTCCACCGTGGAGCCGGGCATCAACACCGCAATACGCGGCGACAGGTGCTGCGCCAGCACGTCTAGCTGCACCGCGTCAGCGTCCGTGGGCATCAGCAGTAAGTCCGCCGCGGTCAGCCCTTCGGGCACAGACAGCCCCGAACCGAGCACCGCCACAAGGGCCCGGGCATCGGCCCCGCTCAGGTCCACGATGCGGGCCCCATCCACGCGGACCAAGACCCACGCCCCGGGGTCACCGCGGCCCGCAGGGTTCAACCGGGTGACCGTCACCGCGTTGGATGAGTACGCGTGGCCGTCTCGCACCGGCCCGGCGGTCGGCGTCGATTGGTTCGCCTCGCAGTCGATCACCAGCGTGGTGTCGTCGGGGCCGAACGCGCCATCGACCGCGCGCGGCAGCCCGCCGCGGTTCGCCTCGCCAATGCGCAAGCCTAGGTGCAGGTCCCAGAACGTCTCGACCGTGATCCCGCCGCCGGGCCACACCCGCACGGCCACCGGCCGGCCCGGGTCGGCCGCGGACCGCACCGCCGGCACCCACACGCCGAGCATCAAAACAACCGCAACCAGACGAAACACGCAACGGCTCATCGAAAACCTTTTTGAAATCGGCAATCTAGCCCAAGGGGGGCCGAAAGAACAGACACAAAACGCGGACCCAACCCTAGCCGCGCCGCGCGGCGGTCATCGCCGCCGCCGGGGATCGGTGCCCCCACATTCGCAAGGCTGACACCCCCTGCGGCTTAAAATGGGGGCGTGACACCCACACGGTCGATATTAAAAATACCCGTTTTACCCTTCACCAGAAGCCACCCCTCCGAGGCCGGACGGTGCTGATCTTCGTAGCGATAAAGGCCGTGCTGTTTGTCGGCGGACTGGTGTGGTGCAAAGAAGTGTTCGAACGCCGACACGAGGACCTGGAGACGCTGCGCGAAGGCGACGACCGCATGCACAGCGCGCTGATCATGGGGTTTTGGATCGTGACGCTGCTGATCGCCCTGGCCGTGAGCTGGATGCTGATGGATGCGGTGGGAGACATCGTGCGCGGGGTGCGCGGGCTGTGAGCCCCTTCCGTCACCCACACCGGCCCCAACGATCACCAGGCGTAGGCCTCAGGCCCGGGTTTGCCGGGGCGCAACGGTCGCCCCACCGCGGGGGGGAAGAGCTCGTCGAGGCGCCGGAGGGTGGCCGCGTCAAGGGTAAGTTCGGCCGCGGCTTCCAAGCCGTCGAGATGATCGACGGTACGCACGCCCACGATGACGCTGGTCACCGCCGGGCGCGACAACACCCAGGCCAACGCCAGGGCATTGGGCGGCACTCCGTGGTCGGCGGCCAGCCGTCCAAAGGCCTGCAAAGCGGGGTTATCCGCCCCGGGTACCAGGCCGTATTCCTGCGCCGCCTGAAGGGTGCGAGACCCCGCGGCGGGGCCGGGGTTGCCGCTGAGCATGCCGCCCGCCAGAGGCATGTACGGGATCACACCGATGCCGTGGGCCTGGGCGCTGGGCAGCACCTCCAGCTCGGCGTAGCGGCACAGCAAGCTCAACATGCTTTGCTCACTGATCAGCCCCGGACGGCCGCGGGACGCGGCGTGGGCTTGGTACCGAGCTAAGGCCCAACCCGGAAAGTTGCTGGTACCCGGGTAAAGGATCTGGCCGCGGTCGCGGGCCAGGTCCATGGTGTGCCAGAACTCATCGAGACCGACTTGCCGATCAAGGTGGTGACACTGGAAAAGATCGACATGATCGAACTGCAAACGCCGCAGGCTGTCTTCCAGGTGGCGGCGCACGCGGTGAGTGCTCCAACCCGCGGCGTGGTTGGGCCAGTCGTCCGGATCAACCTTAGAATAGGCCTTGGTGGCGACGACGACACGGTCGCGACGCCCGGGGGCCGCCTTAATCCATCGCCCCAGCAGGGTCTCGCTGATGCCCTGGCCGTAAACATTGGCAGTGTCCACAAAATTGATGCCCAGTTCCAACGCCCGATCCAGCACGGCGAAAGTTTCTTCTTCGGTGTTGCGCACGCCGAAGTGCATGGCCCCGATGCAGATTCGGGACACCAGGAGATTGGACGATCCGAGACGAGCGTATTGCATACCCAAGAATAGCGCTTCGGCCGCCATTCGTATCAGATAGCCCCCCCACCGGCGCTACCATTGACCAACCGTTTCGTTCCATTTATTAGAGAGCCACACCATGTCCGGAATCAACGAACGTCGCAACGCCATGAACACCCGCCTGGCCGCGGATAGCGAGTTCAAGTTCAAAGTCCAGAGCCTCCGTAACCGCCTACTGGGACAGTGGGCCGGCGGGCTGATGGGCATGGGTGCCGACGCAGCCAACGACTACGCCAAGAGCGTGGTGGTGGCGGACTTCGAAGAGGCCGGAGACGACGACGTGCTACGCAAAGTCTGGGCCGACCTGGCAGCCCACGGGCTGACCACCGGCGAGGCCGAGGTGCGAGCCGAGATGGACCGGCTGCTGAACGTGGCCGGGGACCAGGTGGCGGGCCTGGAGTAGTCTCCGCTGCCAGACGGGACCGGCCGGCGACGCGATGAGCGCAGCCGGCCACCCGCCCTTACCGTGATAACTCAGTCTTCGGCCACCAGTCCGGCCCGTAATACGGCGGTGCCCACGTGGCCTGCATCGCCGTCGGCGAAGGTGATCGCGACGGTGTTATGCACCTTCAGCAGCGCCGGGTCCACGGGGATGAGCTTGGTCGTGGCGTACTGCACGTCGTTGGTCATGCGGTCGGCGCAGTCTTCCAGCGGCACGTCGAGCACCTGGCCGTTGAGCCGCACCGTGGGGGACTTGGCCGCGTCCACCGGGCGTTCCAAGCCGATGCGAAGCTGGGCGTAGTCAATGGTGTGCGAGGCGGGCACGTTGATGTGGAAGGCCGCGTCGGCCACGGGCTGGGCGATGCGGTCGGCGTAGAACACGCGCTCGTCGACGGTCCGCGTGGCCCGGGCGGCGGCGCCCGCCAGCGGGGCCACCAGCATGACCGACTCGCGGCCGGCCAGCTCGAGCGTGGCTGGCGCGGCCACCTGATCTTCGCGGTAGTAGCCGGTGAAATCGGTGTTGCGCCCCATGCGACGCAGCACCACCTGGTCGGCGCTCAGGCCCGACAAGTTCACGGTCTCGGGGCGGTAGCTCTGGTTGTTCAAGGCCAGGTACAGGGTGTCGCCGCTGACAAATGCTCGGGCCTGCACGTCCGGGTCGTCGCACAGGGCTTTCACGCGTCGGCCGTCCACCCCGCGGAAAAAGCGGTAGAAGTCGATCAGGTGCGTGGGCACCCAGCGCGATTCGTCGGTGTAGTCATAAGGGACGTAGAGCTGGGCGTAGTACTTCGGACCCCAGTTCCAGGTGTTAGGCAGCAGGAAGGGCACGGCCTTTTGGACCACGTGAGGGTGGTCCATAAAGGTAAGCGTGTTCGCCACCACGCTGCCCAGCATCAGGCTGTTGACGATCGAGCGTTTTTTCATCTCGCGCTCGAAGCCCCGGGCCTCGGGGAAGTGTAGGGCCGCCAGGCGGTCGGCCTGCTCTTCGCCGTCGTACTCGCCGCCTTTGGGAAAGCCGTTGTAGCCCCCGTGCTCGCTAATCACCAGGTCCACCTCGTGGCCAAACTCGCTGACCGCGTGGTTCTGCACCAGGTCCAGCACGCCTTCCAACGGAAGGCCGGTCTGGATGGCCCCACCGTAGTCGCCCCGGACACCACCGCCCTTGGCATCGGGCGCTTGCCAGCGGAAGTAGTCGTAAACGTGGAAGGAGTAAAAATCCATCGCCCCGGCGGTCTGGTCCATAAACGACTTCACGCTGTTAAACCCGTCGTAGCCGTTGCGGTAAAAATAGCTCACCGACATGCACGGCCCACCCACCGCCACCTCGGGCGTGCTGGCCTTCACGGCGTTGCGAACCGCCATGTGCCAGCGGGCAATGTGTTTGTTCTGCATAAAACGCCAGTGCGGTTCGTTCACCGGCTCGTAGAAAGCCGGACGGTCAAAGTCCGTGTAGCCGTGCTTGAGCACGGCCGCAGCCAGCTCGGCGGAGGCCGCGAGGTTCTGCGGCAGCCGTTGAACGTTGCCGTGCCCGTCGGCCTCCTCGGCGTCCACCCGGCCCATGAACTCGGGGAAGGCGTTGTGGGCCCCGTGTACCGCCACCCCCAAGTTCGGCCCCAGCTCCGAACGCATGCGTTCGGACGATTTCTGCGGGCGCAGCTCATTTTCGATGGATGACAGGTCGGCAAAACCCGGCCGGCTGGGGTCTTCCTTCACATTGCGAGCCACCCACTTCACCAGCCCCAAGCGCCGGCCGAACCGCGCGCCATAGTCCTGAATCAGCGTCTCGTAGACCCCCGGGCCATCTTTCAACCGCCGGTCAAAGCCGGTGCCCGGGTCGCACAGGTTCAAGTACCGCCCGCGGTCAAGCTCGGCGTGGCCTTCGATCGCGCGGGTGGTCTGCGGATCGACCGTGACCGTGGCGGCGGGGGCCCAGGCCGCCGGGGCGGTGACCACGGTTGCCAGCAGGGTGTTGAAGAACATTTTGGACACGGGGAGGATCTCCTGGGGCGAAACACGTCTCGCACGCCGAAGCCGGCTCCTCCGGCTCACACCACGCGCTCAATCAATAGATCAGGGTAGCCCGAATGCCCCCCCCGGTGATTGCAACGGCGGGTGAAATCGTTTTTCGCCGCGGTTCCGATCTCCGTTTTCGGACTTCTAAGAGTCGCAGCCAGGCGTGCGATCTGTAGGGCCTGCATCATCCCCGCAGGCTTCCGGGCGCAACGCCTCGCCAAACGCCGTCGTCGGGCTGAACCGCCCCGGCCCGGCGTTCGATAGCCACCCCAAGCCCGCCGGGGGACACGGCGGCGTCCCTTCGCACCTTGGAGTCTGCGTGTCTGAATCTTTCAACCCGTGGCGCCACGCGCGCCGGTTCTGCGCGGCCTTCGCCGGTGCCGCCCTGGCCTTACTGTCTGCGACCCTCTCACCGGCCGACACCCTGGAGCTGACCTCGGGACGCGCGTTCGAGGGCCGACTGATCGAGCAGAGTGACCAGCAAGTGGTTTTCGAAGTCCAGCGCTACGGCGCAACCCTGCGGCAGACCTACCGGCGTGATCAGGTCGCCAAGGTCATCGTGCCGCAACGCGATGGAGTCGGCATCGCCGTCCTGCCCGCCGTCGGCACCATCGGGGCCATTCCCGGCGACGACGGCGAGGGCTGCGTGACCGCCCAAGGCGTTGCGGCCGCCCTGGACGCGGCCCGCGCCGCGGGGGCCGCCCGGGCCGTGCTGCTGATCGACAGCCCCGGGGGCCGCATCGACGCGATGGTGCGCATCATTGCGGTGCTGCAGCGCGAGGGGCAGCTGCCGGTCACCGCGTATGTGCGGCGGGGCATCTCGGCGGCCGCCATCATCGCCCTGTCCTGCGACGAGATGATCGTGGCCCCGGGCGCCACTCTGGGCGCGGCGGTGCCGCTGCAGATCGGCCCGGACGGCACCCCACAGAACGTCGAGGCCAAGTTCCGTTCGGCCTATCTGGCGACCGTAAAGCAGGCCGCCCAAGCCGCGGGCCGCGCCCCCGACGTGCTGCTGGCTATGGCCGACGAACGCACCGTGCTGTACCGGACCTCTTCACCCCAGGGCCCCGACCGGCTGACCGCGCGCCGCACCAGCGGGGCCAGCGTGTACAAGCCCGCGGGCGAGGTGCTCACGCTAACCGACGACGAGGCCCTGCGCTTTGGCGTAGCCCGGGCCCGCGCCGCTACGCTGAACGACGTGCCTGCCGCGCTGGGCATCGAAGCCTGGCACGGCGTGGGCCGACAGCCTTGGCACGTGATGAAAAACGCGGGCATCGCCGCCCGCGCCGCCCAGCGGCGCGAACTGAGCGGCCGCATGCACGGTGTGGTCGCGCCGGTGCTCGACGACCTTGAGCAGCAGCGCGACCAGGTCCTGCGGCGCATCAACGCGGTGAAGACGTACCGCCAGCAACTGGACGAGGCCCTAACGCGCGGCCGCGAGCGTCTGACCAACGCACGCCACAACCGACTGTGGTCCACCCGGCAGGCCAAGGCCTTCCGCGACGAGATCGAGGCCCAGCACGCTGAAGGCATACAAGAAGCCGACACCAGCATGCTGCAACTGCAGGTGCTGCTCGACGACCTGGACGACGCAATGAAACGGGCCCGGGCCCTGGGCGGGAGCGGCGGCGGATAGGCACGTGCGGCGGCGGGTATCGTCTGCTCATGCCCGCTCCTCTCCCCCACGCCTCTCCCGCGCCGCCGTCCCGCGACGACGTGCTGCTACAGTACCTCGACGGGCTGCCTTTTGAGCCGTATCCCGTCCAGGAAGACGCGCTGATGCGCTTCTTCGAACGTTCCGAACCCGGCGGCGGCGTGCTGGTGTGCGCCCCCACCGGCACGGGCAAGACAGTCATCGGCGAAAGCGCGATGTACGAGGCCTTGGCCACGGGCAGCACGGCTTACTACACCACCCCGCTGATCGCCCTGACCGAGCAGAAATTCGCCGAGCTACAAGACAGCGCCGAGCGATGGGGGTTTGACCGCAACGAAGTGGGCCTGGTCACCGGCAACCGCTCGGAAAACCCGAACGCCAAGGTGCTGGTGGTGGTGGCCGAGATCCTGCTCAACCGCCTGCTGCACCCCGCCGCCTTCGACTTCTCCAACGTGTCGTCGGTGGTCATGGACGAGTTTCACAGCTTCGCCGAGCCCGAGCGCGGCATCGTGTGGGAGCTGTCGCTGAGCCTGCTGCCCGCGCACGTGCGGCTGCTGCTACTCTCGGCCACGGTAGGCAACGCCAGTCTGTTTTTAAGCTGGCTGCGCACCCAGCACGGCCGCGACCTCACCCTGGTGCAGGGCACCGAACGCCGCGTGCCGCTGACCTACCACTGGGTCGGCGACGAGCTGTTAGCAGATCAGCTGGTGCGCATGGTCCAGGGCAACGACGACACCCGCAAAACCCCCGCACTGGTGTTCTGCTTCGACCGCGCCCGGTGCTGGGCCACCGCCGACCAGCTCCGCGGCCGCGACATGCTGGTCGATGGCCAGCAAGCCGCGCTGGCCCGGCGCATCGAGGCGTTGGACGACGAATCGTTTTTCAAGCACGGCGCCGGGCCCAAGCTAAAGCGCATCCTCATGCGCGGCGTGGGTGTACACCACGCCGCGCTGCTACCCAAGTACCGCCGACTGGTCGAAGAGCTTTTTCAGGAAAAACGACTGAGCTTCTGCGTGTGTACCGAGACCCTGGCCGCGGGTATGAACCTGCCGGCCCGGTCGGTGGTGCTCACCGAGCTGCTGAAAGGCCCCCGCGGCAAAAAAAAACTAATCGCCGCCAGTAACGCCCACCAGATGTTCGGCCGGGCCGGCCGTCCCCAGTTCGACACCCAAGGGCACGTGTTCGCCGTTGCCCACGAGGACGACGTGAAGATCTTGCGGCACAAAGAAAAAATCGCGCAGATCGATGAGAACAGCAAAGACCCCAAGCTGATGGCGGCACGCAAGAAGCTCATCAAGAAAACACCCAAGCGGCGCGAGGGCTTTCAATACTGGAGCGAAACACAGTTTGAGACGCTGCAAACCGCCGAGCCGGGCAAGCTGATCAGCAAGGGCCACCTGCCCTGGCGGCTGCTGGCCTTCCTGCTGAACTCGGACGCCGACGTGGCCCGCCTGCGCGAAGCCGCCGACAAGCGTCTGATGCCCGAGCCCGACATCCTCGCCGCCCAGCGGCATCTCACCCAGCAGCTGGTCACCCTTCACGAAGAGGGCTACGTGGTACTAGACCCGGCACCACCGGCAAAGGCCACGCCCGGGACGGAAGATCTAGCGCAGAAAGCAGGCACGAAGGAAGACCCCGACACAGAGGGAACCGCAGCGCCCGTGGATGACAACCCGTTAGCAGGGCTGACCCTGGGCGGTGGCCTGGGCGGAGCCCTCGGCGGACCCACGGGCAAAAAGCCGATCGAACGAAAAAAGGCCAAGGCCGCGGCGTCCTCTACCCCCAACCCCGCGACGAAACCCGAACCGCCCTACGCACCGAAAAAAGCCACCAAAACCGATCTACTCCAAACCCTTCTCAAGTTCCGCGCCGTGCAGCCGCTCTACGGCGCCTGGCTGCTGACCTATTTAGGGCAAGCCGACCTCACCGAACGACTGCTCATCTTCGAAAGCCTCATGGAGATGCCCGGCAGCGTGGCCCGCTACGTGCGGGTGCCCTTCCCCCAGGATCTGCCACCGGGCGACATGACCCTAAATCTGGTGGATCCGGCCCTGCTGCAAGCAGGCCTGTTCACCCACGAAGAAATGTACCCCCCGCCCCCACACGAACAGGACCGGCCCTTCGGCGAGCCGCCCCGGTTCCCAGTGCCCCTGGGCGACAAGCTCTACACCTTGTTTCAGAACACCGTATCTAGCCCCGGCACCTTCCGCGTGAGCCCGGTGTGGGCCGCGGGCGACCTGCTGACCTTTAACGGCGACTTCAACGCCTACATCACCGCCCGCGAATTGCAGTTGCAGGAGGGCGTGATCTTCCGCCACGTGCTTCGGCTCATCTTGCTGTGCGACGAGTTCGCCAGCGTCACCCCGCCGGGCGTGTCCGAACTAGCTTGGCAAAGCGACCTGCACCAGCTAAGCGAGCAGCTCACCGCCGCGTGCCGCAGCATCGACCCCGACAGCACCGACGAGGTGCTGACCCGCGGGACGTGACCCGCCAACGCGCGTCGCCCCCCACTCTCTTACGGGGGCCACTGGTTGCCCCCCCAGAACCCGGCGAACCCGGTGGTCCCCACGCGGCTCGGTCCTCCAACGCCCGACCCCACCGTCACCGGACACCCACCGGGATAAGCGCCCGATAAACTAAAGCCATGTCGGCCGATCCCACCATCCCCGCCCCCACCCCGCCGCACGCCGACGTGGTGCCCCCCGAGCACCCGCTGCGGGTCGAAATGACCGACGCCCGCTTCGACCGCTACTGGAAGTCGGGCTCGCTGAAGTACACCGACTTCCGGCCGCTGACCGAGGGCGGCACCGCGACGATTCAGACCTGCTTCGACATCAACCTCAACCGCACGGTGGTCTATAAGTCGCTGCACCCGCACCTGGCCAACGACGAGACCGAAGTCGCCCGGTTTCTGCGCGAGGCCCGGGTGACCGCCAACATCCCGCACCCCGGCACCGCGCCGGTCTACGAGATCGGCCGCGACAAGGCGGGCAACGTCTACTTCACCATGAAGAAGCTGGAAGGCCGCGACCTGAGGTCGATCCTCGGCGCTCTGGCCGACCACGACCGTTCCACCGAAAACGCCTACCCCCTGGCCCGCCGCGTGGAGATTCTCATCAGCGCCGCCCAGACGCTGAAGTACGCCCACCACGCCGGTGTGATCCACCGCGACCTCAAACCCGCCAACTTGCTGATCGGCTCGTTCGGCGAGGTCACCGTGCTGGACTGGGGGCTGGCGAAGGTCCGCGGCGAGCCCGCTCCGCCCGGAGCCGAGAAGATCACCGGCCAGGCGGGGCTGGCGCTCGAACTCACCCAACCGGGCCGGCGTTTCGGCACACCCCTTTATATGAGCCCAGAACAGGCCCGCGGCGGCTCGACGGACGAGCGCACCGACGTCTACGGGCTGGGGGCCATCCTGTTCGAGATGCTCAGCGGCCGGCCACTGATCTTCGGCCAGGACCTGGACGAAGTGCTGACCCAGATCCTCGAACGTCCGGTGCCCCGTCCTTCGGACGTTGTCGGCGACGCCGCGCCGCGGGTCGGAGTGCCCGCGGACCTCGAAGCGGTCTGCCTACGGTGCCTCCAATGCGACCCAGCCGACCGCTACCGGGACATGGCGGCACTCATCGCCGCCCTGACCCGGGGTTACGATGAACTCGTGGCCCGGCACCGCGAAAGCCCGGCCCGGGGCCGCACGCTGACCATCGCCGCCGGGCTCGGCTTGGCGACCGGAGTAGCTCTCAAGGCCCTACTGAGTTAAATCACCGCCAAAACTACGCTTCAAGAGCCTCAAACGACAAATCAGGTCTAACCTGATTTGTCGACCACCTGCCGCACTGCCACTGGAGCGTGGTTGACACATACGGATACCCCACTAATACTGCGGTTCCGATAACGCGAGTGGCGGCGCAACACCGTCTACGTTCACGACGTTATCTAAGTTGGCCGAAAGTACCCGGCCCCCCTACGCAATCGGCGTAACCCCTACAAACCGTGGCCGCCCCGCGGCCCCCCGGAGAAAACCTGATGACGCCCCAAGGCCTTCAGCCGCTTGAACCTCGCAAACTCTTTTCGGGCAATCCGTCCGGGGTGGGCGACGCTGCCACCGCCGACCAGAGGCCGGCGCTGGTGGTACTGACCGATATCGGCGGGGACGCAGACGACGAGCAGTCGCTGACACGCCTGCTGAGCTACGCCAATCGGTTCGATCTGCGGGGCATCCTGGTTGGCGCTCAAGGCACCCCCGGCGATGCTGGCCGGCTGGTCGATCACGAGGGTGACGGCCAGACCGGCGACCCCGACGCCACGCGGGCCTTCGCGGCGATCAACGCGTACGCCAGCGTGTTCACGCAGCTCAACGACGCGCCTGCCGGGGGGCCAGGTGCGTACCCCTCACCCGACCAGCTGCGTTCGCTGGTGGTTGAAGGGCTGGGCCGTGCGGCCGACGGCACCGTGCCGCGCGACGCCTCGTCGATTCGCGTGGGCAACAACAGCGCTGCGTCCGACCGGCTGATCCGCATCGTTAACGAATCGTCGGGCCCGGTGAACGTCTCGATCTTCGGCGGCGCCCGCGAGCTCGCCCAAGCACTATTCGATGCTGAACGCGACCCTTCGATCAACATCCAAACCTTCAAGTCCAAGCTGCGCGTCTACGCCATCGACGACCAGGACTCTTCCGAAAGCACCGCAAACGGCCCAACCGCAAGTGGCACGCTGAGCTGGATTGTCCGCAACCACCCGGACCTGCTGGTGGTGAACGCCGGGAACGTGGGCGATGAAGGCTCCAACAGCCAGTCCCAGGCCTTTCGCGGCTTCTATCGCAACACCCTGGCCAATAACAACGGCGGGGGCAACCTGGTCGATCCCGAGGATTTCGGTTTTACCACCGCCTCGTTCGTTAACGACCTGCGTAACGCCGGCAACCCGTCCATCGGCGGCGACCTAAGCGACCAGTACCCCACGCTGGGATACGACGGCAGCGCCATCTTCACCGGCCCCGAAACCGGGACCGTCATCGTGAAAGAAGGTGACACGCCGTCGTTCCTCTATTTCCTGCCCAACGGCCTGTCCGACCCCGACGACCCCTCGTTGGGCGGCTTCGGCGGCCGCTTTGAACAGCTGGACCCCAACGTCAACTACTGGACCCCCGCCCGCGACCTGCTGCCCACCGGTAACACCAACCGCTTTGCGCAGCGGCAGTACACCATCGCCCGCTTCCGCAGCGAAATCCAAAACGGCTTCCTAGGGCAGCTGAGCCATCAGCAGTCGGGCGCCGGAGACCGCGCCCCCACCGCGGTATTGAGCATCAACGAGTCGTCGGGCGACCGCACCCAGAACGTGCTGTACGAAAACGCCGCCCTCGGCGAGACCCTTACCCTCGACGCGTCACAATCGTTCGACCCCGACGGCGAAAACCTGGGCTTCCGCTGGTTCGTGTACGACGAGCCGTCAAGCTTCAGCGGCAACGTGAGCTTCAGCTCTGACCAGACCGGCCGCACCAGCCTCTCGATCGAAGGAGGCCGCGTGGGCGAGACACTGCACGTGATCGTAGCCGTAGACGAAGCGAACGGCGACGGGCCCGCCCTCACCGCCTTCCGCCGGGTGGTATTTGAAGTCACCCCCGCGGCGGACGCCGAGCCTGCGCCGACACCCACCCCTGCACCAGCCCCGGAGCCCACGCCCGAGCCCGAGCCGACTCCGGAACCAACACCAGAGCCCCAGCCGACCCCGGAACCAACACCAGAGCCCGAGC
>CALLPP010000176.1 GCA_938015655.1 uncultured Algisphaera sp.
ACCCCGCCTCGCACTGGCCGTGGGTCGCCACCGCCACCGCCACGTCGTCGGCGTCGGCGTCCAGGCGGTCGCCGCGGCTCTTGTCGGCCGGTCGCCACTTACCCGCGCCCTCGCCGCTGAGGATCTTGACGATCAGCGTGCCCGGCAGAACGTACCCCGACCCTTCCTTGGCATGGCCCTCGCCGGCGAGGCTGAAGTTTTGTGTGGGGGCGACCGGAAACGCCGGCCAATGCGGGGTCACCCCAGTGCGAAAGCTCGCACCTTCAGTAAAGAGGTCGAGGTTTCCAACGGTGTTATTTGTGGGGGCAAGGGGGGGCATGATTGGGGTCCGGATAATGGGAGCTCGACATAAGCCGCGTTCTCGGACACGGCTGAAAGGTGGTCATCGGCCGCCGCGCATGCGTCGCTGCCGCTCACCGAATTCGGCGTTTTGTCGGTCGGTTGCCGCCCTCATTGCGTCAGCCGAGGGGTCGCCCGTCGGGCTCCGGCTCAGCTTCACCGCGGCCGGCAGGTCGTCGATTTCGCGGAGCTTGTCGAGCCAGAATCGTGCCAGTCGGGCGGGGCCGGTCTGGATGCCGACATCGCTGGTGTCGTCAAGCGAGATATCGAACTCGCCGCCGGCCCCGTTGCCTTCGGCCACGGTCGGGCGGCCCGCCGCCACCAGGGCCCGCACCACGTCGGCGTTGGTCAGGCTGGCGGCCGGCGCGGCCCCGGGGGTCTCGGCGTCGCGGACCGCGGCCAGAGCTTCACGGATGCTGGCAACGGCGGCGACTTCGTCGGGTTCAAGATGGATCTTCACGGGCGGGCGTCCTGCGGGGTGGTGGTGGCGTTGATTCGCGCGGGCCGATCGGGGATCTGCCGAGCCTCGCGAGACAGCAGGCGGGCCGTGAGCGGGCAATACATGGCCGTGCTGCCGGCGAGCTGCTCGGGCTTCACGCCAAGCCGACGCCGGGCGTGTTTCAGCTTGGCGAGCGGGATCGCTTCTGATTCGGCAATGGCGACGAGGGTTTGCACGCCCCCCTATGCGCCCGCCGATGCCGCGGGGGGCTCTTTGCGGTGTTCAGCACCACCCGGTGCTGGCTTGGCTTTCGGTACCGTCCCCTCTTGCAAAGCGGCCAGGTGCGCCCCGCCCAGCTCATCAATCAGCGGGCGGAGCGCCGCGCCGTCGATCGAGCCGCACGGGAACAGCACGCTGGCTAGCGCCTCTTCCCCCGCGGGAAGTTTGTGGCCGGCGGTCAGGTAGAACCGGGCCCTCCAGTAGACGACCTCGGCGTCCAGCGAGACCGCGGCGAGGCGGGCGTCGTCCAGGTCTTCGACATGGGGGACGGTGGGTGGGGTGGGACTACTCATGGGCTTCCTTTGGAGTTGGCGGCCGCAGCGACGGCACGCGGTGGGGGTGAAACTGGTACTCGGCGGCGCGGCCGCTACCGTTGGATCTGAACTTGTGCTGGCGTGTGCGAGTTAACAGGCCGTCGGCCATCGCCGCGTTGATATGACCGCTGGCCGTGTTCTTCGAATAGCCCAGCGCATCGCCGACCTCCCGCGCCGGCAGAATCAGGTGATGCGTCGCTTTCTTAGCGCGGTGAAGATGCGCGACGAAAGACAGGAACCGGCGGTACTTCTTGGACGGCAGGGTCAACGAGATGTCGGAGAGGTCCACGGGGCACCGGTCGGCGTCCTCGGCGGCCAGGATCAGGGGATCGACGCCCGGGATGTTGCGAATCTTCTCCCAACCCTGAATGACTGCCCGCGACAGGTCGTCGTAGTCGCCAAACCATCGCTCGACCTGCTCTTCCTCGTCGAGCGACGTGTCGTCGTCGAACCAGTAGGCCACGGCCTCGGTGACGTTGGAGAATGCATCAATCCCGGCGCTATCCTGCCAGGCCGGGTGGGCTTTCAGGCACCGCGTGAAATCCCACCATTCGCTGCGCCAACTGGCCGGGCTGGAGCATCCGGCACGCGCGTCTTCCTCCTGCAAGTCGAATGCGTAGGATGCGAGGACGTGATCAAAGTCGTCCCACGGCAGCTCATCGCCGCGGGCTAGGCGACCGGCCACCTCGGCGGCGAGGGCTTTGAGAGACTTCGGCGGATCGGTGTCGTTCTCGGCCCGGGCTCGAAGCTCGCGGCGGATCGATTCAAAGTCAGTGTTCAATTTTTCCCCCGAGAGCGGTTCCAGAATGGAAACCTCGTTGGGAATCGTTGAAGATCCTTGAGGATCGTTGGGTATCTGGGGATCGTTGTGTCCCAGTTTCTTCAGACAATTCGACCCCGGCTAGGGCTCGGGCGAGGCCACTCCCAGAAACTGGTACACAGAGACAGTCAGTCACAGGGGGGACGGGATTTGTCACGCGAGACCACCGAACAGCGCCCCGGCCAGCGCCTCATGTGTGAGCTCAGGTTTTGGTCCGAGCCGGTGATACCGATGCGGCTCGGCGCGCTCGTACAACACCAGCTCGGCCTGATCTTGGTGGACCTCGACCGTCAACCCGTCATGCGGGCCACCGCGCAAGCGGACGGGATGGAACTTCGGTGTTGGATTGCCGGCGTGTGGGGCTATACTGCTCATGGCTTGGCCCCTAACGGCTCCCCGGCGTGCAACCGCCTACGGGGAGCCGTTTTTGTTGGGCCGCGGGGCGCGGCGGTGAGGGTGAATCAGAGACCGGCAGCGTCGGCGGCGGCTTCCAGGTCGGCCGCGGCTTCGTCAAGGGATTCGTCGTCGGGGGCCGGCGCGTCGGCGCCGTCGCGCTGCTGCGCTTCGGCGATCTGGACGGCTTCGAAGAACCACGCGACCGCCTCGCGTGTCGTGACCCGCTTGCCGCCGATCTTCGCAGAGGGCAGCCGCACGCCTTTCACCCCGGAGGTCATGTAGCGGCAGCACGTCGGGTAGGCGACCCCCAGGATGCCGGCGGCCTCCCGTTGGTTGATCTTCGCGTCATGCAGTCCGATTTTTGGTGGCGAGTTGAGCGTGAGCATTTGCGGGGTTCTCCGGGTGCTTCTTGAACACGGGAGAACTTCGCAGACAGGTGGGGGCGCACGCTACGCGCAGGCGCGTGCGCCCCACCTGATCACAGCCATCGGTAACCGTTTTGCCCTGCTTGGTAGGGCATGGAATCGCGGCGCCCCTTCAGCTTCGCAGTAAAGTTCGACAGCGCGGCCCGCACGCTGTGTCCGCTTTTGTCGATCTTCTTACCGATCTCGTCGGCGGTGATGTGATCGCCTCCCGCCTGCTGGATGAGGTACAACGCGCGATCAGCGACGGTCAGCGCCGGGTCGAGCGGGTCGTGCCCGGCCTCTGGCCCCGCAAGTGGACGCAGAACGTCCTCACACCATGCGATGACGTTCTCGCGGTGGATCGTGGCCCTGTGCGATTCGTCGAACTGGAGCCGTTGATCGGTCTCGATGTGCGGCGCTAACACGGCCAGGCTCTGAATCCAAGGGCGACATTTCGCAAGGCCTTCGGCGGCTGGACGATCGTCAATGGCTTCAAGCTCAGCTGGGGATGCGCCTCGCTCCTCCGCGATGCTCCGGTCGAGGGCATCTGCGAGCGCCCCGGCCGGGTTGCATCCGAGAGCTTCTTTGACTTCGCAAACACAATGCATCGGAAGCGGAGGCGGGTTGGACTTCCGCCACGCATCTAAACGGCGTTGCCCTACCGGCGAAAACGAACTGACTACCTCGGAGACCATCCGCTCGCTGATCTTCCATGCCGCAAGGTCTTCGGCGTGGTCTTGAAGCGCTACACGTTCGTGTTCAGGAATCATTGATTCAACCCTTAAAGCCGGGGCCCCGGGCCCCACGCCGCGCGGGTTGAACGCGGCGGGGGCCCGGGATTTCCGCGGGGAGCTACCCAGCGGCCGGCGTAAACATTGTAAGCCCATCAGCCCGTCGATCCACCAACGCTATCGCTTTGGCCTTCGCTTTCCATCGCGCGGACGCAAGCCGGCAAGAGTGCCTCGATCAGTGCCGCCCGGGCGTCGGGCGGAAGCACGATCTGCGGCGGCACCTGCGCCTCGGGGGAGTGGTTCTCGGGGTCTTCTTGGGGTGTTCTCGGCATTGACCTTGCTCCAGGCGGCGCGTGTCGGGGGGCATCACGGGAAGGCCCGGCGCCCGCGTGAGCGGGGGACGGGCGGGGAGGTCAGGAGACCACGTCGGCGGGGTCATCAGTCCGGGCCGTAGCCGAGTACCGCCTCCATCCGCTGGAGCTCATCGCGGAGCTTGTCGCTTCTGAGGCCGGACCAGATTTCCTCACACGCGCCGCGGATGCGAAGCTCGACGATGGGCCGGATGTCGCCTACATCCGGATGCTCGGGGTAGTCACCTTTGGACGCGTCAATCGCGGCCAGTAGATCGGCGTCGCGGGCGAGACGGTCGATGGCGTCGATCGGCCCGACCGGTTCGAGCGACCGATCAGTCTCCGGCGGCGAGGCGATGACCTTGATGTCGGCTAGGGGCCAAGCCTCTATCCGGCCTCCGTCGCGCTCGACGACGGCCCATGTATTGCTCGCCCCGATGACCGCACCGGTTAGGTCATCTCCGCACCACGACACGCGGGCGCCGACCGAAAGCGTGGTACGGGCGTAGTAGGTGATCCCATCGCGGGTGACTTGAGGTGTGTGGAAGCGGGCCGAGGGGTTATCGTTGATCTCGATCATTTGCGAAGCTCCTTCTTAGTTCGCGGTGATGGACGCGGCCCCGGGTTACGTCCGGGGGCCGCTTTATCCGCGGCGGGAACACCCCGCCGGCGTGGTCGGGGGTTCAGCCGATGCGGCGTTCTTCGGGGGCGCGGTCATCCACCAGCCGCAGGGCGTGCTTCGCCAGCGTGTCGTCGCGCTGCGCGTATGCCGCGGCGGTGACCTTGGCGTCGGCGTGGCCCAGCACCACCGACGCGGCCTCCAGGCCGTCGCGGCTGATGACCTCGGACCCCACCAACCGGCGCACCGCGTGGGCGGTCCAGCGGGGGCGGCCGATCTTGTCGCAGGCGCGGTAGATCGCCTGCCGAACCGAGTCGGTGGTGTAGGCGTCGCGTGGGGGGTGGTAGGCCCCGCCCTTGGCGGACCGGCCGGACCCGGGGGAGCGCCGCCCCACCGCGTTGCCGCAGCTGGCCGGCGTCTTGCGGCCGGCGGTGCGGCGGGCGCGGGCGTCGGCCACGCTCTCGGCCGGGCTGAACAGGGGCGCGTCGTCGGGGCGGTGCAGGTAAGGGCGGACGGCGGCCTGAGCCGCGGCGTTGAAGTAGAGCCTGCGGACCTTGCCGCGGTGGGCCCCCTTGTGTTCGGGAAGCTCGACGGTCCACACGTTGCCCGACACGCCTTCGAAGTGCCCGGCGGTCAGGCTGCACGCCTCATTGCACCGGCACCCGGTGTGCCGTACCACCAGCAGCAACGCCCGCAGCGGGCCAGGGAGCAGCGGTAGCACGGCGGCCACGTCGTTGGCGTTGGCCGGCGGCTTCTTCGCGGCGGCGGGCACGCCCAGGGCCTTCCACGCCGGGGGCTCGGCCAGGTCCAGGGCGGTGTAGACGCTGGCGGGGATCAGCTCTCGCGACAGGGCGTGCCGAAACGCCCGCTTCACGACGCCCATCCGGCACTTGACGGTCGCCCGCGACCACCCACGCTCGACCATGGCCTCCAAGACGGCGTTGAGCCGCACCGGACCAAAGGCGGTGGCGGGCGTGGCCCCGAACATCGACCGCAGCACCCGCAGCGCCTGCTGCTCATGGCCCAGCTCACGGGGGACGCGGCCGACGCCGTCCCAGCCCGCCCGCCGCTTGCGGGAGTCCCAGAACGCCAGGGCGACGGCCGTGACGCTGCTGCCGCCCTTGCTGGCGGGGCTGCACTCGGCCGGCGCCCCGTTCAGCGTCCGCCCCGCCGCCTCCCACGTCGCCAGCGCGGCGGCGTAGGCGGCCCGGCTCTCATCGCTGCCGTGCGGGCCCAGGTACACGTCCCGCCGGCGCCCGGTGATGGCGTCGGTCAGGGTGACGACCGCGCGGCCGCTGCGGCGGTGTAAGCGGTACTGGGGCGGCTTCTTCGACTGTGTTCTGCCCATGGGGGCGCTGCCTTTCGCTTTGCGCGGTATGTACCGCGCGGTTTGAAGCGTCGGGCCAGCGCTGCCGGAGGCAGGTAACGGCCTTTGGGCCGTTCTGGCGGGGGTTTTTCCAATACCCGTGGCAGGATTCGAACCTGCGACCTGCGCATTAGAAGAACGATCCCGGCCGAAAAGAACATGACCGAACGCACTTACAACACTACCAACGCGGTTCAACGGTTGCAAGGGTTGCGCTGATTCTCACTTAATGCGGTAAAACGCGCGGTACAACCGGCTCGCCGCCTCAGCCGATCTCTTTGATGTCCCCGCCCGCGAGCGCGAACGCGACAACCTGCTCGGCCAGGAATCGGGAAACGTCGTCGCGCTGCATCACGGCCGCGACGGCATCGTCGTGAGGCATGGTGCGGATCTGCTCGGGCGTCAGGTCGTCGGGATCGTCCATCACCCCCCACGATAGGGGCTACGCTCCGGCGGCCAGGCGACACCACAGGCCGCGGGCCGCGCCGCCGGGGCGCTAACCCACGGTATGACGACCTCCATCAGTGCCACGATCGACGTTTCGGCCCTCGATCGTTTCGCCGAGTTGCTTGAACGCGCCGACCGCTCCGCAGGCTCGGCCGCACAGCCGATCCGCGACGGTCTGGACGCCGCGGGGCTCGTCTACATGGGGTACACGCGGGAACGCTACTTCCAGCAGAGCCGCGGAGGCGGCGAATGGGACATGCTGGCGGCTTCTACGCTTCGGGGGCGGCGCCGTGGCCGGCAGGTGCAGGGCGCACGGCGGGCTGGCCAGGCGGCGAGCGCTCTGGCGGCTCGCGGCGTGGCCCCTGCGAATGCCGCAATCCTGATCGACACCGCGACGCTCGTAGGGTCAATCACGCCCGGCACGCACGCCAGCGAGCGGATTCCGAGCGGCATCCGCGTGGGCACCGAGGTCGCCTACGCTCGCTACCACCAGGACGGTGGGCAACACCTGCCGAAGCGGGAGATCTTTACCCAGCCCGATGGGCCCACGGTCAATCGGATGCGAGACGCGATCGAGCGCGGGTATCAGCAGGCGGTCGACCGGTATCGGTGAGGGTCAGAACCGGTGGCGGCTGATCATGTCGTCGGTCGCTGCGGCCATCGCTGCGGCCGATGTGTCCCGCGTCTCGCCGGCAAACTCGCGCCGTAGCGACCGCGACGCCGCCACCCGAGCGCTTTCCAATTCGCGGAACTGCAGTTGCCCGTTCACCACTGGCTGCCGGCAGATCGTGACTGCGGTGATTGCCTCGGGGTAGTGGTTACCCAGCCCGTCAAGAAAATCCTCCTCTACCTCGATGCTCAGTGAGTCGCATCGAAGCCCCACCGCTCGCGCCTCGGCGTCGGCAAAGGCGACATCAGCCCCCAGGCGGTCGCCGTCGTCATCCAGCACCAGGGCGTCGCCGACCGCACGTGCCCGAAACAGGCTCAGCACGCGACCGTAGACCGAGTGGGCGCCGCGGGGTTCGTGGTTCGCCGTCAGATCGACCAGGTTGCCGGCGTCGGTGAAGTTCTCGAACGCGCGGACCCATTTGGCCAGCCGCGTAGGCGTGATCTCCAACTGCACCGGCTTGCCGTTGGACGGGTTGTAGGCCGTGAACTGGCCAACGCGGGCACAGTCCTTGCGATAGCGGAGAGCGGAAGTCATGGGGCGGCTCGGGAATAGGTGATCAAGAGAGGCTGCTTATGCGCTGCAGCTCGCGGTAAGAGCGCTTGGTGTAGACCTTGGTGCGCCAGGTGAACCAAGGCACCAAGACCGAAAGGGCCAGCACCCCCAACAGCAGGACGATCGGGGCGATGACGCCCGCGGCGCCGATGATGCCGGCGACCATGTCGGCGTTGACGGGAATTCCGGCGGACGGTGCGGCGGCGAGGATGATCATGGCGTGGGCTCCGGGGTGGGGGTACGGGGCCTTCAACGTATCGGAGTCGGAAAGGGGGCGAGATTCGTCTCTCATGCGGGACGCTCGGTTTGCGGTAAGCCGATGCTGAACCCGACGGGCGACTGCATGGCAAGCCCGCACGCCGGGCAGTCGGGCGGCATCGGCACGGGCGACCGATCGATCAGGTCCAGTAGTGGGCCGTCGTCTGCAAGACGCAGCCCAATCAGCGGCGGCAGTTTCAGTTGTCGGGCGGGCAGATTGACCGGCAGGTGGCAGACGTTGCACACC
>CALLPP010000177.1 GCA_938015655.1 uncultured Algisphaera sp.
AAAGCCCTTCAGTAGAAAGGTGCAGGTCGTTCGCAACACAGCCGGCCGCCAGGCCGGCGTCAAAACACTTCAAACCGTCGGCCCGCGCCGCCGCCGCCGACTCAGTCTTGCGGCCCGCGCCGCGGGCTGATGAAACTAACCACCACCACCCCGATCAGCATCAGCAGGGCCAACATCACCCCGCCCAGCCCATTAACCTTTTTGGCCTCCGCCACCGGCTGGGCCGCCGCCGAGCCCGCCGACCACAAAGCCAGCACGCCGGGCGCGCCACACACGAGCGCCCCGGAACAAGCCCGACGCAGCGTTTTTCGAAAAGGCAGGCGGTTCTTCATCGCTTGATCTTATGCCTGGCGCCCCGCGGCGTCGAGCCCGGCGGGCCCACCCCGGCCCCGCGGTAGCATGCCGGGCCCCTCCCCCAAGGCCCCCCCATGCCCACCCCTCTCTGGACCCTCTGGCTATGCGGCGCGTTTCTCGCCGGCTCCTTCCCCTTCGCCGTGCTCATCGGCCGGGCCAAGGGTGTGGACATCCGTCAACACGGCAGCGGCAACCCCGGCGCCACCAACTTGGGCCGGGCGGTGGGCAAAAAGTGGGGGCTGCTCTGCTTCGTGCTGGACGTGCTCAAAGGGTTCGCCCCGGTCCTGGGCTTTGGCCTCTGCGCGTCCGCCGTTTCGGCCGCCACCTGGCCCGCCGTGCAGTGGGTGCTGGTCGCCGTGGCGGGGGTGGCCGGCCACATTTTCAGCCCCTGGCTGAAATTCAAAGGCGGCAAGGGCGTCGCCACCGGCCTGGGCGCCACCCTCGGGCTCTTCCCGGTAGTCACCATTCCGGGCCTGGCCGCTTTTGCGTTGTGGTACGCGGTGGCCACCTTCAGCGGCTACGTCGGCCTGGCCAGCGTGGCCGCCGCCGCGGCGCTACCGCCCATGACCGCGGTCAGCGCTGCCTTACTGGGGCTTGCCCCGGGGCAAAGCGCCGTGTTCACCGGCCTCACCGCCGTACTCGCGACCCTGGTCATCTGGCGGCACCACGGCAACCTCGCCCGCATCCGCACCGGCACCGAGCCCATGGCCCGCTGGACCCACCGCGGCCGGCGCCAACCCCCCTAAACCGCCCCCCTCTCGCAGATCACGGCCCGTCACGCCGGTCGATAAACCACGTGGCGTAGACCGCAAAACCAAACGCCCCGCCCCCAATCATCCCCAAAATCAGCGGCCGGGCCGGCATCGGGGAACTCAGCGAAGCGATCCCCCCCCACACCAGACAGCCCAGGGCCAAAGCCCCGTACGCCCCCAGCTTAGCCAGCATGATCACACGGTCGCCGCGCTCCACCGGCGACAACACCCCCGCCCCGCGCGCCACGCCCCGGCCGCTTGCTTTGTCGTAAAACCGCCCGCACTCGGGGCAGTGCCCTTCCCAGCCCACCCCCGTCAGGTCGTAGCCGCAGGCGGCGCAGTTCACCGGCTCATCAAGATCCATCCAGCAAGCTTACGCCCGGGCCACGCAAAAAACGAAAGACTCGCCCCCGGGCCCGCGCCCGCCCGCGGCATGCACTCGCAGGGCAGACAGCCTTTAAACTGATTGCTGGCCCTCTCCCCCTTGCCCCCAGCCCCCGCCCGCCATGCCCGACACCCCGCCTGCCGCCCGCCCCGTTGTCCTGATTGTCCGCGACGGCTGGGGCCACAACCCCCACCCCGAGCACGACGCGTTCAACGCCATCAAGCTGGCCAACACCCCGCGCTGCGACGCCTTGAAGCAGCGCTACCCCAGCACGCTGATCAAAACCAGCGGCCGCGCCGTGGGCCTGCCCGACGGCACCATGGGCAACAGCGAAGTGGGCCACCAAAACATCGGCGCCGGCCGCGTGGTCTACCAAGAGTCGGTGCGCATCACCGTCGCCATCGAAGACGGCAGCTTCTTCGACAACGCCGCGATCAACGACGCGATCACCAAAGCCCAACACAGCGGCAAGCAGCTGCACCTCATGGGCATCATGTCCGACGCCGGGGTCCACGGACGGCTCGACCACCTCTACGCCTGCATCGAAGCCGCCAAGCGGGCGGGCCTGGCCTCACACCGCGTGTGCGTACACCTGTTCACCGACGGCCGCGACACCGGGCCCTTCACCGGCGAGCAGTTCCTCGCCCAGGTCCAGGCCAAGCTGGCCGAGCTGGACTGCGGCCGCGTGGTCTCGCTGGTGGGCCGCTACTTCGCCATGGACCGCGACAACCGCTGGGAGCGCGTCGAAGCCGCCTACAACCTGCTCACCGGCCGCGGGTCCGGCGGCCCGCCCCCGCCCGATTTCACCACCGCCGCCGAAGCCCTGGCCCACGCCTACGCCAACCCCATCAGCAACACCCAAAAAGGCGACGAATTCGTCACCCCCCGCACCATCGGCGGGGCCGACGCCCACCGCATCACCGGCGGCGACAGCGTGATCTTCTACAACTACCGCGGCGACCGCCCCCGCGAGATCGTGCGGGCCTTCATGCAGCCCGACTTCTTCGGCAACGTGCCCGCCTCGCCCGACTCGGGCCAGCAGGGCTTTGACCGCGGCCCCGAGCTGGGCCTGGTCTTCGTGTGCATGACCGGGTACGACGAGAGCTTCGCCGGCTTCCCGGGCATCCACGTCGCCTTCACCAAAACCGGCCGCATGCCCGAGATCCTGGGCGAAACCCTCGCCGCCCACGGCCTCACCCAGCTGCGCGTGGCCGAAACCGAAAAATTCCCCCACGTCACCTTCTTCGCCAACGACTACCGCGAAGAACCCTTCGCCCAAGAAGACCGGCAGATGGCCCAGAGCCCCAAGGTCGCCACCTACGACCTGCAGCCGCAGATGAGCGCCCAGCAGCTGCGCAACATCGTGCTCAGCGCCGTGAAATCCGACGCCTGCCCCGATTTCATCCTGCTGAACTTCGCCAACGGCGACATGGTCGGACACACCGGCAGCCTCGACGCCGCCATCGCCGCGGTCCAGACCGTCGACGCCTGCACCGGCGCCGTGGTCGACGCCGTGCTTGACGCCGGGGGCAAGCTCATCGTCACCGCCGACCACGGCAACGCCGAACAGATGTTCGACCCCGACACCAACGCCCCGCACACCGCCCACACCCTCTACGACGTGGAATGCATCCTCGTCGACCCGCAGCTGAATCACGACACGCCCCTGCGCCCCGGCGGCAGCCTCGCGGACTGCGCCCCCACCGCTCTGGCCATGCTCGGCCTACCGGTCCCCGCAGAGATGACCGGCCGCCCGCTGGCCGATCTCTAACCCCTCGCCGGCCCCGCCGTGCCGGCACAGCATCCCGCCACGTTGCCCCCCCCCGCATCTCGCCCCCCACCCCCCTCGTGCTGCGCCAT
>CALLPP010000178.1 GCA_938015655.1 uncultured Algisphaera sp.
AATACCAATATGTGAAGATAAGATGAATCATAGTGATAAATCTGTGTCAGGCACTCATTTAATTCTATGACTTAGGCATTGGGCCCTTCATGTTTTTCAATGGTAATCTAGAGTTCAAGCCCAAAGAGACAGTGCCTTGGACCACATTACCCAATTGCTGACGGGCTTCAGCATCTTCATTCGCAATGCAGCAATCATTGTTTCCACCAAATGCACAATTTCTGGTACCACAAACTCCTGACAGGCAATCCCTGGGATGGTGACAGTCACCGTCTCCTACCACACATGGTGTTGCATTGACGCAGCATCCACGTTCCTCGCCCATGCAGCGAAAAGCTGAGAGTAGGACAAATTATCAATCGAAAAGTAATAACTTTTAAGTCAATGATACAAATCATCAATTCCAATGATCATTTCCTAGCACTGAGCACTTATTTTATCAGTGCAGTACAATTAAAAGGAAAATGCGAATGCATCACGTGTTTTCCTTCTAACACAAACTGCCAGTATTTATCCAAGGTTTGGATTGTAAACAAATTACTCTCTGTTGTGGTAGCTGGAGTTGGTGCTGGGGGGCTTGGCGGTTAGGGCGCTAATGTCGGTGTTAGGCGGCGCTGGGGCGATGGCGTGGTCCTGGTCGGGGTCGAAGGTGACTTGGGCCTGATCGCGGCGGGCCAAGGCCCGCTGGGTTTCGATCGGTGCCGCGGCGAAGTCGAATTCTTCGACCTCGGGAGACGCGGTGATCGCGGGCACGGGCGGGGGGGGCTGCACCGACTTCAACACGGCGCTGGCGGTCAGCGCGAGTACCGCGGCGATGCCGCCGTAGGTCAGCAGCGGGGCGATAGCGAACCGCCGGCGCCCGATCGGTGTGGCCGTTAGGCCGTCGGGGTCGTCGTCCAGCAGCATGGACCGCTCAAGGTCGGCCAGGGCGGCGTCGGCGAGACCCGCGGGGGCGGGGGCCAGGGGCGCTGCGCGCAGCCGGGCCCGGTCGTCCGCCATGCCGTCCAGCAACGCCGCGAAGTCAGGGTCCGCGGCGCACAGAGCCTGGACTTTTTCCGTGTCCTCGGGCGAGAGGTCGCCTTCGAGGTGGCCAAGAATCAGGTCCGGGTCGTGGCGTGGGTCCATGGTGGTGCGGCGGCAAGAGCGAGGGAAGGGGGGGCGGCGGCCTGGCGGAAGTCAGGCCCGGTCGGCAAGGGACGCGGGGTTCATGCGCTCACGCAGGGCCAGCCGGGCCCGGAACAAGCGGCTTTTAACCGTGCCCGGAGGCAGGTCGAGGGTCTGGGCGATCTGGGTGTAGTCCATTTGGTCCAGGTCGCGGAGCACGAGGACTGCGCGGTGGTCCGGGTCGAGCGTGGCCAGGGCGGCGTAGAGCTGCTGCAGCCTGTCTTGGTGTTCGACGCGTGAGAACACGTCGGGTTCCCGGGTCTGTGCCAGCCGGTCCGAGAGGCGTTGGGACGAGGGGCCGGGGGCTTCGGCGTCCAGCGATGTGGTGCGGCGTAGTTTCCGTTTGCGCAGGTGCGACAGGCAGGTGTTCATGGCCACGCGGGTCAGCCAGGTGCCAAAGGTGCTGTCCCCGCGGAAGCCCGGAAGCTTCTGCACCGCCTTCATCAGGGTGTCTTGAGTTAGCTCCGCGGCGTCGTCCGCCTGGTTCACCATCCGTAGGCAGAGGTTGTGAACCCGCCGCTCGTGGTGCTGCAAAAGCTGTCCCAGGGCCGCTTGGTCCCCGGCCCGGGCCGCGTCCATGCGTTCAAAATCATCCGTCGGACCGGCCGGTGGGCGGGGGCGGGTCGCGGTGGGGGGAGGCGTGTCCATGGGGCGTGAGTGAGACGTGATCTACAGCGGCGCTGGCCCGCTGCGTGAGCGGGAATCGCGAGGTTACCATGCCTCCCGAACCCGCCCCGCGTGCCCCGTACGAAGACCACCATGCACCACTACGTTTCCCCGCTTGCCACCCGCAACGCCTCGCCGGCGATGCAGTCTGTCTGGTCGCCCGCCCGCAAGTTTGGTCTGTGGCGGCGGCTCTGGCTGGCCCTGGCCGAGGCCCAGCGCGAGCTGGGGATCGACATCTCGCCCGCGCAGCTGGACGCGTTGCGGGCGAACCTGGACACGGTGGATCTGGACGCTGCGGCGGTCTACGAAAAGAAGCTACGGCACGACGTGATGGCCCATGTACACGCGTTGGGTGACCAGGCCCCCGCGGCCCGGCCGATCATCCACTTGGGGGCGACCAGCCAGTTTGTGGTGTGCAACGCCGAGCTGGTGATGCTCCAGGAAGCCCTGGGGCTGATTGCGGGCAAGCTGGCGTCGGCGATTGACGGGTTGGGTCGTTTTGCCGCCGAGCACCGCGACCGCCCGACGCTGGGCTTTACCCACTACCAGCCGGCCCAGCCCACCACCGTGGGCAAGCGGGCTACGATCTGGGCGCAGGACTTGGCGTTGGCGCTGGAAGACATCGAATATCGCCAGAGCCGTTTGCGTTTCCGCGGGGTGAAAGGCACCACGGGAACCCAGGCCAGTTTTTTGGCGCTCTTCGACGGCGACCACGCGAAGGTCGATCGGCTGGATGAACTGGTGACCCGGGCGATGGGGTTTGATCCCGACAGCCGCTTTGTGGTGACCGGCCAGACCTACCCGCGGCTGCTAGACGCCCAGGTGGGGGCGGCCCTGGCGGGGGCGGCGGCGGCCGCGGCGAAGTGCGCGACGGACATCCGCCTGCTGGCCAACCGCAAAGAGATGGAAGAGCCGTTTGAGGCCAGCCAGATCGGGTCGTCGGCCATGGCTTACAAACGCAACCCCATGCGCAGCGAACGCATCTGCGGGCTCAGCCGGTTTGTCATCGGCTTGGTGCAGACCCCGTTTACCACCGCCGCCGAGCAGTGGTTTGAACGCACGCTGGACGACAGCAGCTGTCGCCGGCTGACCCTGCCCGAGCCGTTCCTCGCTCTCGACGGGGTGCTGGACCTTCTGGTGAACGTGACCGGGGGTCTGGTGGTCTATCCCGAAACTGTGAAGCGCAACCTGGCCGCGGAGCTACCGTTTATGGCTACCGAAAACTTGTTGATGGCCGCGGTGCAGAACGGCGGCGACCGGCAGGAGCTGCACGAGGTGATCCGCGGGCACAGCCAGGCCGCGGCGGCGCGAGTGAAGGGTGAAGCGGCGGACAACGACCTGTTGGACCGGCTGAAGGTTGAGCCCGCGTTTGCGGGTATGGACCTGGAGGCGGTGCTGGACCCTTCGGCCTTCGTGGGCCGGGCGCCCGAGCAGGTCGATGCTTTTATTGACCGGGTGGTGAATCCGGTCCGCGAGCGTTATGCGGCGACGATCGGTGGCGATGTGGAGTTGCGGGTGTGAACGTGTGGGGTACAAAGCCTGGCCTGCCCTGATGGTGACGCGGCCGTTATGCGGCGGCGTTGAAGTCGGTTTCGACTTCCAGGCTGTGGGCGGCGGTTTCGAGCGCTTCGAAGACCAGAGGTACCTCGTGCGCGTTGATCGGGCCGAGTTTCTTCATCGGTCCCCCGTCGGTGGCCGCGGAGAAGTGGACGCCGTTGGTGTCGTGGTGGACCCGGATTTTCAGCGGGCGCTGCAGGGGGAACTCCGCTCTTTTGCGGAACATGTGATAGACCATGCGTTGGTCGGTGACCAGCAGCCCGCCGAGGCCGGATTCTTTCGTGGCGATGTCGGCGTGCCGGGCGTAAGCGGCGAACGATTCGCCGGGATCGAAGGTGAACCAGGCGTTGATGCGGTCGCGCACGACGTGGGGTAGGCGGACCCACGCTTCGCAGGACATGCGGCTGGCGTGCTGCTGCACGTAGCGCCAGACTGCGTTGACCTTGCCGTTGACGTTGGCGATCCAGTCCGCGGCGGTCGTTGCCGAGGGGATCGCCACTCGGCAGTAGCCGGGCTGGGAATCGGACCGGACCGAGGTGCAGGGTAGCGACGCGTCAAACAAGTTCGTCGACACGAGGTAGGGCATGGGAAGATCGAAGGGCGCGACCAGGCCATCGAGCGTGCCGATTTTCCGCATGTAATCGTCGTGGTCGTAGCTGGCGTCCGCGGCGATCTCGAACTGGGTTTCGACCGCCCGAGCCTGGCGGTCGCCGTGCTCGTCTTGGTTGATGAACACCATGGGCCGGGCGCTCAGGTCGGTTTGGCTAGGTTCGTTGCCGGTCAGCACGCAGCGATTGGGCATCGAGGCCCGGAAGGCCGGGTCGGCAAGCTGCGCTTCTGGGAAGGTTAGTTCCACGCCGGCGATTGAGCATGTGTGCAAGGCGAGGAACGGCTGGGGCCGGCGCGTCGGCGGTCCGGATTGGAAGATGCTCGGCACGACACGCTTGCTGGCGCCGGCGGTGGGGCCTGGGCGCGGGGCCGCGGTGGTGGCACGGGCGGCGGGCGGCGGCGGGGCTGGTGCCGTGGCGCGGGCCACCGGCGCGGGCGGCAGCAGTGTGGGGGTAGGCGCGGGTTTGGGTGCCGCCGCGGCAGTCAGGGGCGCTGCGGATGGGGGGGGGGCTGCGGCGGGCGGCGGCACGAGGTCCTGCTCGTCCTCTTCGTCTTCGGGAAACATTTCGCTGAGCAGGTCGCCCAGCACCTCTTCGGGGTCGTTGTCTTGGCTGGTCTGGGCGTGGGGCACGGGTGACATGGCTCCGCATGCGGGGCACTTTGTCATGTGACCCGCGGCGGCGGCGGGCAATTTGAGCCCGCGGTGGCAGCCCAGGCAGTCCACGAAGATGGCGGGGTAAGAGGTGTTCACCTTCTGGTTTTCGGTTGTCCGGGCCTGGAGAGTGGGGGGGATTCCCCGTGTCTGCGCCGATTTTTTAACGTGTACGGATACTGGGTACCGCGCGTACGGTTTGGGCGAGTGGTGCCGGTGCCCTGGGACGGGTGTCGGATCCGGTATGGCGCGGACTGAGCTAGAGCACCGCATTAAATTATCTGACGGGCTGCCGCCCGCGGGGCGTGGTTCCCGCAAGGAGGTTGAAGCAGGCAACTCTGAAGGGTTGCTGATGGAGACTTGCCTCGCGGGAGCTGCGTCCCGCGAGGCGAGGTTAAGTCATTTGATGCGGTGCTCTAAACTACAGCGATGCAAAGCTGCTGGGACGTGATGGATTTGGGGCGAGAGGCCTACGGGCCGGTGCTCCAAACGCAGCGTGACCGCAACGCCGCGGTGGCGGCGGGGCATGCGCGGCCCGCGTTGCTGTTGGTCGAGCACGACCCGGTGGTGACGGTGAGCCGACGTCCTGCAGCGCGGGCGCACGTGAAGCTTTCGGAAGCCGAGTTGAACCGGCGGGGGATCGCGCTGGCAGAGACTGACCGCGGGGGCGACGTGACTTACCACGGGCCGGGACAATTGGTGGCGTACCCCATCGTGCGGCTGCGCGACCTGCGGCCGGCGCGGACCCTGACCGCTTACCTTCGGGGCCTGGAGGCGGCGGCGGTCGAGACCGCGGGGGCCTTCGGGGTGGAAGCCACGACCCAGTGCGGGGCTACGGGCGTGTGGGTGGGCGGGGGCCTCAACGCGGCGAAGCTGTGTGCGTTGGGGGTGCGGGTGCGGCGCGGGGTGGCGATGCACGGGCTGGCGTTCAACGTGGACCCGGACCTAGAGCATTTCGCCACCATCGATCCGTGCGGATTGGGTGACCGGCCGGTCACCAGTCTGCGGAGGCTGCGCGGTGCGGCCTGCCCCTCGATGCCGGAGGTGAAAGCCGCGCTGGTTGCAGCCTTGGGGCGCGTGCTGGGCATGCAGCGGGTTGGGGGCGAGGTGCCGGTGTGCTGATTCCCAATGCGAGTGTGCTGGCGGCAGTGTGGGGTGGGGGCGCGGTGGCCTGGTTGGGGCTGACGTGGCTGACCGTGCGGCGTCCGGCGTGGCGTTTTCGCACGGCCGCGGGGCTGATTTTGGGCCTGGGGCTGGTGCTGCGGGCGCTGCCGGTGGGCGTGTTGCCGGTGAGTTTGAGCGACGACGTGTGGCGCTACGTTCACGACGGCCGCACGCTGGCCCGCGGGGCGAACCCTTACGGCCAGAGCCCGGCGGAGGTTTTGGCGCAGGCGGTGGCGGACGGTGATGCGGACACGGCCCGCGACCTGGAGCACGTCAATAACCCGCAGCTGGTCACGATCTACCAGCCGGTGAGCCAGTGGACGTTCGCGCTCACCGCACGGGTGACCACGTGGTGGGCTCCGCACGCTGACGCCAGGGTTCATGCGCGCGTGCTGCGCGGGGTGTTCGCCGGGGCGGACTTATTGATTGTGGTGTTGTTGCTGCTGGAGCTGCGCCGGCGGCGGGCCTCGGCGTGGTGGGCGACGTTGTACGCCTGGTCGCCGGCTGTGTTTTTAGAAACCGCCTGGGCGGGGCATCAAGACGGGCTGGGGGTGCTGGCGGTGGTGGCGACGCTGACCCTGGCCGGACGGGCGGGGGGCAAGGCGCGGCGGGCCGCGGGCGCGGCCGCCGCCGCGGGGGTGGCTTTGGCGCTGGCCGCGGCGGTGAAACCCGTGGCTCTGCCCCTGGCCCTGCCCCTGGCCTGGGGGCTGCGCAAGCGCCCGTTGCGGATTGTGTGGGCGGCGGGTGCCTGTGTGGCGGCGTTGGTGGCGCTGTACCTGCCTTTTGTGTTCATGGACGGCGGGCTGACGGGTATGTTCGAGACCAGCCGCAGTTTTGTGACCCACTGGCGGTTCAACGGCGCACTCCACCCGCTGCTTGAATCCGCGGGGCGGCGGGCGGGGGTGGGTTGGGAGCAGGCCAAGCGCCTCGCCGATGCGGCGTGTTTCGTGTTGCTGACCAGCGGGCTGGTGGTGGCCACGCTGCGTCTTCAGGATGCCTGGCGCGTCGGGCTGATTTACATGGCGCTAATGGTGGGGCTTAGCAGCACCGTGCACCCGTGGTACCTGCTGTGGGCGCTGGGGCTGCTGCCGGTGGCGCGGGCGGCGGCGCGGGGGTGGGGCCCGTTTACCGCGGCGGTGTGGGTTGGCGCGTTGGCCTTGCCCTGGGGCTACGTGGCCTGGCTCGAGGTGGCGGCGGGGCGGGGCTATACGGTGCCGTT
>CALLPP010000179.1 GCA_938015655.1 uncultured Algisphaera sp.
ATGCCCGCGCCGCGGTAGGGGTTGGCCATCTGCTCCACCACCAGGGCCAGCCCCGCGGGGCTGGCCAGCAGGGGGGTGATGTCTTTGAACGTCACGCCGGGCTTGGGGAAGTCTGGCACGTCGCGGATCAGCGTCTTGAGATCGAGCATGGGCGTCGCTCCGCTTCGCGGGATTGGGATTGGGATTGGGGTTGGAGTTGGGGGGGTAGGGAGCGGGGGGTGGGAGCCGGCTTTCGGTCCCGCCGCGCTCTCACACGAGCGGGCATGTTACAACCCGGAGCCGCCGCGGCGCCTCAAGCCTCGTCGGCGAACCATCCCTCGCCCCTCCCTCTCCATCTCCAACCCCCAACGCCCATGGACAGCTTCATCATCAGGGGCGGACGCCCGCTCCGCGGCACGGTCCGCATCAACGGTGCGAAGAACGCCTGCCTGCCGCTCATGGCCGCCGCGCTGCTCACCGACCAGCCCGTCACCCTGCGCGGCGTACCCGCGCTGTCTGACGTCCGCAGCATGGAGCGCCTGCTGGCCACCCTGGGCTGCGAGCTGAGCGCCCAGGGCACCACCCGCACCCTGCGCGGCACCGACGACAGCAAAAACACCGCGGACTACGACCTGATGCGCACCATGCGCGCGGGCATCTGCACCTTGGGGCCGCTGGTGGCCGCCCGTGGCACCGCCACCGTGTCGATGCCCGGGGGCTGCGCGATCGGCGACCGCCCGGTGGACCTGCACCTGCGCGGCCTGCGGGCGCTGGGGGCCGAGATCAGCCTCGACGCGGGCTACATCACCGCCACCGCGCCCGCCGACAACGGCGGCCGCCTGCGCGGCGGGCACGTCTTTCTGGGCGGGCCCAACGGCAGCACCGCGCTGGGCACGGCCAACGTCATGTCCGCCGCCGCGCTGGCCACCGGCACCACCGTGATTGAGTGCGCCGCCTGCGAGCCCGAGATCGAAGACGTGGGCCGCCTGCTGATCGCCATGGGCGCCAAAATCACCGGCCTGGGCTCGCCGCGGGTCACCATCGAGGGGGTGGACGCGCTGGGCGGGGCCACCCACGACGTCATCCCCGACCGCATCGAGGCGGGCACCTACGTCATGGCCGCGGCCATCACCGGCGGCGACGTGGTCCTGGAAAACTTCCCCACCGTCACCCTGGGTGCCGCGCTGGACCGCCTGAACGAGGTCGGCGTCACCGTGCGGCCCGAGGGCGCAAACGCCGCGCCCGGCGGCTTCATCCCCGGCATGACCGACACGGTGCGCGTACACGCAGCGCGGCGCTTCAATCCGGTGCAGGTCGTCACCCAGCCCCACCCGGGTTTTCCCACGGACCTGCAGGCCCAGATGATGGCCCTGCTCACCGTGGCCGACGGCAACGCCATCATCACCGAGAAGATTTTCCCCGACCGCTTCTTGCACGTGGCCGAGCTGCTGCGCATGGGCGCCGACATCACCCGCGTGGGCCCCAGCGCTATGATCACCGGCGTGCGCGAGCTGGTGGGCGCCCCGGTGATGTGCAGCGACCTGCGGGCCAGCGCCGGCCTGGTCATCGCCGGCCTGGCGGCCAAGGGCACCACCACCCTCAACCGCGTGTACCACCTGGATCGGGGCTACGAAAAAATGGAGGTGACCCTGCAAGCGCTGGGCGCCGACATCGAACGGGTGAAGGAAAACTAATGCCCATCCCGCCGGGGGTCGATCTTTTTTTGGAGTTGTTCTTCCGTCTGCCCAGGGGGCGTTGGACGGTGGGGATGCTCGGTCTGATGCTGGTGGTTTGGGGATTTGTTGCGTCCCGATGGGGCTGGAGTGTCGTGCTTTGGTGCGTCGGCGGTTTTTTAATAGCGCAGGCGCGGCTGAGTGACGACGACTGACGTGGGGCGGGCAGCCGCGGGTCTCCCCGCACGATCAAGCCCACGCCGTACCATCGGCCCAATGCCCACCGACCCCGCCGCGAACTTCTGGAACTTTGACCACCTGGTCCGCGTGACGGACGGTCAGTGGTTGCGCGAACCCGCCGACGGCGACCCCGCGCCCGCGGGGCTGAGCCACGACACGCGCGGGCTGCTGGCGGGGCACGCCTATCTGGCGGTTGAGGGCGAACGCTTTGACGGCCACGGTTATGTGGGCGAGGCCTTTGCCAAAGGAGCCGCGCTGGCGATCGTGGGACGCGACGTGGGGCCGGTGGCGGCGGGGCCTACGTTGCTCGTGGACGATCCCGTGGCGGCGCTGCAAGACCTGGCGAGCGCTTACCGCGACACGCTGGCGGCGGGGGGGTGCAGGGTGGTCGCGGTGTGCGGCAGCAACGGCAAAACCACCACCCGCCACCTGCTGCACCACGTGTTGACGGCTGCCGGGCTGAAAGGCACGCAGAGCCCCAAGAGCTTCAACAACCACCTGGGGGTGCCGCTGACGCTGCTGGCCGCCCGCCCCGAAGACGATTTTGTGGCCTGCGAGATCGGCACCAACCACCCCGGTGAGGTCGAGGCGTTGGCGGGCATCGCCTGGCCCGACGCGGCGGTGATCACCAGCATCGGCCGCGAGCACCTGGAGTTTTTCAAGACCCTCGACGGGGTGGCCCACGAAGAGGCGTCGGTGATGCGCTTCGTGCGGCCCGGCGGGCTCATCGTGACCCCGGGCGAGGCGGCGGCGCTGATGGCGCCGTTTTACGACGTGAAAGAAAACGTCGCCCTGCTGCCGCTAAACAGCGCCGACGCCGTACCCGCCGGCTTTGGCTTGGCCGGCGCGCACAACCGCATGAACGCCGCCCTGGTGCTGGCCGTCGCCCGCTGGATGCGGGTGGACGAAGCGCGCGCTGCCCCCGCGCTGGCCAGCGCGGCCCCGCCCGACGGGCGGATGCAGCAGATCGTGCTGGGCGCGGGCGACGCGGGGGTCACGGTGATCCACGACGCCTACAACGCCAACCCCGATTCGGTGCGCGCGGCCCTGGAGCACCTGGCCACGCGGCCGGGCCGCACCGTGGCGGTGCTGGGCGACATGCTGGAGATGGGCCCTGCCGGGCCTGCGGCCCATGCCGAGGTGCTGCAGCGGGCCCGCGAGCTGGAGGTGAGCGTGCGGCTGGCCGTCGGGCCCCTGACCGCCGCGGCGGCCGCCGCCGCGGGCACCACCGCCGAGGCCTGGGAGACCGCCCAAGAAGCCGCCGCCGCGGTCGGCGGCGTGGCCGACCACGTGCAGCCGGGCGACACGGTGCTGCTCAAAGCCTCGCGCGGGATCGCCCTAGAGACGCTGCTGCCCGCCTTGGAAAAAAAGTTCGCCCCCGCCACCCCCACCCCCTAATCCCCAACCCCTAACCCCAGGACTCCGTAGGATTCCCTCCCCGTGCTTTACCTGCTTGTCGACTACTTCCGCGACACCATCAACGCCAGCGGCCTGCTGGGCCCGCTGTCGGTGCTGCGCTACATCGAGTTTCGCGCGGTGCTGGCGGTGATCCTCAGCTTCAC
>CALLPP010000180.1 GCA_938015655.1 uncultured Algisphaera sp.
GTAAACCTTATTCGTGTGCGCCTTAAAATTGATGATAGTCTTGATGTTTTCGCGGTGCATGGTGTCGGCGGTATTTTAGGCCGCGTCGCGTCCGTCCAGGCCCACCACCTCGCCGGCCGTGGTCCCCAGCGCCGAATGCACCGCCACCTGGGCCCCGATCGGCGCCGGCAACGCCCCCACCGACACCGCCAACCCCTGCACGCGACGCACCACGCCGCGCACCTTCGGCGCGGTGCAGCCGCCAAGGGTCTCTAGGGCGTGGGTGAGCGTGCTCATAACGTGTTCTTCCGCAAAGTTCGTGCCGCAGCGTCGTCGCACTCGCAAGACAACACCCACCTGGTGGACCCCCAGTGTCTAATCCGGCACCCCGGTCCCGGGCGGCGCGGGAGTTAATCCGGGCTCGGACTTGGGCAACAAAAACGCCGCCACCCGCTCCAACTGCAGTTCAATCGACGCGTCCACCCCCCCGCCCTCGGGCAGGTCCACCGCACACCCCCCCCGGCCGACCTGGGCATCTTCCACGAGCTCGACGTGGTTCAGGTGGGCCAGGCCCGCTAACAGGTCCGGCAGCGCCTCGGCCAACACCCCCTGATCCTGGGGGTGAACACGTAGCCGCACGTCGGTGGTCTCCAATACCCGGCGCAGCGCAGCCGCCACCTGGTCCACCACCACCTCGGGCCGGGTATTCACCTGGCGGTGAACAATCTTGCGGCCCAGCGCTACGGCCAAACGCAGCACGTCGAGCTGCGCAGCATCCTCAAACGCCCGGCGCTGCGCGTCCCAGGCGTCCAACACCGATTTCAGCGACGCGCACAGCGGATCGGCCTCCGCCCGTACCGCGGCGACCGCTTCCTCGCGCCCCGCGGCCCGGCCCTCGGCCTGCCCTGCCGCCAGGCCTTCGGCGTGCCCCTGGGCCCGGCCCGTCTCGGCCGCCTGCGCGGTCAACGCCGCGGCCTCACGGCGGGCTTCTTCCAAAATATCACTCGCCCGCTGGCGGGCGGCCTCGACCACGCGGCGGCCCTGCGCCGCCAAGTCGCCCAAATCCAGTACCACCGCGTCTTTCAGCTGTGGCAACGCGCGTTCTTCTTTTAAGAGCGGCATACGGCTTCCACACCCGTCAAATGATCAGGTCCTTGTCGCCGCCGCGACCCGAAATAATGATCTCGCCCGAATCCTCCAACCGGCGCACGATATCGACAATCCGCTGCTGGGCGGCTTCGACATCGCTCACCCGGACCGGGCCCATGTACTGCATGTCTTCCTGAATCATCTCCGCGGCCCGCGTAGACATGTTCTTAAAGATCTTCTCTTTCAACTCGTCGCTGGCGGTCTTCAGGGCCAGCGACAGCTCTTCGTTTTCAACTTCCTTCAGCACCGACTGGATGCCCTTGTCGTCCACCATGTTCACGTCGTCGAATACGAACATCAGGCGGCGGATCGACTCCACCAGCTCCGGGTCGTCGCGGTCCAGCCCGTCCATGATCCCCTTCTCGGTGGTCCGGTCGATCAGGTTCAACACCTCCGCCACGCTGTTGACCCCGCCGATCGATTCAAAACTCTGCCCCAGCATGTTGGCCAGCCGCGACTCCAGGCCGCGTTCGACCTCGGCCACCACCTCGGGGTTGGTCTGGTCCATGTTCGCCACGCGCTTGACCACCTCGATCTGCTTGCCTGCGGGCAGCCCCGCCAACACCTCCGCCGCCTTGTTGTACGACAGGTGGCTCACGATCAGCGCGATCGTCTGCGGGTGCTCGTCTTGGATAAAGGTCAGCAGGTTTGCGCTGTCGGCCTTGGCCAAGAAGGCAAACGGCGTGCGGCGAATGGTCTTGCCCACACGCTCCATGATGTCGTCGGCCTGGTCTTTGGACAGGCAGTCGGCCAGCATCTTGCGGGCCGCGAACACGCCTCCCTCCACGGTCCAGCTCGACGCTGCCGCCAGGTCGTAAAACTCTTTGATTACCGCGTCGCGCAGCGCGTTGGGCACCTCGCCCAGGTGGGCCAGCTCCCGGGCCACGTCTTCCACCCCGGCAGGCGGGAGTTTTTCCAACAACAGCCGCGACGCCTTGCGGTCCAACGCCAACAGCAAGATCGCAGCCTTGCGCAGGCCCGACAGGTCTTTGATCGTATCGGTGGGGGCAATGGCGTTCATGCAACCTTAACCGTCATCGTTCACCCAGCGCCCCAGCAAGCCCGTGGCGTCGGCGGGCGAGTTCATCACCAGGTCGCTGATTTGCTCGGCCAGGTGCCGGCTCTTCAGCTCCTCTTCGTCGATTTCCACACCGTCCATCGACGTCTCAACCACGCTGGCCTCGCCCATCAGCTCTTCATCGCTGGGCAGGGTGGGCGGCACGCCGGCCAGCTCCTCAACGCTGGGCAGCGGCGGGGCCTGCGTGCTGCGCCGCACCAGCATGAACGCCAGCACCAGCGACAACGCCCCCAGCCCCGCCGCTGTCGCGGTGGCCACCGTGTCGCCGCCGCCCAGCGTGCCCACCACCCCCATCACGCCGCCGCCGCTTCCCGCGGCCGCGGGCGCCAGGAAGGCCTGGTCGTACACCATGTTGGCCTCCACCACGCCGGGCGTGGTGGCTTCGATCAACGGCGCCACCTGGTTGCGGATGGCCTGGAGCTGGGCCGTGCGGATCGGTTCTAGCGCCGCGTCGTCGGGCCCGGCCGGCGCGTCGCCCGCCGCGGGGTCGGCCGCCGGCTGGTTGGCGCGGAAGATGCTCACGAAGTAGCTGCGCGGCACATTAATCGTGGCGTTGATCTGCTCGACCTGGTGCCCGGCCATCTCGATCTGCGCCGTGCTGGTGAGCAGCTTGTCCCCGAACTCGGTGCGGGTGGTGGTTTCGGATTCTTCCTGCACATCCCCGCCGCCGCCGGCGATGCTCATCCCGGTGTTGGGGCGGGTGCCCGCTTCGCCGCCGCGCCGGATATTGGTCCGGGTCACCTCGGTGTTTTCTTCGCTACGCAGCGGCTCGCCCTGCGCGTATTGCCGCTCCTCGCGGACCTCGCGGCGCACCGGGTTGGTCTTCACCTTCACCGCGACGGTCACGCCGGGGATGTGCCGCAGCATGTCCTCGATCTTCCGCCGGTGGTACTGCTCCTGGTGGTTGACCAGCTCGATCACCTCGGTGGGCACCATGTCGTCCGGGTCGTCCACCTTGTGCTGACGCCCCTGCCGGGCGTCTAGCACCACCACGTCCTGGGGGCGCATCTCAGCCACCGCTCCGCTCACCAGCCCAGCCAACGACGCGACCAGGTACTTGTTCACTCCCCCGCCGCCGGAAGTGGTGACGGTGACCGACGCTGAAGGCCGCACACTGCTGCGCCCAAAACCGCGGCGTTCGGGCAGCGCAATGATCACTTCAGCGCTGCGCACCCCATTGAACTTGCGGGCCACCTGTGAGAGGTAGCTCTGGGTCGCCAACAAATATTTGCGGTCGCCCTGAGCGTCGGTCTCCCAGGGATTACCGTTCATCGCCGCAAACGCCGACGACGCGTTCTCGCTCAGTAGCTCTTCCCGAGCCAACAGCGCGATCGCGTCCATCTGCTGGGTCGACGGCACGTACACCGCCCCGTTTTTCAGTTCCGCCTCGATCCCCGCAGCCCCCAACCGGGCCATCACCTCTTCCGAGCGGCTTCCGGCAAACGCGCTGATCGGCACGGTCTGGGGCTGACCGGCGTAGAGCACGCCCAACCCCGCAACGCCCACCAAAATCACCACCAACGCCACGATGAGCATCTTCGTGGTGAGCGGCAACGACTCGGCCTGCGCACGAATCGTGGTCCAGTATTTTCGAGCGAAGTCCATTTCGTTACCCCGGACGCAAACGCGGCGGTCAGCCGAGCGTCTCCGACGCTCGGGACGTCCCTATCGGACGTGCGGGCCGTACGGGTTGATTTATGCGCTGCACCGCGCAGCAACTGCGCAGCACCTCCCCGCCGCGTTTAGAAACAATCGGCACCAACCCCCGCGCCCGTGTTCAATCTTGAGCCGGCAAACACTCAACCGAACCAGATTCAAATCAGACCCGAATCTGCTTCACCTCGTCGTAAGCTTCCATCAACGTGTTTCGCACTTGCACCAGCATCTGGAACGCCACGTCGGCCTTCTGCTTGGCGATCATCACCCCGTCTACATCGCCTCGTTTACCCGCCGCCAGGTCTTCAATGGCAAACTGAGCATCTTTCTGCATCGCGTTCACCTGCTCCAGATTCTTCAGCAGCGCGTCCTTAAAACCCGGAGCCTGCACCCCCGACGGCGGGGTCAGCGCAGAGCCCAGCGGCTTAATGCCGGAAGAAGACGGGATGAGGCCGATGGGGTCGGGCATGGTGGTAGGTCACGGGCCTGAGCCCGCAGGGTCTAAGGATGGTCCAGTACGTGGCACACTAGCCAAGCAAACGCAATGCCGCTTGCATCATATTTTTGGTCGCCTCGGCGGCCTGAATGTTGGCTTCGTACGCCCGGGCCACTTCCAGGGCATTGATCTGCTCGGTCATCGCGTCGATGTTGGGGTGGTTCACGTAGCCCGCCTCGTCCGCCAGCGGGTGGTTGGGCGCGTGTACCTTGCGGAACTCCGAAGCGTCCAGCTCGATCTCCTTCACGTGGACGCCGGGCTGCTGGCGGCCCGCCGCCGACCCGTCCGCGCCGGGCGCGAGGATCGCTAGTCGGCGGCGGAAAGGAACGTTGTTTCCCTGGCCGTCGTCGATGCTATTGACGTTGGCCAGGTTCGCCGAGATCACTTCCATCCGCGTGCGCTGGGCCACGAGGGCGGAAGTCGAAATGTCCAGGGCACCAAACATAAAGCCTCACTTAAAAGTTGCCGGGCGTGACCGTTCGCCGTCAGATCAAACCCGCCCACGGATGGCCGTCCGCAACGCATCGAATTCACTCTTTAGAAACGTCATGCTCGCCGAGTGCGCCATGGTGTTCTCCGCCAGGTCTTGCATTGTGCGTTCAAGGTCCCGGTTGTTGCGGTCGTGAAAAAGAATGTTTTCGTCCAGCGCCGCGGGGCGGACTTCCAGCCCGCGGCCCCCGTCGCGGATCTGGCGGGTGTCCGGCAGGCGAAAGGGCTCGCGCATCAGCCCGCGCGCCGCGCGCCCGCGCCGCTCCTGAATCGCCTTGCCCAGCTGCACCTGGAACCCGCGCGGGTCCAGGTCGCGCGGGCGAAAATGCGGCGTAGAGAGATTCGCGATGTTGTGCGACAGCACCTGATGACGGGCACCGGTGAACTGAACCAAACGCTCCAGGACGGGCATGCTGCCGGCTTGAAAAAGACCCTTAATCATGAGCAAGACCGGTTTGGGTGGACAAAGACCGCGAGGCGGGAGGCTCAGACCGTGGCGGCAATCAGGTTTTGCTCTTTCCACTTCTTCAGTTTCAGCCCCAGGGTGCGGACCCCGATCCCCAGCGCTTTGGCCGCATGCGTGCGATTGCCGTTGAAACGACTCAGCGTGTGGATAATCTGCTCCCGCTCGACTTCATCCAGCGGCCGCACGTCCGCCGTTGACGACACCGCGGGCGGAACCGTCGGCGCGGGCTGGAACGCCGGCGCGGGCACCTGCAAAGCGGGGCTGCCGGCATCGGGCGAAGGCGCCAGCGTGGCGTACGGCGACTCGGCCCCGTCACCCCCCGCCACGGGCCGCGCCACCCCGGGCGCCGGCCTCCCGGCAGGCAGGCTCATCAGCCAGGGGCGGATAAGCGCTGCCGTGACGGTGCCACCCGGGGCCAGCACGCTGGCCCGCTCGCAGATGTTTTGCAGCTCGCGCACGTTGCCCGGCCAGTGATAGGCCTCCAACGCAACCACAGCGTCGGGTTCAAGGATTTTGGGCGGCGCGCCGGCGCGCCGCGCGATCCGCTGTAAAAAATGCCCCGCCAGCTCGGCCACATCGCCTGCCCGCCCGGCCAACGGCGGCAGCACCACCGGAAGCACATTCAGGCGGTAGTAAAGGTCCTGGCGAAAGCTGCCGTCGGCCACCGAGCGGGTGAGGTCCCGGTTGGTGGTGGCGATCACCCGCACGTCCACGGTGCGGGTGACCGACGACCCCACCCGCTCGAACTGGCCTTCTTGCAGCACCCGCAGCAACTTGGCCTGCAGCCCCGGGCCGATCTCGCTCACCTCGTCCAAAAGCAGCGTGCCGCCGTCGGCCAGCTCGAACCGCCCCTTACGCAGCGTGTCGGCCCCGGTGAACGCCCCTTTTTCGTGACCGAACAGCTCGCTCTCCAAGAGTGAGCTGGACAGCGCGGCACAGTTCAAGCACAGCATGACCTGACCCGCCCGCGGCGAGCGGGCGTGCAGCGAGCGGGCCACCACCTCTTTCCCCGTGCCCGAAGCGCCCTGAACCAGCACGGTGTGGTCCGACGCGGCGATCTGGTCGATCTGCTGGCTAACCGCCCGCATGGCCGGGGATTTGCCGACCAACGCCGGCCGCACAGCCCCCCCCGCCGGGCGATCGCCCGACGAGGCCTCCGGCTGCGCCCTCGTCGTACGCGGGGTGGCCGACGCCGCACGCTGAGCGCGGTGCTTCACCGCCCGCTTCACCACCATGACCAGCTGGTCGCCCTCAAAAGGCTTTTGCACAAAATCAAAGGCCCCGGCTTTCATGGCCCCCACCGCGTCGTTGATGCAGCCATAAGCGGTCATCAACACCACTGGCAAATCCGGATCCGCATCCACCAGATGGTTGAGCAGCGCCAGCCCGTCCATGCCCGGCATCTTCAGGTCGGTCACCACCACCGCGGGCCGGTGCCGTGCCATCATCTGGATGGCCGCCGTGCCGCCGTTGGCCACCACCACCAAAAAGCCGGCGCGCTGCAACGTGGCCGCCACCGAATCGCGCATCATCTGCTTGTCGTCGACGACCAGAATCTTGGTCAGTTCGGCCGGGGCGTTGGCGGGGGAGGCGAGGTGGCTCATGCGGAGTCCGATTCCGAGGGGAATTGAAGCGTGAAGACCGCGCCGCCCTGATCGGCGTTGCGGACGGCAATGGAACCTCCATGGGCATCGACAATGCGATGAACAATCGCCAGGCCCAGGCCGGTGCCGCTTGCACGGGTGGTGAAAAACGGGTTGAAAATACGGTCGACCGTCGCGGCATCGATGCCCGGCCCGTTGTCCGCCACCGTCACCGCACCCGCCGCAGCCGACAGGGTGAGCAGGGGCGTCCAAGACTGTTTCTCTCGCCCCGCCGGTTCGGCGAGGGCCTCCGCGGCATTACGCACCAGATTCAGCAGCGCCCGGTACAACAGATCCGGGTCGGCGTACACCGCTTGGTCCGCAGCCTCCACCCGCACCTGCACGCCCGACGCGTCCAGCAGCGGCCGCTGAGCATCCACCGCCCGCTCCAGCACCCGGACCATGTCCAGGCGGCGGGGCACCGGCGCGACGGTGCGCGAAAAACTCAAGACGTCGTTCACGATCGCCGACAGGCCGCGCACCGCGTCGGCGATCTTGTCGCCGTGGCCCAGAGCCCCGGCGAGCCGCGGAGTCGGCACCTCGGCCTGCTCCGCGGCGACGTCCTCGCGGATCATCTCAATGTAAAGCTGAATGGCCGCCAGCGGGTTGCGGATCTCGTGGGCAATACCCGCGGCCATTTCACCCAGCGCCGCCAGACGCTTGCCGCGCTCCAGCTGCGCGTTTTTGGTCGCCAGCTCACGCTGCAAACGATCGACCTCCGCCGACAAGGTCTCGTGCGACGCCTGCAACCGCTCGGCCACAGCCGAGTAAGCCTGCAACACCTCCGCAAGGTCCTGGGGCGCCAAGGCCGACACTTCGCCGCGCGAGGCCATCGACTCGGTCCTGGGGGGGGCGGCGATGGCCATGTCAGCCCTGCGCGTCCGTAAACCGTGCGGTGGCCGGCGACCGCACACCAGCCTGGGCCCGGTAGGCATTGACCGCAGCCGGCGTCGCGTCCACCCGCTTCATTTCGTCGCCCACCCGCCGGCGCGAGGCTTCAAGCTTTTCGCGGTCCGCCTCGTCACGGCCGATGATCTCTTCGAGCAGGCTTTGAACCTCGTCCACCCGGTCGCGGATCATTGCCCGCGTAGCCTCCGGGGCCGCCGCCGCGATGTCCCCCAAGCGGCTGCGGAACGGCGCCACCTCTTTGTTGCATGCGGTGAGCTGATCGATCAGCGCTTGGCGCTGGGTTAAAACCGCCAGCAGTTCCTCCGTGCGGCTTGCCTCGACCAGCACCTGCTGACGGGCGCTCAGCCCGCCCAGCTCGCGGTACAGATCACGCTGGCGCGTCAGCAGACCGGCGAGGTGAGTCGCCTCATCCAGGGGTGAAAAATCAACAGCAGCAGCGGGCGGGGTCATCCTGACCTTCCTTCGCAAGCGAGAGATGCACTGGGTACAGCATGAACAAGCCTCATGCTCATTCATGCCGTTATTTATCGGCCATATTTGCGCACCACCGTGAAATTTGGGACTTTAGGTAAAACCCGCAGCCTGTTGCCCGGATACCCAAACGGCGATTAACGCCTACATCAAACCGGCTTATTACGATTCCCCCGGTAGGAAAAATCCCTACCCGCCCACATTTAACCCACCCGCCGCCGGCCCGCCGCGGCGCCGACCACGCCGGCGACAAGCCGGCGGGCGGGACCGCCAGCCCACCCCCCAAACCCGAGGCCCAAGCCCGTCACCCGAGCGTGGCCGACGCGTCCCCCCTCCACCACGGACGGACCTTCGCCCCGCGCGCGGCCCCGCGGCCCCTTGCCACCACTTCAAATAAGATGCCGGCCGATGGCCGAGCTTTCACGATTCTGCCCGGTTCACCCGGACCGGCCGGCCATTGGACAGTGCGTAATCACCCACGAGCCAATGTGCGCCGAGTGTTCGACGCCCTACCAGGGGGTCAACTACTCCAAGACAGGGCTCGCCCGGCATCTTGCGTCAATCAAAGAAGGCCATCGCCCGGCACGCCGGGCTCGCAAACTGGTGGCCCAGCTCGCCCTGGCCCTGGGCCCGGGGGTTTCGTCCGTGGTCACACCGTGCGTGCTGACCTCCCAGGGGTCAGCGAATACCGGCGTGCGGCAGGCCCGCCCCCTCTTTGGGCAGCACACCCGGTGCCTGCTGCGGCAAAGCTATGCCGGGCTGCTCGCCGTGATGGGCACTCCGGGCTTTACGGCGACGCTACTGATACGGGTCACGCAACCGCCGCCCGCACTCACCGGCCACGACTTTACCACCATCAAACTCGCGATGAAGGGCCACGCCTGGTGGCTAAACACCGCGCTCTTGAC
>CALLPP010000181.1 GCA_938015655.1 uncultured Algisphaera sp.
CCGCCCCGCCCGCGACGCCCGGGCCTTCGTCGAAGAACTCGTGGTGCCCCACGGCTGGAGCTACCTCGACACCGCGGGCCGCGAACGCCTGCAACAACGGCTGACCCGTGCCGCCATGGACGTGCAATTTGCTCAGAACGCCGCCATGCTCGCCGCCCCGGGCCCCGCCGCGGGCCGCCTGGCCCGCGAGCTGATCCGCGACCCGCTGCGCCTGCGGGATTTTTTAACCCAGCGCCCCGCCCGCGCCCCGGGCGACGGCGGCTTCCAGACCCTCTCCGGGGTGGACGCCAACGTCTCAGCCGACGGCCAGGCCATCCTCATCAACGTGACCGGGGCCCGCCCCGCCAGCGATCTGGATTTCACCGCCGCCTTCATGCCCCGGATCCGCCGGGCCGTGGCCACCGTACAGACCGCCGATCCGGTCCGGCCCCGGCTCAACGTGCGTTACACCGGCGCCTACGCCATCGCCGAGCACAGCGCCGGCCAGACCCGGGCCGACATGATGCTCAGTTGCATCGGCTCGATCGCGCTGCTCATCGGCTGCTTCCTGCTGGTTTACCGCCATCCGCTGGCCTTCCCGGTACTACTGTTGCCGGTGTACATGGCCATCGTCTGGGCGTTTGGCCTTTACGCCGTGTCTAACGGGCACCTCACCCCGGTCACCGCGGTCACCGGGGCCGTGCTAGCGGGCCTGGGCATCGACTACTGCGTGCACTACGTCGCAGCTCACGAACTAGAACGCCGCCGCGGGGTCGCCGCCGCGGTAGCCGGCGCCCGCGACCATGACCACGACCGCGCCGCCGCCCTGCGGGCCGTGAGCCACGTGGGCCCGGCCATCTTCGCCGCGGTGCTCACCACGGCCCTGGGATTCGGCGCGGTCATGCTCAGCGACGTCCGGGCCCTGCGCGAGTTCGCCGCGCTGGGCGTGGCCGGGCTGCTCGCCGCGCTGGTCACCGCGCTGGTGGTGCTGCCGTGCCTGCTGCTGGCCCTGGGCCGCACCCCCCTGGCCCGCGGCGGCCTCTCGGCCACGCGGTTCAGCATCGCCCCGGTCGTGCGCACCATCACCCAAACCCCCGTGCCCTGGCTCGCCGCCACCGCCGTTGTGGTGGCCGCCGCCGCCGCCGCGCTGGGGCTGGCCACCGCAGGCAACACCCCACCGCTGCGTTTCGACCGCGACCTGCACGCCCTGCACCCTCAGCCCCACCCCGCACTGGACACCCAAGACCACCTCGCCCAGCGCTTCGGCGCCGCGCCCAACGGGCTCACGCTGCTGATCGAATCCGACACGCCCGACAACATGCTGCGTCTGGCCCACGCCGTGCAACAGCGCTTCGCCCAGCCGCGTCTGCAGGCCTTGGGGCTCAGCCAAGTCACCGGCCCCGCCACCCTGCTGCCCAACCCCGCCGCCGCCCACGCCCCGCGGCCCGATCCCGACCGCGTGGCCGCCGACCTGGCCGCCGCCGCCCACGCCGCGGGCTTCCGACCCGGCGCGTTCGACGACTACGCCCGGTTCCTGCGCAACCTGCTCACCCCCCGCCCGGCCCCCACCTTCACTGACGTGCGCCGCTACCCCGGGCTCGCCGGCCTGGTGCTGCCCAAAGCCCCGCCCCAGCCCACCCAAGGCCTGGTGCTGGCCACCCTGCGCCGGCCCTGGACCCACGCCGACGACCGCGACCGCACCATCGACACCGTGCGTGCGGCCATGCACGAGCTCAACCACAACCCCGACCGCCCGGCCGACCGCGCCGTGCTCTCGGGCATCAGCGTGCTGGGCTACGACACCCAGCAGGCCATCGCCCACGACCTGGGCCGGCTGCTGCTGCTCTCGGGCGGCGCCGTGCTGATGTGGCTCGCGGTCTTCTTCCGCCGCCCGGCCGACGTGCTGCTGGCCCTGAGCCCGGCGGTGGGCGGCCTGGTGTTGATGCTCGCGGTCGTCTGGCTCGCCGGCGGCTCGTTCAACCTCATCAACCTCATCGCCGTGCCGCTCTTGGTGGGCATCGGGGTGGACGACGGCATCTTTCTCACCACGCTCTACCGCCGCGCCCGCCGCACCGGCGCCCCGGCCGCGCGCCTGCGCGAGGACCTGGCCGCCAGCGCCCACGCCATCGGCATGACCAGCCTCACCACCGCCCTGGCCTTCGGCAGCCTCTACTTCACCCACGTGCCGGCCATCAAAAGCTTGGGCCTAATAACCGGCGTCGGCGTCGCCGGGGCGTTTCTTGTCTCGGTGTGCGGGCTGGCGCCACTACTGGTGATGCTCTTTGAAAGCGAAAAGAGAAAGAGAAGTTGAAGGTAAAGCCATGAATCCACCAACCAAGCCCATGTTGCACCACGCGCCGCTGCGTCTCCCCCGATCGCTAGCACCCCGCCTCTCTTTCTATTTTCCTTTCTTCTTTATCTTTCTTCTTCTGCCTCTCGCCACCGCCTGCACCCCGTCGGACCACCTGCTCTTCCCAGCACACCCCACCTCCCAAAGCCCGTCCGCGGTGGTCTTCGACACTGACCACAACACCACCGCCGACTTCGCCCTGCTTCCCGCCGCCCCCGCCCACCCCCGCGGGGCCCTGGTCTTCGACGACGACGAAGACGGCACCCCGGACCGGCTGTTCGACCTCCACGAATACGCCGACCGCAACGTGCCCCACCTGGTGGTGCTGCTCGACTCGATTCCCTTCGAAGCCCTGCGTCAACGCCACGCCGCGGACCCGCGCATGTCGGTCTTCGCCCCGCCGGTCAAGATCATCGCGCCCTACCCCAGCATGTCCGCAGTCTGCTTCAGCGACATCCTCCACGCTCCGCCCATGCCCGGTCCCATCAACCGCCACTACGACCCGCGGCCCCAGCACCGCGCGGTTAACAACCTCATCTCCCGGCGCCTCGGCGGCTACCGCAACCCCTGGCAGCAGCGCCTGCACTACAACATCGCCTACCGCGACAACACCAACGCCTTCCTCAGCCCCCACCCCTGGATGAAGACCGAGTTCGAACGCGCCCGCCGGGCCTTCGACGACAGCCCCGACCGCACCACCTTCGTCTACATCTCGTCCACCGCCTCAATGCTCTTCAAGTATGGCCCTTCGGCCCTGGACGAAATCTTCGACGAGCTCAACCGCTTCGTCGCCCAAGTGCTCTACGAACGCCGCGGCGCCGTGAAGATCAGCGTCGTGTCCGACCACGGGCACAACCTGCGCAAAACCCGCTGGGTCGACATCGAAACCCACCTCGAAACCGGCGGCTTCAACGTCACCAAAAAACCCCAATTCCCCGAACAACCCAACGACGTGTTTCTCGAACAAGACGGCCTGCTCACCTGGTTCGGCGTTCACACCGTCCGGCCCGTGCGCGTCGCCGACCACCTGCTGAACCTGCCCGAGCTCGAAACCGTCGCCTACATGCAGGGCCCCGACGTCATCGTCCGCAGCGCCAACGGCGCCGCGGTCATCGCCAAGCGCGACCACCAACTCACCTACACCCCCACCCGCGGCAACCCCCTGGCCTTTCCCGCCGAACTACACGCCACCGCGCTGAGCGCCGACGACTGGCTCCAGCGCACCGTCGACCTGGAGTTCCCCGACGGCGCCGTGCGCCTATGGGACGCCTTCCACGGCGGCACCCGCCAGGCCCCCCAGGTCATGGCCACCCTCAAAGACGGCACCTGCGCCGGTATCGGCTGGTTCCTGTGGTTTGTCGACCCCCACAGCACCCACGGGGGTCTGAACCAGATCAACTCCGCCACCGGCGCCCTCACCATGACCCGCCGGCTCGACGGCGTCGGCCCGCTGCGCAGCCACGAGGTCCTGGACCACCTGCTGCCCGACGGCCCGCCGCGCATCGTGTCCGAAAGCCAGGAATAGCCCCCGCCGTGCTCACCGCCTCGCCCTGGATCACCACCATCGCCCCCGCCGCCGCCCTGGGCGCCGCCGCGGGGCTGTACGGCATCATCGCGCCCCGCGCCCGGGTCTGGGGCCCGGTCGTCTCGCGGGCCCCCCGCCACGCCCCCGGCCCGCCGCGCGTCGCCCTGACTTTCGACGACGGCCCCACCGCCCAAAGCACCCCCGCCGTGCTCGACGCCCTGGCCCATGCCCAAGCCCCCGCCACCTTCTTCGTCGTCGGTCAAAACGTGCGTGCCCACCCCCACCTGCTCACCCGGGTCCACGCCGCGGGCCACCTCATCGCCAACCACACCCACACCCACCCGCGCCACGGCCTCTGGGGCCTGCGCCGCTACTGGCGCCGCGAGCTCGACGCCTGCGACGACGCCGTCTTCGACGTCATCGGCCAGCGTCCGGCGTTCTTCCGCCCGCCCATGGGCCTCAAGCACTGGCACCTGCTCAAAGAGCTGCGCTGGGGCGGCCAGACCTGCGTCACCTGGAACCGCCGCGCCCGCGACGGCAACACCCACCAGACCCCCCAGCGGCTGATCCGCCGCCTCACCAAACGGCTCAGCAGCGGCGACATCTGCCTGCTGCACGACGGCCACGAACCGGGCCACCCCGGCACCCGCCAGCACACCGCCGACGCCATCCCCGCCCTCGTCAACCAGATCCGCGACCGCGGGTT
>CALLPP010000182.1 GCA_938015655.1 uncultured Algisphaera sp.
CCTGGCTGGAGGGCGACGCGGTGGACCTGCCGGGCCTGGCCGAGCTGATTCTGGCCCGGCAGTTCACCGAGGACCTGACCCTGCGCGAGGCCCCCGCGGCCCACGTGGTGTTCTGGCTGGTGGGGCCCGCGGCGGTCCAGCTGCTGACCGCTGCGGGCCGCGACCGCGACGCGCGCAAGGCCGCGGCCCGGGTGGGCGCCACGCCCGGCACCCACCACGTGCTGGACCTGGAGGGCGCTCCGGGGGTGACCGCCTACCGCCATGATCTGGGGCAGCTGCTGGGCGTGCGGCTGGTGGTGGCCGCGCGGCACGCGGCGGGTTTTTACCCCCGGCTGCTGGCCGCCGCGGGGCACGAAACCGCCGACCCCGCCGCCCTGAGCCCCGAAGACGCCGCGGCGTTTGCCGAGCGTCGCCGCGCGTCGCTGCGGGGGCGGCCGGTGGGCTGGGGGGCGTTCAACACCGTCCGCATCGAAGAGGGCGTGCCGCGGTACCACGTGGATTTCGGCCCCACGTCGCTGCCCGCCGAGGTGCCCGGGGCCCGGGGCATCGACCAGGCGGTGAGCTTCACCAAAGGCTGCTACCTGGGCCAGGAGGTGGTGGCCCGCATGAAGAGCCTGGGCCACCCGAAAAAACTGCTGGTCGGCTTCCGCGTAGACGACGACCCCCAGGCCGGTCACCTGCGGGCCGACACCCTGCCGGTGGCTGGAGCCCAGGTCTTCGACGCCAAGGATGCTACCAAGGTTATCGGCGCGGTCACCAGCTCCGCGGCCTCGCCGCTGTCGGGCCAAGCGGCGATCGGCTTCGCCGTGGTGCGTTGGGGCCGGCACCGGCCGGACACTGAGCTGCGGATCCCCGCGGGAGGCCGGCTGGTCGCCGCCCGCGTGGCGCCGCTGGACGGACCGGCCCACGCCAAACCCTAAAGCCGCCCTCGCCCTCCGGGGCGGGGCCAGCGCTTAAACTGCGGGGGTATGGACCCGCCCCCCCACCCCGTCGAGCAGGTTGGAGACCGCGTGGTGGCACGGCTAGACGGAGCCGAGGTCGATACCGACCGGCTGCGCGAGCTGACGATGGACCTCAAGGCCCGGCTGGACCAAGGCGGTCGGACCTTCGTGCTCTGCTTTCGCGAGGTGGACTTTCTACCCTCCGCCTGCCTCGCCCTGCTGCTGATGTTTCATCAGGACACCAAGCCGTTTCAAGCCCGGATCATCCTTTTGAACTGCCAGGAAAACGTGGCCCTGCTTTTGCAGCTGGCCCGCCTGGATGCGTTGTTTGAACTGGCCCACGGCGACCCGTTCCAGGTCTAGAGCACAGTCGCAAGTCTGCCACGCGATCGCCACCGGCGAACGCTAGGGCTTTCGTAAACACTGACATAAGGGTTATCCCCATGCCTGCGAATTCGCCCACCTCGCCGTCCGATACATCGCGGTGAATCGCGTTCCTTCTCACTTTGGAGTTGATATGCCTGAAAAAGTCTCTCTAGAAGTCGAACAAGACGGAGCAAACGTCACCCTGCAGCTGCCCGGGCCCACAGTGAATCTACGGACGATGGAAGAAGCGGTGGTAGTGTGCGGCGAGCGGATGCGCTTCGACCAGGCGAGCAACTTCATCTTCGATCTTTCCCAAGTCGAATACCTGGACTCGGCGTGTACCGGAGCACTGGTCGAGCTGCTACGAGAAGTCGAACCGATGCGGGGCAAGGTGGCCCTGGTGGGCTGCCGGCCCAACGTGGCGTTTCTCTTCAAGTCCTCGCGGCTGGACACGGTTTTCAGCTTGTTCGACGAATTGGACGAAGCCCTCGCGTCGTTCTCCAAGCGCGATTCGCGCTGGTAAGACGCACCGCGATCCGCGGGCGAGTATCGCGGCTGACGGGTGCTCGCGGCATACTTCACCCCGACGCGAGCCACACCCAAACCACGGCCCCGGGCATTCACAAAATTGCATGAAGGGGCTTCAACCCGCCCGAACGGCGGTATTCAACGCCCCTCAAGCAGCCGCTGGCCCAGGAAGTCCGACAGGTCCGAGATCGCGGCGATCTTCTTGACCACCGCCGCCACGTCGTACTCCAGGCGGACAAACTCCACCCGATCATCGTGCAGGATGGCGTAGCTGGCCCGCGGGTCGCGGTCGCGCGGCTGGCCCACGCTGCCAGGGTTGATGATGCACTTCTCATCGTCGCGAAACGTGTAGGCCCCGCCCAGATCGCCGGGCGGATAAAAATCCGGCTCGTCGGTAAACACCCCGGTGACATGGGTGTGCCCACAGAAAGCCTTGGTCTCGATGCGGTCGAAGATCGAGGCCATCTTGTTAGGTGCCGCCACCACGTCGTCGGGGAAGATGTACTCGTTGATCGGCCGCCGGGGGCTGGCGTGCACGAACAGGCTGCCCTCGAACCAGCGACGGATCACCAAGCTCCCCAGATACTTAAAGCGCTTCCGCCGCTGCTTAACATCGGGCTCTTGCTCAAACTGGGACCGCGTCCAGAAGGCCGCCTGCTCGGCGCTGGTATTGAACATCGTCGGCTCGTACAGCACCGCGAAGTCGTGGTTGCCCATCATCGCGAACAGGCACTTCTCCATCACCAGGTCCAGACACTGGGTGGGGTCCGGGCCGTAGCCGATGATGTCGCCCAAGCAGATGATGCGGTCCAGGCCGCGGCTTTCGATGTCGGCCAAAACCACCTGCAGGGCGTCAAGGTTGCCGTGGATGTCGGAGATGACGGCAGTGGGCATGGAACAGACTCGCGCGGGCCGGAGCGCCGGGAAAAAGCCACCGGGACCGACCGGCGGGGTGAACCAGATAATGTAACGCAATCCCGCCGCCCCGATGGCGTTGTGATCCGCTGGAGTGCCGCTGGTGGCCGGGTGCCGCTGCGAAAACGCTCCGCACACTTTTTATGGCTCCACCGCCCACCACTCCCCAAAACCCGTCGCCCACCGCGTCCCCGCGGGTGCTGCTGGTCCGCCCCTCGGCCCTGGGTGACGTGAGCCGCACGGTGCCTTGCCTGGTGGCCCTGCGCCGGGCCCTGCCCCACGCCCACATCGACTGGCTGGTGAACACGGCCTTCACCGACGCGGTGGCGTACCACCCCATGCTCGACGGCGTGGTGCGTTTCGACCGCCAACGCCTCGGTTCGGTGCCCGAGCTGCTGCGCACCCTCCGGATCGCGCGCTACGACCTGGCCGTGGACCTACAGGGCCTGGCCCGGTCAGGCTTGTTCACCAGGGCCACCGGAGCCCCACGGCGCATCGGCTTTGCCAATGCCCGCGAGGGGGCGTGGCTGGCCTACACCGAAAAACACGCCCTGCCGCGCAACCAGCACACCGTGGACCGCATGCGCGGCCTGCTGAACGCCGCAGGCTTCCCCGGGCCCGAAGACCTGCGGCTGTACGCGCCCCCACACGCCCAACGCAAAGTGGCCCACCACACCGCCAACTGGGAGGGCGGCTACGCCTGCCTGGCCCCCACCGCGCGCTGGGGCTGCAAGTGCTGGCCCATCGAACGCTTCGCCGCCGCGGGCGCCCACCTGCTGGCCGGCCAGCGGGTACGGCGGCTGGTCGTGGTGGCGTCACCCACCGAACGGCCCCGCGTGCGGGCCGGCTTCGAGGCCGCCCTGCCCGCCACGCTGCGTAACCGGGTGTCCTACCCTGAGACCCGCCTTGACACCCTGATGGCCTGGATCGCCCAGACCCGGGTGCTGCTGGGAAACGACTCCGCCGCGTTGCACCTGGCCGTGGGCCTCAACCGCCCCACCGTCAGCCTGTTTGGCCCCACCGATCCCGCCCGGGTGGGCCCCTGCCGTTGGACACCCCCGGACGCCCCCGCCGCCGAGCACCGCGTGCTCCGCGCGCCACACACGGTGGGCCGGACCATCAAGTACCGGCGCTGTAAAGATGACAACACGCTGATCCGCGGCATCGGCCTACCCGCCGTCTGCAACGCCTTAGACGCGGTGTTAGACACCACGGAAACCATCTGAACCTCGCTCCGCGGCTAACCGCGGTTTCGCAGCAGCGTGTCCAGGGCTGACCGCATCGCCGCGTCGTCGCTGAAAAACACCTCCCGGACCTGCCGCAGCCGCAGCACCACCGCCGGGTCCAGCGTCACGCCCTCGGGCAGCACCGGCTCGGCGGGCATCGCCTCGGCGGCCACCGAAAGAGCCCCCGACAGCGCCGCGGCCAGGGCCGCCCCGGTGCGCTGGCCCGCGTCTGCTTCCGCATCAAACCGGCCCGCCGCCGCCCGGTAGCGGCCCGCGTTCAGCAGGTCCCAGGGGTCTGCCCCGGGCGCCACGGCCCGCGGCTGGCCGACGTAGATCTGAAGCGACGCGGACCCGAACCCACCGGACGCGATGCCGGGCACCAGCACCTCGACGGGGGCCGCAGACGAAGCCGCCCCGTCCGCCGGATAGCGGTCCGACCCGGACGACCCGGTTGTCGCCGGGCCGACGGAAGACCGCGGAACGGTGGCCTGCAGCCCACCGTGGTGCTCGCACGACACCTTGTGGCCTGCATGAGAAAGACCATCGGCCCCGCACCCGCAGGCCCCCGCGTGGCGGATCGGCCGCACCACGCCGATGGACCGGGATCCGTCGGCCCGGATGGCCCGGACCACGCCGATGCTCAGCTCCGGCCGGTTGCCGGGCCCCACCCGCACCGGCTGACCGCGGAACGTGCGCAGCGGCCGAAAGAAGGTGCGCCCCGCCACCCGAGGCTCCACCCCCGCCGTGTCGGGCACAGTGCGGACCACCCGGCGCACCGATGAACCGTCTTGGGCCAGCGCCACCCCCAGCCCCCCCGGGGCCGCAGCCAGCAACAGAGCCGCGGTACACGCCGGCAGGCCGCAACGCCAGGCTGTGCGGAAAAACGTGGGGATGTCTTGCATGTTTTTTCTCCCGTGGAGCGCGGCGGACCGAGCGTCTGACACCACCACCCTTGCTACGCCCGGCGTCGCCCGGCAGTTCCAAACCGGTCATGAACACGGTCCACATCCACCCGGCACCCTTTATCTTAGAGGCCCTGCGTGGTGAATCCAACGAAAGTCGGCCACCCCCACCATTCGGGCCCGGCCTCCGCCCCCCCTGCCCCGCGGCACACGCCCTATTAACCACACCGGACCTTGCTGCATGTACGTCTACGCGGGCATCGACGAGGCGGGCTACGGCCCGGCGTTCGGCCCGCTGACCGTGGGCTGCTGCGTGCTGGCGGTGCCCAAACTGCCCGCCGACGCCCCGCCGCCGCACCTCTGGTCGCGCCTGCGCAAGGGCGTCAGCCGCACCCTCAGCGGACGCGCCGGCCGGGTGGTCATCAACGATTCCAAAAAACTCACCACCAAGGCCGCGGGCATCGCCCACCTGGAGGCCGGCTGCCTGGCCGTCGCCGGGCTGGCCGGGCACCGCCCCGAGCACGCCGGGCGGTGGCTCGACGCCTTGGGCGAAACCACCCACCACGACCTGGCCGCCCTGCCCTGGTACGGCCGCACGAAAACCGATCCCGTGCCCTGGCAGCCCCTGCCCGCCGCCAACGACCCGGGCTCGCTCGCCGTGCAGCGCGGCCTCTTCACCCAGACCGCCCACCGCATCGGCGTCGAAGCGCTGCACCTAGGCGTGTCCGTGGTTTTTGAAGACCGCTTCAACGCCATGGTCGCCGCCACCCGCTCCAAGGCCGCGGTCAACCTCACCTTCATCGCCGGGCACCTGCAAACCCTGTGGCAGCGCTGGGGCGCCGACCACCCCACCTGCGTGGTCGACCGCCAGTCGGGCCGCTCGCGCTACCGCGACTGGCTCGCGCTCAACTTCCCCGACGCCCAGCTCGCCGTCGTCAGCGAAGACGCCCAAGAGTCTGTCTACGTTCTAGAGCAAGGCCCGCGCCGCATGACGCTGCGCTTCCCCGTCGCCGCCGAGAGCGACCACATGCCCGTGGCCATCGCCTCGATGGTCGCCAAGTATTCGCGCGAGCTGATGATGGCCCGCTTCAAGACCGGCTTCACCGCGATGCTGCCCGACGTCAAGCCCACCGCCGGCTACGGCAGCGACGCCAAACGCTTCTGGGAAGAGGTGCGCCCGCACCTGGCCGACCTCCAGGTCGATCCCGGCGTGCTGCGCCGGCGGGTTTAGCTTTTGGGGCTGCCTGGGCCGCACAACCCCAAGTCCGACTCACAAACAAACCCCCGTCACCCCTCGGTGCAACCCCGCTCGACGGGGTCATTCCGCAAATGATTAGCAGCCTGTCGGACTGAGTCAGTCAGACAGGCTGTTAGCGGGAGCTGAGAGTACGTGCGTGACTCACCCCACCCCTGACGCCGGCCCGCGCCCGGTCGATAAGCATCCGGAGCTAATCATGCGGTTTGACCCCTGGCCCTTGGGGCGGGGCTTTGGACTTGCTGTTCGGCCGCGCCAAGATCGCCCGTCGCAAGCACAAACCCACGCCGTGTTCCGAGCCGCGACTTTCACGCCCCATGCACGAGAATCGAAAGTTGTTTCCCCGAAGCCGCGCGACACCGGCCATGTCGCTCTTCGTTGTTCAACGCACCGCAGGCCTTCGTCGCACAACCCCAAGCCCACCGCCTTGTGGTTAAGCGGCGTGCGTATTGGCTCCGCCTACACCGCCACGCGGCCGTCCACCTCGGCCAGCAGGGTCTCCACTTGGCGGGCGTACTGTTCTTCGGTGCTTTTGCGGTTTTCCACCACGTTCAAAGAGTGCATCACGGTGGTGTGGTCGCGGCCGCCGAAGTAGCCGCCGATTTCTTCCAGGCTGAAGCCGGTACGCTGGCGGGCCAGCCACATGCAGATCTGCCGCGGCTCGGTGATGCTCTTGGGGCGCTTGCGGCTCTGCAGGTCGCTGAACTTCACGTTGTAGTAGCCGGTGACCGCGTCGACGATGTGATCGAGGGTGGCGCGGTTCATCTTGGGCCGTGGTGGCGCGGCGTCCTGGTAGATCGATCGGGTCAGTTCAAGGGTTAGGGGCTGGTTCATCAGCACCACGTGGCCGTGCAGCGTGCAGATGGCTCCCTCTAGCTCGCGGGCGTTGCTGTCCAGGCGCTGGGCGAGGTAAGCGATGACCTCGGGCGGGACGGCGAAACCGCGCATCTTGGCTTTGGCCTCCAGGATGGCCACACGGGTTTCGTAGCCCGGCGGGCTGACCTGGGCCACCAGCCCCGAGCCCAGCCGCGAGATCAGGCGGTCTTCCAGGTGCGGGATCTCGTGGGGCGGCGCGTCGGAGCTCAGCACGATCTGCCGGTCGTTCTGCTTGAGCGCGTTAAAGGTGTGGTGGAACTCCTCCTGGGTGCGATCACGCGTGGTCAGCAGGTGGATGTCGTCGATCATCAGCAGATCGATGTTGCGGTAGCGGTTGCGGAAGGCTTTCATCTTGCCGCGCTGCACGCAGGCGATGAACTGGGTGATGAAGTCATCGCACGAGACGTAGAGCACCCGGGTGTCGGGCCGGGCTTCGAGAATGGCCTGGCCGATGGCCTGCAGCAGGTGGGTCTTGCCCAGGCCTACCCCGCCGTGGATGAACAGCGGGTTGTAGGCCGTGCCCGGTTCCTTGGCGACCGCCAGAGCCGCGGCGTGGGCCAGCTGGTTTTCGGGTCCGGGCACGAAGTTCTCAAATGCGTGGTCGGGGCTGAGCACCATCGACTCGCCGTCGAACAGCTCGTCCTCGTCCAGGTCGGCCGACGCTGGTGCGTCGGGCGCGCGTCGGGGCCGGGGTTGGGCCAGTTCTGCGGGCACCGGCGGCGGGTTGAAGCCCGGCCCCGCGGGGTGGGGCGGGGCGGAGACGGGCTCTTCGTGGTCCGGGGTTGCGGGGTCGCGGTCGCAGACGAATCGGGCGGCCACCAGCTGCCCGGTGACGTGCTGGGCGGCATCGACAAAGGGCTCTTTGCAGCGGTTTTCGAGGTAGGTGCGCTGCACCGGCGTGGCGGTGTGGATCTCCAGCACCCCGCCGTTGAGCCGCCCGGCGGTCAGGTCGTCGTGGAACCACTGGCGGCAAATGGGGGTGTGCTTCTTCTGAAGGTAGTCCAGAAGCTGGGTCCACTGGGCCGGGGTGAACTGGACCATGGGTGCGTGCTCGGCTGCGTGAGAAGGGGCGGGGCTGACCGAGGCGGAGCGACTCCAGCCCCCAGGGGCCGGGCGGATGGGGGCCGTCGCGGATGTTGCCCCCGGGTCTGGGCCGACGGTACCGCGCACCCGCGGGCGTTGTCAACGAGCCGCAACGCGGTCGTTTGCGCGGGTTTGTGGATGTTTTTTCTCTTTAAACAAGTCGTTTAGCGTCATCGCAGGGGTTGTGAACGCATGTTAACTAACAACTTTTCCACAGCCTTTGTAGGGGCTCGCTCGGCCTGCTGGAACTGGCGGCTTGCCGGTTGATTTAAGCCAAAAACCCTCGCCAAGCGGCGGGTCAATCCTCGCGGGCCGGGGCGCTCAGTATCGGCTGAGCACCCGCGGCCAAGAGCTGTTGGGCCAGCGCGGCCCCCGCGGGACCCAAGGCTGTGGCGCGGAGCCAGGGGGTGTAGGCCGCAGGCTCGCGTGGGCACCGGGCATTGGGGTCCGCCCCCGCGTCGAGCAGTTGGGCGATCACCACCGCGGGGCGGGTGAAACCCGGGTCAACAAGCAGGTCGGGGGTTGAATCTGCGTCGGAGCCGGCCGGGCCGGCGGAATCGTGTGCGGTGGGTGTAGGCATCAGTACCGCGTGTAGCGGAGTGCGGCCTGCCGCGTCTCGGGGGTCCGGGTTCGCGCCGGCGTGAAGCAGCGCCTCCACGGCCCGATGGTGACTGCGCCGCGCGGCCTCCCAAAGGGGCGTCCGGCCGCGAGCGTCGCGCACTTCGACCTCGGCCCCGCGGGCCAGCAAGGCGGCCAACACGGTGGTGTGCCCCCCCGCGGCGGCCAGGTGCAGCGCGGTTTGACGGGCGTGAAGCGGGTTGTTGAACCGTGTTCGTGCGTCGGGCTGGGCCCCGGCGTCCAGTAGTGTGCCCACCGCGCGGTGTAGGCCGCGGTCCGCGACGTGGTGCAGGGGCAGCCAGCTTTCGAGGCCCCAGGACCGATCGACCTGCAGGTAGGTGCTGGGTCCGCGGGGGGCGGCATGCAGCCAGCGGGTCAGGTGCGCGGGGTCCGGGTCCGCCAGGGCCGCGTCCAGACCGGCCGATAAGTGGGGCGCGGGGTTCACGCGTTCACGTCCTGTGGGCGCTGTTGCCCGATTCGAAAGTGTTGTCCGCTTTGTTTTGCACGATGTCCGATTCTAGTCCGCGTCGTGACCGGTCTCCCGGTTATGGCCCAGCGGCCCCGGGGATAGAGCACCGATGATCCCACCCAGCTCCGCCGACCCTCTGGACCCCGTGAGCCCCGCCGCTCCCCTGCCCCGGCCCCGGGTGGGGGCCGATCCGCTGCTGATGGAAGTTGCTTGGGAGGCATGCAATCAGGTCGGGGGCATCTACACCGTGCTGCGGTCCAAGGTTCCGGCCATGTCCACCCGGTGGGCCAACCGCTACTGCCTGGTGGGCCCGTACAACGACAAAAGTGCCCCGGTCGAGTTCGAAGCCCAGCCTCCCGAAGGGCCGGTGGGCAACGCCGTGAAGGCGTTGCGTGAGCTTGGCGTAGGCGCCGAGTACGGCTGCTGGCTGGTCTCGGGCCGGCCGCACATCGTGCTGCTGCACCTGGGCGATCTGCGGGCCCGGCTGGGCGACATCAAGTATCGGCTGTGGACCGACCACGGCATCTCCACGCCCGGCGACGACGCGCTCTTGAACGACGTCTTGGCCTTCGGCGAGGGCGTGCGGCTGCTGCTCACCCTGCTGGCCGACGCCGAGGCGGGGCGCCGCAAGATCATCGCGCACTTCCACGAGTGGATGGCCGGCTCGTGCATCCCCATGCTGCGGCGCGACCGCTGGCCCGGCACCACCGTGTTCACCACCCACGCCACCCTGCTGGGCCGCTACCTGGCTATGAACACCCCCGCGTTCTACGACCACCTGTCGTTTTTCGATGCCGAGCAGGAAGCCAAGAACTTCAATGTGCAGGCCCAGCATAACTTTCAAAAACCATGAGCAAAGCGCCCATGCCAATCGCAAACGTCCAAAAGGCTATTTGTCGGATTTTTTCTGTGTAGTGCTGGTGCAGGTTCTGGAACTCGTGGCGGGCTTCAAAACGTTTGATGTTCAGCCCGTTGGGCAAGAGCGCGTC
>CALLPP010000183.1 GCA_938015655.1 uncultured Algisphaera sp.
TCGGTGGATTTAGCCGACGTCTCCGATTTCAAGAATCGGCAGCAGCGTGGCGAAAGCAATTAAACCCACCACCACCGCGAGCAAGATGATCAGGGTGGGCTCGATCAGGGTGGTCAGGCGGTCCACCCGGCTGCGCAGCTGGCGGTCGTAGCTGCGGCCCAGGCGGCCCAGCAGCTCGCCCAGGCGGCCGCTGGTCTGGCCCAGGGCAAACACCCGGGCCACCGTGGCGGGGAAGGCGTCGGTCTCGGCCAGGGCCGGGCCCAGGTCGCGGCCCTCGCGCACGGCGGTCTCGCAGCGGGCCAGGGCGTCTTGCAGCACCACGTTACGCACCGCGCGCCGGCCGATGCCCAGAGCCTGCTCAAACCGCACGCCGCTGTCTAGCAATGCTTCCAGCACAAAGGCCAGCCGCACCACCGCCTGGCGCCGGACCGCCGGGCCCAGGCCCGGCAGTTTCAGCACCGCCGCGTCGAAGGCCGCCCGGCCGCGGGGCCGGCTGATCGCCAAGCCGCCCAGCAGGCCCAGCAACACCAAGCCCAGCAGCACCGCCGGCCCCCAGTTCAGTAAAAAGTCGCTCACCGCTTTCACCGCCACGGTCAGCGGGGGCAGGGCCTGACCCGACTCGGACAGCGCTTCGAGGATGCCGGGCACCACCCAGGTCATCAAAAACACGCACACCCCGGCCCCGAACACCGCGACCACCGCGGGGTAGGTCAGCGCCGCGGCCAAGCGGTTTTTGAGCGCCGCCCGCTGCTCCAGGTGGTCGGCCACCTGCTCGGACACGTCCGCCAGAGCGCCCGCGTCTTCCCCCACGCCGATCATGGCCACGGTGGCCTCGTCAAACAGCGCCCGCCGCCGGCCCAGGGCGCTGGGCCAGCGGGCGGCCGCCAGCGCTTCGCCCAGGGCCCCGCCCGCGCTCACCCGGTCGCGCACGCCCAGCAGCTGCGTGGCCCACCGCCGCTGCCGCGGGGGCACCTGGGCCACGATCAGGTCCAGGGCTTCCAGCACGCCCACGCCCACGCCCAGCAGGGTGGACAACTCTCGGAAAAAGTCCGCCGCCTCGCTGCGCCGCCCGGGCCCGGCGCCGGACCGGCCCGCGTCCGCGTCGGGCCCCGCGGCGGTGTCTTCCGCCACCGGGTCCGCCGCGGCGGGTTCCAAGCGCCGGGGCACCAGCCCGCGGCGGCGCAGCTGGTCGCGGGCGTCGCGCGGCGTGTCGGCGATCAGCGTCCCGCGGGACGCGGTGCGGCTCGCATCGACGGCCTGGTAAGAGTACACGGGCATGATTGAACCCGGCTTCAGTATGCGGGCGGCAGGAGGGCGGCGGGGTCCTCGTCACTCAACGACGTGGTCACTCGCAAGACTTCTTCGGCGGTGGTTTCTCCGCGGCGCACCTTAGCCACGCCGTCGTCACGCAGGGTCTTCATGCCCGTGGCCAGGGCGGTGCGTTTCAGCGCGTCGGACGATACGCCGCGGCCGATTTCTTCGCGCAGGCCTGCCGACACGGGCATCAGCTCAAACAGGCCCACCCGCCCGCGGTAGCCCGTGTGGCGGCAGGCGTCGCAGCCGGCGCCCACCTGCGGCCGGTCGGCGGTTTCCGTCGCGGCCCCCAGCTGGGCCACGGGGTCGTCGGGGGCCGGGCGTGCGCAGTCCGGGCACACCCGCCGCACCAGCCGCTGAGCCATGACGCCCAGCAAAGCGCTGGCCACCAAGTAAGGCTCCACCCCCAGGTCCACCAGGCGGGTGACGGCGCTCGCCGCGTCGTTGGTGTGCAGCGTGCTGAACACCAGGTGCCCGGTCAGCGCAGCCTGGATGGCGAGTTCCGCCGTCTCGCGGTCGCGGATCTCGCCGACCATGACGATGTCCGGGTCTTGCCGCAGCACGCTGCGCAGGCCCTTGGCGAAGCTCATCCCCCGCTGTGTGGCCACCTGCATCTGGCTGATGCCCGGCAGGCGGTATTCGATCGGGTCTTCCAGGGTCAGCACGTTCAGGCGTTTGCTGTCGATGCGCTGCAGCGCGCCGTACAGCGTGGTGGACTTGCCGCTGCCCGTGGGCCCGGTGACCAGCAGCAGCCCGTGTTCCCGGCGGATCAACGCGTCGAAACGCGCCCGGGTCTGCCCGGGCATGCCCAGCTCGTCCAGCCCGTGCCGCAGGGCGTCTTTGTCCAGCAAACGCACCACCACCCGCTCGCCGTGCTGGGTGGGCACCACACTCAGCCGCAGGTCGATGGGCCGCTCGCCCAAGCGCACACTGGCCCGGCCGTCTTGCGGGAGCTGCTTCTCGGCGATATCCATGCCGCCGATGATTTTGAAACGGCTGACCAACTCGTCGTGGGCCGCGCCCGGCAGGTCGAAGGCGTCGAAGAGCACCCCGTCGCAGCGCAGCCGCACCGCGGTGCGACCCCCATCCGCCTGCCCGCTTGCGGCGTAGGTCGGCTGCAGATGCACGTCCGAGGCTTCGAGCCGCACCGCCTCGAACAGCAGTGCATTCACCAGCGTGACCACCGGGGCCCTTCCCGTGGCGTCCAGCAGGTCTTCGATGGCGGCGGCCGCCCCGGCCACGGTGGCCGGGCGGGCGTCGACCGCGGCGATCGCCGCCGCCGCGGCCCCGCTGGTTTCGGCCGCCTGTTCGCCGTAGGCCCGGTCGATGGCCCCGCTCAAGAGGGCGGGATCGACCGGGTGGCGGGGCACCGGGCCCACCTTGCGTCGCACCGCATCCAGCGCATCCGAGTCGCCGTCCCGGTCGCACAAGAGCAGCGGCCGGCCCTCGGGACCGGTCACTCCCAGCAGCCGGTGCCGCCGCGCGAAGGCGATCGGTACCGCGCTCAGGAACACCGGCCACGCCGGCGCGTCGGTCCACTCGGAAGCATCAGGAAGGGGGGGCAAAGCGGGCATGGGTCGCACACATCGGGCAAGGCCAGTCCGTCACACGCGTCGGCACGGTTCAGCGCAGCAGCATCGGATCACTGGTGGGGAAGAAGTCCGTCCCCTGCGTGCCCTCGGGGGCCACCCTGGCCTCCTCAAGATCCGCCAGCGTGTAGTGCTTCAGGTCGTTGAAGCGGTCTTGCCGCATGATGACCGGCCGCAAGAACACAAACAGCGTGGACACCGATTCGGTTTTTTCACGGCTCGAAAAAAGGTATTCCAAAAGCGGAAGCTCGCCCAGCACCGGAATCCGCGAGACGCTCTCTTCTTCGTTGCGCAGGTTGATCCCACCCACCACGACCATGGCCCCGTCCGGCAGCGTCACGGTGCTGCTCACCGTGCTGGTCTGCCGCGGCGCGGGCAGCGTGGCCGAGCCCCCGCCGTCGGCGAACGACCCCAGCGTCAGGGTGAACTCCAGCCGCAGGTGGTCGCCCTCGGCGATATGCGGAACCACCTCGATCTCGGTCCCCGCTTCCACAAACTGCTCGAAGGCCAGCTGGTCGCTGTTCTGCCCCTGGTTCAGGCTCGCCACCGGCTGCTCGATCTGCGACGAAATCCGGCCCGTCTCGTTGTCGTTCACCAGCACCCGAGGCGCCGAGACGGCCCGCGAGCGCCCCTCGCCCTTCAACGCCTGCAGCACCACGTCCGCGATGTCTGCTTCCAGCACCGCGCCGTTGAAGCCCAGGGTGGGCACGAGGTCCAAGCGGTTGTTGTCGCCGATGGTGCTCAGCCCGAAGCTGCTGAACGCGAACGACTGGTTGTCGCCCGTGTTGTCGCCCGCCAGCACGTCCACCCCGAAGGTGAAGTTGTCCGAGGTGTCCAGCGTCACCAGCGTCGCCTCAATCATGACCTGCGGCCGGCGCTGGTCCAGCTTCGCGATCAGCTCGGCGTAGAACGCCTGGGCTTCGGCGGCCGCCACCACGATGATGCTGTTGGTGTTCACATCCGCGGTGATCGTCGCATCGTCGGTCTGCACGCCCTGGATCGGGGCCGCCGCGCCCGTGTTGGCGCCGCTTCCGCCCGACAGACCGCCATTCCCCCCGCGGCCCAAAGCGCCTTGCGGTTCGGCGGTGCGGGCCGGTTCGCCCAGCGGCCGGCCGCCCAGGGGTCCCGGGTCGTACAGCTCGCCCGCGGCCAAGGGGGCCGGGCCGCTTTGGGCCGGGCCCGCCGCCGTCGGGCGGCTGGCCTCGGGCGAGAGGCTGCGCAGCGTCGCCAGCACGTCCGCGGCGTTCGCGTTCTTGAGTTGATAGAACTGCAGCGGGCTGTCAACGCCCGTGCGCGGGGTATCGACCAGGCGTTTGAGCGACGCGATGTGCGTGTGGGTGGCCTCCGACGCCGTCACCACCAGCCGCCGCCCCTCGGCCTTGGACCCGTACGCCGGGGGCGACTGACTCGCCTCCAGCATGCCGCGCATCTGCTCCTCGAAGCGGTCGGCCGAAATATGGTCCATCGCGTACACCCGCGGCATCAGGCCCGAGGGCGTGTCCAGGGCCTCGGCCAGCAGCAAAGCGGCCTCCACCTGCCGGGTGGGGCCCATCAGCAGCAGGCGGTTGGCCGCCTCGTCCACCACCACGTCCACCGGCAGGGCCACCTCGCCGCGTCCCTGGGGCTGGCCGGCCGCCAAGGCCTGGATCAGCAGCACCGACAAGTCCGCCGCGTTGCCGTGTTTCATCAGGTGGAAACGCTGGGTCCGCGGCCCCCCCGCGGTGCTTAGCGCCTCCAGCAGGGCGGCCACCCGGTCCACGGTGCGCGCGAAATCGGTCACCAGCAGAAGCCCCGCGCCGTTCCCACCGTCGGCCACCTGCACGCTCCCGCCGCCGGGGGTCAGAAACGGCTGCACCAGCTGCACGGCCTGCTGGCCCGCGAGCCGGTCCAGCAAAAACACCCGCGACACCACCGCCGGGTGGGTCGCGTTGCCAGCGGGCACCGTTTGCCCCTCTTTCACCGCACCCTCGGGCCGCGCCCCACCGCTCAGCTCGTTGAGGCTCACCACCCGCAACCATCCTCCGCCTTCACCGTCAATCAGGGCCAGGTTCCGGCTTCGCAGCACGCTGTCGATCAGGGGGCGCAGCAGCGCTGTAGGGATTTCCGTCGGTGATTGGAGGGTCACCTCGCCGCTGACTCGTTGGCGGTCGTAGATGATGTTTAAATCCAGCCGCTCACTAGCGTAATCAAGCAGGGTGTCTAGCGGGACTGGGTCGGGAAGATCGAGCTTGATCTGCGTTGTTTCTGCAAGGGCCGTCGTTGGCAATGAATTGATATAAAAGGTATTTATAAAAAGACAGAGTGCCAATATACGGATGGCACGGTAGGAATCAATCTCTGAAGGCGTGGAGCAAGGTTGGTCGGAGCGAGGGCGAGCGTACGACACGGCCTGAACGTCTTCCGTGCGGTGGTTTTTCAAGTGCTCTCCAGTGAATTTCATTCAACACGAATGTTCGGTAGATCGGGTTTACCGCGGATTAATCAATGATCTAGCGTTAATTAGTAAATTTCAAGCTAAATTAAGTTGACCTGGATCGGTGACCGCGTTAGGTTGATCTTAGATTAGCATAGATGATATCAGTCATCTGCAAATCCCGGCTGGCAGGCTTCTTTTAGAGCCACCTGCGAACCGAACATCACTCCAAGCGATTTACTCGCTGGAATGAGAAAACTTGACGTACCAGTTGTTTATCACACCGCCTGTTTTTTTGGAGAAGTATGAGGATGCGTATTTTGACCCTTGCCGTAGGGCTTGTCTCGGTTGGAGCTGCGTCGGCGCAGGCCCAGCCCCTGTTGACCTTTAGCTCAGTCTCAGGTGACACCGTTCTGAGCGCGGGTGACGCGTTCCAAGTCGAT
>CALLPP010000184.1 GCA_938015655.1 uncultured Algisphaera sp.
GGCGGCCTCCAGGCTGTCGTCGCTGCCCAAACGCATGAAGCAGCCCACCACCTCGTAGCCCTCGCGCTGTAAAAGCGCTGCGGCCACGGAAGAGTCCACCCCCCCGGACATGGCGAGCAGGACTTTCCCTTTGTTTTGGGACGGGTTGACGCTTGTCTGGGACATCTCGACACGATTCTAGCGGTCGTGGGACCCGGCCCGCCGCTAGCATGATTTTGGCCCGGCGACGGGCCCCGTCGACGCCCGACGCTCCGTGCACCTTCAATTGAGAGGACCTTTGATGATCCGCATGCCCCGCCCCGCCGCCCTCGCCGCGCCGACCACCGCCCTGCTGCTGTCTGCCGCCTGCACGCTTGCCCCCGCCGGACCAGCGCGGGCCCAGGCCCCGGCGGCCGACGCGCCGCCGCTGGCGGCGCTCTTCGACGCCGCGCCGGTGCACGCCGAGGTGCTGTGGGCCGTGCCCAACCTCCGCGGCTTCAGCGACCGGATCGCCACCTTTGCCGCCGATACCGGGATCGAACGCTACGCCCCCGATCTTGCCGACGCGCTGGGCGCCTTAAAACGCCAAGCGGGGCTGACTCGGGGCCTGGACGACGACGGCCCGCTGCTGGTGGCGGTCACCGGCCTGGCCGCGGCGCTGGACGCGCAGCTGGACGACGACCCGGACAACGACGACACCGAGCCCTCGGCGGTGCTGCTGGTGCCGGTGACCGACTACGACGCGTTTGTCACTGAACTGGGCGGCGACCCCGCCGCAAACACCACCGCCGTGACGCTGGGCGGCAACCAAGGCGTTGCCCGCAAGGTGCCCGGCCACGCCGTGATCGCCGGCTCGGCCCAGGCCGCCGCGGCTTATGCGCCGGGCGCCGGCGGCGCGGCGGTGGTTCGGGCCGTGGGCCCACACGCGGCGCCGTGGTTCGAAGACGGCCAGTCGCTGGTCTACATCGACGTCGCGGCGCTGGCGCCCGCGCTCAAGGCGGCCGTCGCCCGCGGCATGGACGAGATGCAGCACGGCGCGCCGGCCCAGGCCGCCCTGCTGCTGACCCCGGTCATGACCGCCTACGCCGGGCTGGCCAACAGCGTGATCGACGGCACCGACAAGCTGGCGCTGACCCTGGACCTGGACGCCCAGGGCCTGGGCGTGACCGTGGGCGGCCGGCTGAACGACGGCTCGGACCTCGCCGCGATGCTGCGGGCCCCGGACGAAGCCGGCGACGCGGCCGCGACGCCCTCGCTGCTCACCCGCCTGCCCGACCAGCCGTTTCTCTTTGCCGCCGCGGCCGACCTGACGCGCTGGAACACCGAGGCCCTGGGCCAAGCGGTGCGTGGGGTGGCCAGCGAACTGAAGGCCGCCGCCGACGATGCCGACGCGGACGGATGGCCCATCGAGCAGATGGTCGACCTGTACACCGAGATGATGCAGGTGGCCCCCGACGCCACCGCGATGGGATCGGTCCTGTACGCGCCCGACCCCGCGGCGATGATGACCGGCGGCTTCTTTAACCAGCTGAGCGTCACGCAGACCCCCCACGCCGAGGCCGCCCTGGACCGCCAGAAGGCCGCGATGGCGAAGATGAATGAGCTCAAGATCCCCCTGCCGGCGATGAACGGCGGCGCGGCCAACGAGGTGAGCTTCGAAACGACCTACACCGAAAACGCGATCGAGATCGACGGCACCCGGGTGGACCAGTTCCAGGTCAAGACGGTGCTTCCGCCCGCGCTCATGCAGCAGTTTGGACCGATGGCCATGGTGATGGGCAACGCCGGCGGCGGCGGCTACCTCGCGGCCAAAGACGGCCATGTCATCGCCACCACGGTGACCGACGCGCAGCTGGTCGGCCGGGGCCTTGCGGCGCTGGCGGCCGATGACGGCCTGGGCGCGGCGGCCAGCCTCGCCGACCTGCGTGATCGCCAGCTCCCGCAAAACGCCTCAATGGAAGTCTGGCTGAGCGTCCGAGGCAGCGCCAACACGGTCAACCCGTTCCTCATGATGTTTGCCCAGGGCGGCGAGCAGCTCAACGTGCCCGTCGACCTGCCGCCGATCGCCATGGGCGGCGCGGGCGACCCCGAAAGCCTGGTGCTACGGCTGTTTGTGCCCGTCGATGTGGTCCGCTTCGGAGTGGATATCCTCGACCAGTTTTCCCCCAAAGCGATGGACGACGTCCCAGCCCCACGCGGCCGCCGGGCCCCGCGAGCGCTGTAACGCCAATGTTCAACCACCGCCCGACCAAACCGCGGCCCCTTGGAGTCGCGGTTTTTTGTGGTGTCTGCTGCCCCCCGGCTTCACCGCCGCATCAACTCGCTAACCTGCCGGTCTATGGCCAAGAAATCCAAAACGAATGCTCACCCCACCGCATCGGCCGACCCCGTCAACATCCTGATCCTGGGCTCGGGAGGCCGCGAACACGCCCTGGGCTGGAAGCTCAAGCAGAGCAAGCGCTGCGCCAAGATCTACTTCGGCCCCGGTAACGGCGGCACGCGCGAAGTCGGTACTAACGTCCCGCTGAGCCCGATGCCGGTCATCACCAAAAACGTGGACGAAATCGACCGTTTCTGCCGTCAAAACAATATCGGGCTGGTGGTCATCGGCCCCGAAGACCCGCTGTGCGCCGGCCTGGCCGACCGCCTGGCCGCCCCGGGCCGGCACGTGTTCGGCCCCGTGGCCGAAGCTGCGAAGCTCGAAGGCGACAAAGCCTTCGCCAAAGAGCTGATGAAAGCCGCCAGCATCCCCACCGCCGACAGCCGCACATTCAAAAACTTCGAAATGGCCGAATCCTACGTCAAGGCCCGCGAAACCCCCGTGGTTGTCAAAGCTGCGGGGCTGGCCAAAGGCAAAGGCGCCATCGTCACCTCCACCCCCGACGAGGCCGTGGCCGCCCTGCGCCGCTGCATGATCGATAAAGAGTTCGGCGACGAGGGCACCACCGTCGTGGTCGAAGAGCGTTTGGTGGGACAAGAAGTCTCCATCCTCGCCCTGGTTGACGGCCGCAACCTGTTCCTGCTCGACCCCAGCCAGGACCACAAACAGGCCGGCGAGGGCGACACCGGGCCCAACACCGGGGGCATGGGCGTCTACTGCCCCACCCCGCTGGTGGACGACAAGCTGATCTCCATCATCCAGCGCGAAGTGCTGGTGCCCGCGGTGGACGCAATGAAGCGCAGCGACATCAACTTCAAAGGCGTGCTCTACGCCGGACTCATGCTCACCGCCGGCGGCCCCAAAACCCTGGAGTTCAACACCCGCTTCGGCGACCCCGAAACCCAGCCGCTGATGATGCGGATGAAAGGGGACCTGCTCGAAGCCCTGGTCGCCGCGTGCGAAGGCCGCCTGGACGGCGCCAACCTCAGCTGGGACCCGCGCGTGTGCTGCTGCGTGGTCATGGCCAGCGGCGGCTACCCCGGCAAGTACGACACCGGCAAGCCCATCCGCGGCATCGAAGACGCCAAGAGCGACCCGGACGTCGAGGTCTTCCACGCCGGTACCACTTTCAACAAAGCCAACGAGCTGGTCACCAGCGGCGGCCGCGTGCTGGCCGTGTGCGCCCTGGCCGACACGCTGAAAGAAGCCCAAGCCAAAGCCAACGCCGCCTGCGCCAAAATCGCATTTGAAGGCGCCTGGTTCCGCCGCGACATCGGCTCGCGGGTGATGTAGAAGACGGACAAGCATCATTCGTGCGGGCGGCCAACCTGCCGCCACCAAACGACGCCGACACCCCAACCCTGAATCACAAAAGACCCCCGGCCCTTGGGGCGGGGCTTTGGATTTGTGGGCCGGCCGCGCCAGGGTCGTTGGTCGTAAGCACGAGCCCAAGCCATGTTCCGAGCCGCGACTTCCACTCACCATGCACGAGAATCGAAAGTTATTTCTGCGAAGCCGGGCGACACCGGCCACGTCGCTCTGCGTTGTTCGACTTGCCCAGGCCTTTGCCCCACAACCCCAAGTCCGTGGGCTCGCTGCGCTCGCAAGTTGAGTGGGGTTGCGCGGCGCACCGAGTTGAGCGGCAGGTTTTCGACGACGTGCCTCTTCGTGCGCAGCGCTGGCCCACGGCTTAATGCAAGATGCCCAGGGCGCGAAGAAAGGCACCAAATGCAAGCGGCTGGGTGAGTGCAGCCCTCTGTGGCCTCCGAACCTTGGTTTTCTTGGTGATCCGTCAAGCGGCATGCGATATAGGCTGTCGTCCCCTTTTCCGGACTCTTTTGTCCGGGGAGAGCCATCGTCACCTGTTTCGGCGGCGGCTCAGTAATGTCATCATCCCCGACACCACCAGCAGCGCCCCAGAAGGCTCAGGGATAAGGTGAAATCTCAATCCACTGCCCTCATCCGTAAAAGCACCATCATCGGACTGAGTAATATTAATGGTCTGAAATCCTTGCGCTTCAAATTCGACCACCAACTCACCGGTGATGAAGTCCGGCCTAAACACTGTCTCTTCACCAAAATCCACTTGCGTCCCGTTCCACAAAAAAGATAGGCCGAAGATGTCGAGAGACGGAGAAGCCAATGCCGAACTTTCAGAATCACTAATGGCAATGGAGGTCAAATCCCCGCCTCGCAGATCAAGGTTGACTCCCGACGAAATCCTGATATCGGCCGTAAGCGACGGACTCAATTCACGAAACAACCCGTCGTCGGGTGTGCCGTTGCGGAAACGCCCTCCTTGAATTTCGATTGTCGAAGGCGGGCCAGAATCAATTGTTCCAGACGGGGACGCCATAAGACCAGCCCCGCCGACGTCGTTGGATAAAGCACCTGCTCCCCCAATGAACTCACCCCCGGTGATGAGCAGACTGCTGCGCCCACGCGCTTGAATTGCGGCCGCCCCAAGCCGCCCACCAGCAATGCTATTAAGCGATCCTGCACCCCCAAAAAATTGCCCGTCGTGGATCTCCACTGCCCCCTGATGATTAAAGTCAAGCTCTACCGCAGATTCAGGACGTGAAAAAAGATCAGGCCCTGCATCTCCCCCACGAACCACCCCGCCTCGAAATCGCAACGAACTCTCGTCGCGTGCATTGATTCCCGGCAAGGTGCTACTTAAACCGAACGACGCGGTGTCTGAACCGCCGATGATTTCACCGTTCACAAACTCAAGGTGAGATTGATCGAACAAATTAACGCGGGCTCGAACGACCACCTGCTGACTCGTGTCACCAGCATTTACATCGCCGAGCTGCGCCACCCGGCCACCACTCACCGTAAGCCGGGACGCATCCTGTGCGAACACCAGCCCCACCGAGCCCACGGGCCGAGCGTGAGGTCTCCGCTGGCCGTCAGATCGGCTGCCTCCGGGCGTGAGTCATTCAACACGACCGGCGAACCGAGGTCTAGCCCACCAACAGTCACGCCAGCTTTCGCCGAAACTTGGGCGATGCCGAGACCGACGGCCAAGACAGGGCACAAACGACAGGGGGTCTTCGATAACAACAACGCGACGTCTCCTCTCAAACGGACCGAAACCAAACTGAATCTGAATGGGTGCCACTCTATCTCACTTCTGCCCGCCGTCCATACACACCAAAGGTTTTCCCTCGAAACTGGCGCAAATACCATTAAAACCAAGGTTCTCCCTCGCCGGAGTCCCAACCGTCGTATCTTTTGTCAGCAGGGCCAACCGCCGCTCCATCGATAACGCAGTATCACCCCTCCGCACCATCCCACGCCCCCGTGCGCTTCAAAAACGGCGAGGCTTGCCCAAACGTCCAGCGCAGGGGCGACGCCTGCTTCAAGCGGTGACCGCTGCGGAAGTGGAAGCGCCAGGCCCGCTGGGCGCCCTCGAAGGCCAGCACCTCGGGGTGGTTTTCCCACAGAATTTCGGTGGTGCCGGTGAGCTGCACCAGGTCGCCGGAGTCAAAGTCCAGAAACAGCAGCCCCGCCTGGGGGTTGAGCAAAAAGTTGCCCAGGGTGTTGAAGATCTGGTTGCCGGCGTAATCCGGGACCGTGAGGGTGTTTCCTTCCACTTTCACGAAGCCGGGCTTGCCGCCGCGGTGGTTGATGTCCACGCCGTCCAGGCCGCTGTGGTGTTCGGGGTTCACGTGGCTGGCGACAAAGAAGGTGTCGCAGCCGCGGATGAGTGCGGCGGTGTCGCGGTCCAGCGACCTCAGGGGGTGTTTTTCGATCGCGCGCCCCGCGCCGCTTGGCGTCAGTGCCGGCTCGGCGTGGCGGGTTTGAATGTATTTGGGGCAGTTACCGAAGAACTGATCCACGCCGGTGACGAACCCGTCCCGTCCGGCGCTGCGCACCGTCGCGTTCACCCGGTTGCGGCGGCGGGTTAAAAACGCGATGCCTAAGAAGGACACCGGCGCCCCGGGCGCGGCGTTCTCGCCCAGCGGATCGCCTTGCACTGCCGCGGCGTTGATCGCCAGGGTGCGGTCGTCGGGGGTGGCCACGAAGCCCGGCGACCCGAACACCACCGACGCCCAGGGCCAGCCCGCCGGGTCTACGCTGCCCACCAGCACCAACGGCTGCTCGGCAAAGAAACGCCGCTGCTTCTCGGGGATGAAGGGGTGCATCACCCGGGACGCGGTCTGCTCCACCATCTCCCGTACTCCCGGGTAGCGAGCCTGGATGGCGCGTTCGCCGCGGTGCGAAAACACCGACAGTTCGTCGGAGTGGGCCGGCGCACCGGGGGTCGGACGCGGGGGGCGCGGATCTGAATCGACCATGGGGCATGCCTCGACGAAAACACGGTAAAAAACAGCGCCTAAGAATATGCGTGGCGCCGGTTGGGGCGTGCATGGCTCCGCGGCAACCGAAACCAGTGTGCCGCTTGATTATTTCGGTGTCTATGATTTACTTGCAACTGGATAGTATTCCGCCATTCTGTCCCGGGGCGGGCCATCCTCCGCTTGCAATCATCTTCCTTCCCGGGCGGGCCGAAGCAAGACCATCCCACCCACCACCCACCCCATGCCCGACCCTCATCCCAGCCCGCCGGCTCCTCCCCCCCGCACGGCCCTCGGAACCACCGCGCTGCTGGTGGGCCTGTTGGGTGGCTGCGCGGTGCTAGCGGCGGTCAGCGGGTTCGAGGTTGCCAAGCCGGCCCTGGCCCAGCAGGCCGCCCCGAACCAGCCGGGCGACAGCCCGGTCAGCTTCAACCGCGACGTGCGCCCGCTTTTGTCGGACAACTGCTTCGCCTGCCACGGCCCGGACCCCGAGACGCGGGCCTCGGGGCTGCGGCTGGATCTCCGCGAAGAGGCGGTCGCCTTTGCGGGCGCCGAAGGCCGGGCCTTGGTGCCCGGCGACGCCGCGGCCAGCGCCGTGATCCAGCGGATCCGGTCGACAGACGCGGACACGGTGATGCCCCCGCCCGAGACCCACAAAACCCTGACCCCCGAGCAGGCGGATTTGCTGGCCCGGTGGATCGACCAGGGCGCGGTGTACGAGCCGCACTGGGCCTACGTCGCGCCCCAGCGGCCGGCGCTGCCGGAGGTTCACCAGGCCCAATGGGCGGTCAACGCGGTGGACCGCTTCGTGCTGAACCGGCTGGAAGCCGAGGGCCTGGCCCCCTCGGACCGGGCCGACCCCGCCACCCTGCTGCGCCGGGTGACGCGCGACCTGACGGGCCTGCCGCCGACGACGGACGAGCTGGACGCCTTCTTGGCCGACCCCAGCGACGCGGCGTACGCGCAGGTGGTCGAGCGCCTGCTGGCCTCGCCCGCCTTCGGCGAGCGGATGGCCATCGCCTGGCTGGACCTGGTGCGCTACGCCGACTCCACGGGCTTTCACAGCGACGAAACCCAGCCGGTGTGGGCCTACCGCGACTACGTGGTGCAGGCGTTCAACGACAACACCCGGTTTGATCAGTTCACCCGCGAGCAGCTGGCCGGCGACCTGCTGCCCACCCCGGGCGTGCGCGAAAAAACCGCCTCGGGCTTCAACCGCCTGAACCTGACCACCGGCGAGGCCGGGGCCCAGCCCGCCGAGTACACGGCCAAGTACATGGCCGACCGCGTGCGCGCGGTGTCCACCGTGTGGATGGGCGCCACGGTGGGGTGCGCCGAGTGCCACGACCACAAGTACGACCCCTACACCGCACGCGACTTCTACCGCATGGGCGCGTTCTTCGCGGACATCGAGCAGCGCCCGGTCTACCGCACCCGGCGGATCCGCGAGCCGTTCCTGGACATCCCCACCGACGAGCAGAAACAGCAGATCCAGGCGTACCTTCAAGACCTGACCCAGAAGCAGGCCGCCCACGACCGGGCCGTGGCGCAGTCCGCCGCCGACCAGGCCTTCGAACGCTGGGCCCAGCAAGACCCCACGGGCCTCACCGTGGCCGAGCCGGCCGAGACCCTGTGGATCGACGAAAAACTCACCGCCCGGGCCAGCAAGAGCGGCGACTGGAACTACACCGGCGCCGCCCGCGGCCAGGTGCAGCACGGCCGGTTTGCCCGGGTGCAAGACGCCCGCGAAAGCGGCGGCCTGCTAGAACACCGCGCACGGACCAACCACCGCCCGATCAAGCCCGGGCCCGACGACCGCTGGTTTGCCGACGTGTGGCTGGACCCGGACCACCCGCCCCGGGCCGTGATGCTGCAGGTGTTCTCCGGTTCGTGGAACCACCGGGCCTACTGGGGCGAGGACGTGATCCCCGCCGGGGGCCTGGGCGTGTCGGACGCGCCCGCGCGGTTCTACCGCGGGCCGCTGCCCGAAACCGGCGGCTGGGTGCGGCTGGAAGTCTCGGCCCGGGACATCGGCATCGGCAAGCAGCCGGTGCGCGGCATGGCCTTCACCCAGCACGACGGGCTGGCCTACTGGGACCGTGCCGGGGTGAGCCGCCTGCCCGAAGGAGCGGTGCCGCCCGACCTCGCCGCCCTGCTGGCCCGGCCCCGGGCCGAGCGCAGCGCCGCCGACGCGGACGCTTTGTACGCCTGGTACCACGACCGCGTCGCGGGCGACACGCAAGCCGTCCGCGCCACCCGCAAGGCGTTGGCGGACCAAAAGCAGGCCTACGAAGACTTCCAGAACACCGTGCTTCACCGCACGCTGATCACCGAAACCGCAGAGCCCACCGAAACCCGCATCCTGCCCCGGGGCGACTGGCAGAACACCACCGGCCCGGTGGTGACCCCGGGCGTCCCCGCGTTCATGGGCGAGCTGGCCACCGCCGACGCGCGGGCCGACCGCCTGGACCTCGCCAACTGGCTGGTGTCGCCCGACCACCCGCTGACCGGACGCGTCTTCGTCAACCGCCTGTGGAAGATGTTCTACGGCCGGGGGCTGTCCGCGGTCTTGGACGACCTGGGCAGCCAGGGCCGCTGGCCCACCCACCCCGAGCTGCTGGACTGGCTCGCGGTGGAGTTTGTCGAGAGCGGCTGGGACATGAAGCACATGGTGCGGCTGATGGTGAGCTCGCGCACCTACCGCCAGACCTCGCGCCTGCGCCCGGACCTTCAAACGGCCGACCTGGAAAACCACCTGCTGGCCCGGCAGTCGCGCTTCCGCGTGGACGCGGAGGTCATCCGCGACCACGCCCTGGCGGTCAGCGGCCTGCTGAACCCCAACATGGGCGGCCCGCCGGCCAAGCCCTACCAACCCGACGGGCACTGGGAGCACCTCAACTTCCCACGGCGGACCTACGAGGCCGACCAGGACCAGAGCCAGTACCGCCGCGGGCTGTACGTCCACTGGCAACGCACCTTCTTGCACCCGATGCTGCGCAACTTCGACGCGCCCAGCCGCGAAGAATGCACCGCCGAGCGGATCGCGTCCAACACGCCGCTGCAGGCCCTCACCCTGCTCAACGATCCGACGTTCGTCGAGGCCGCCCGGGTCTTCGCCGTCCGCATTCTGAACGAAGCCCCGGACGACCTGACCCAGCGCCTGCGCTGGGCCTTCCGCGCCATGGTCGCGCGGCATCCGTCGGACGACGAGGTGGGCGTGCTCGAAGCGCTGTACCACCGCCAGCACGCCTACTACACCCAGAACCCCGGCGAGGCCGGCGCCCTCTTGGGCGTGGGCCAGGCCCCGGGCCCCGACCCTGCCCTCGACCCCGATCAGGTGGCCGCGTGGACCGGCGTGGCCCGCGCCCTGCTGAACCTGCACGAAACCATCACGCGCGACTAAGCGCGTTTTTCCCCGGCCTTCTTCCACCCGCCCGGCAGCCCAACATGACCCGCGAAGAACAAGCGGCCTTCCTTGCCAGCCCCCTGGGGCGTCAGGCCCACCAGCAAACCCGGCGACAGTTTTTCGGCGCCGCCACCCGCGGGCTGGGGGGCGTGGCGCTCGCGTCCATGCTCAATCCCCTAGGCACCGGCCGGGCCCAAGCTCAAGCCCCGCCCAGCCCCGGCGATCAAGCGGGCCCCGCCATGTCGCCGCGGCAGCACGTGGCCAAAACCAAGCGGGTGATCTTTTTGTATATGGCCGGCGGGCCCTCACACCTGGACCTGTTCGACCCCAAGCCCCGGCTGCAGTCGATGGACGGTGACGCTATGCCCGAGTCCTTCACCCAGGGCCAGCCCATCGCCCAGCTCCAGGGCCAAGCCCTCAAGTGCATGGCCCCGCAGTTCGCCTTCAAGCAGCACGGCCAGTCGGGCCAGACCATCTCCTCGGTGCTGCCGCACACCGCGGGCATCGCCGACGAAATCTGCCTGGTGAAGTCGATGGTGACCGAGCAGATCAACCACGATCCCGCACACACCTTCATGAACACCGGCACCAGCATCGCCGGCCGGCCCAGCATGGGCTCGTGGGTCACCTACGGGCTGGGCAACGAGAGCAGCAACCTACCGGGGTTCGTCGTGCTCACCTCCGCCGGCGGCGGGCAGGGTCAGCCCATCAGCGCCCGCCAGTGGCACAGCGGGTTCCTGCCCAGCCGGTTCCAGGGCGTGCCGCTGCGGTCCAAGGGCGCGCCGGTGGACTACGTGGCCAACCCCCTGGGCGTGGGCCACGAGTGCCAGCGCAGCGTGATTTCCTCGGTGGGCGAGCTCAACCAGCTGCGCAACCACGTGGTGGACGACCCGGAGATCGCCACCCGCATCAGCCAGTACGAGATGGCCTTCCGCATGCAGACCAGCGTGCCGGAGATGGCTGACCTCGACGGCGAGCCACAGTCGATCAAAGACCTTTACGGCGTCGAAGGCCTCGACGGGTCGTTCGGGGCCAACTGCCTGTTGGCCCGCCGCCTGGCCGAGCGCGGCGTGCGCTTCATCCAGCTGTACCACCGCGGCTGGGACCACCACGGCAAGGTCAAAGAAGGCGTGGCCAACGCCAGCGCGCTGGTGGACCAGGGCTCGGCCGCGCTGGTGAAAGACCTGAAGCAGCGCGGCATGCTCGACGACACCCTGGTGATCTGGGGCGGCGAGTTCGGACGTACCCCCATGGCCCAGGGCAGCGGGCGCGACCACCACATCAAAGGCTTCTCCATGTGGATGGCCGGCGGCGGCGTGCGCCCGGGCATGTCCTACGGCGCCACCGACGACCTGGGCTACCACGCGGTAGACAACGTCGTACACGTCCACGATTTCCACGCCACCATGCTGCACCTCCTGGGCATCGAGCACACCCAGCTCACCTACCGCTACCAGGGCCGCGACTTCCGCCTCACCGACGTGTTCGGCAACGTGCTCAACGACATCCTGACATGACCACGCTCGCCACCTGGCCTCTTTTTTTCGGGCGCTTTCACCCCCTGGTGGTCCACCTGCCCATCGGCCTGCTGGTGGCGCTGGCCGTGGTCCGCCTGTGGTTCCACCGGTCCCAGGTCAAGGGCCCCGAGCGGGTGCTGCTGGCGCTGCTGGGCCTGTCGTGCGTCGCCGCGGCCGCCCTAGGCTGGATGCTCGCGACCGACGGCGGGTACGCCCCGGACCTTCTGTGGCGTCACCGCTGGATGGGCATCGGCGTGACCGCGGGCGCGGTGCTGTGCACCGTGCTGCACTGGCGCGGCTGTTTCCGGCTGTACACCGCGACCCTCGCGGCCACCCTCGCCGGCGTGAGCCTGGTGGGGCACGACGGCGGCTCGCTCACCCACGGCCCGGACTACCTGTTCCGCTACATGCCCAACCCGCTGCGCACCGCCATCGGCCTGGAGGCGCGGGTGGACCCCGCCGCCTTCGAGATCACCCGCGTGGCCGACGCGCCGGTGTACGACGCCATCGTGCACCCGATCCTGGACGCCAACTGCATCAGCTGCCACGGCCCGGGCCGCTCGCGCGGCGGCCTGCGCCTCGACAGCCGCGCCGCGCTGCTGGCCGGCGGCAAGCTCGAAGGCCCCGCCATCCTGCTCGACGACCCGGCCCAGAGCCCGCTCATCACCCGGCTGCACCTCCCGCCCGACCACGAGCAGCACATGCCGCCCACCGGCAAGCCCCCGCTCACCCCCGCGCAGAAACAGGTGCTGGAGTGGTGGGTCCGCGTCGGGGCGCCGGCAGAAGGAAGCGTCGCCGAGATCGACGCCACCCTGCCCACCCAGATCATGCTCGAACGGTACCTGGGCCTCGCCCCGCCGCCCGCCCCGCCCCGGCCGCTGGCCGAGATCGCCGCCGACGCCCAGCGCCTGGCCCGCGACCTGGGCGTCCGCATCGAGCCGGTCGCCCAAAACCGCGACGAGCTGGACATCACAGCCCAGAACGCGGCGGCGGACTTCGGCGACGACGCCCTGCACCGGCTGGCACCGCTGGCCCCCAACATCCTGTCGTTGAACCTGGGCCGCACCCAGATCACCAACCGGGGCCTCAAGGCCGTGGCCGCCATGACCAGCCTGGAGAAGCTGTGGCTCGACGCCACCGCCGTCACCGACGCCGGGCTGCTGGAGCTGGCCCGCCTGGGCAAGCTCCGCTACCTCAACCTCTACGGCACCGCGGTGACCGACGCGGGGCTGGCCCACCTGGCGCTGCTACCCAACCTCAAAACCCTCTATCTCTGGCAGACCCGGGTGACCCCCGAAGCCGCCGCCGCCTTCGCCGAACGCTCGGTCGACCCGGCGCAATTGGACACGTGGCAAAACGAAATCACCCGCCTACAAAAACGCGTTGAGGAAGCCGGCACCTCCATCGACCTGGGACTGGACACCCCGCTCAAACCGGCAGCAGATTCTGCGGCGCCCAAGCCCGCCGCCCCGCACTAGAGCGCTGCATCAGATGATTTGACCGGCCGCCGCCGCTTCATTCGGCCAGAAAGAACAGACCGCCTGGTTCCTGGTCCCTCACCTCAAGAACCTCAACAAAAGAAGTGGCTTCAATGGTGGCGTTTCGGAGTCTTCGCGGTTCGCTTCACGATGGAGATCGCAGCGACTCATATACCCCAACACACTGCTCCGCGGCTTCACGCCAGTTGAGGCGGCGCAGCTCTTGGCCGGCGTTGTCGCGCAGGGTCTGGGCCAACTGCGGGCTGCGCAGCACCGCGAGGATCTTGCTGGCCAGGTCGTCGGTGTCCCAGAAATCGACCTTCAAAACGTGCTCCAGCACCTCGCTGACCCCCGACTGCTTGCTGATGATCACCGGCACGTCGTGCTGGATGGCTTCCAGCGGGGCGATGCCGAAGGGCTCGCTGACTGAAGGCATCACATAAAGGTCCGCGATGCGGAAGACGCGGTCAACGTCTTCGGCGCTCAAAAAGCCGGTAAAAAGCAGATGGTCGCTGATGCCCAGCTCCGCGGCGCGGGCGACGAGCTCGTGGGCTTGATCGCCGGTGCCGGCGATAACGAAGCGGACGCGGTCGTATTTTTCCAGCACGCGCTGGGCGGCGTCCAGGAAGTACCCCGGCCCCTTCTGGGCGGTGATGCGGCCCAGGAAAAGCACGATTTTTTCGTCTTCCGTGCGGGCGTCGGGCAAGGTGGCACTTTGGTTCGAGACCGGGTCCGAGGCCGCGGAGGAATCGGCCACGACCTCTGCGGCGCTGGCGTCGAACAGGTCGATGCCGTTGTAGATCACGTGGACCTTGCCCGGCGGGATGCTGCAGGTGGCCAGGATGTGGTCGCCGGTGCGGCGGGACACCGCGATCACCGCGTCAGCGCGGCGGATCCCGTCGCACTCGATGGTTTCTATCGCGTGGTTGACGTGGTAGGTGCCCCCCGCGCGGTCGGTTTCGAGCGAGTGAACGTGCGCAACCCAGGGCTTGCCGGTGGCCGCGGCCACGGCGACTGCGGCGTTGAACGTGGGCCAGTCATGGGCGTGGATCACGTCAAAGTCCAGGGTTTGGGCCAACGCGAGGCAACGGTCGGCATAGGCCTGGGCTTGGGCCGGCAGGTCTCCGTCGTAAGGAGCACGCGGCCTGGCCAGACCAGGGGCTGACGGGGGCGCGGCCGCGGTGGGCACCGGGGCTCGGTCCGGGTCGTTCAACCACGCGCCGAGCCCCTCGGGCGCGGGCAGGGCTGACCCGCCGCCGGGGTAGGGCGTGACGATGTCTGAGGGCACCGGGTGTATGGTCACACCCCGGGCCGGGGGGGGCGACACCGCGGGCCGGGCCTCGTCGGACATCGGCCCTGCGGGCGCGGCCCCGGTGGCGTGCGGCGCGGCGTCTAACAGTCGCAGGTGTCCGGCGTGCTCGGCCGACGTGGGGACCGGGAGCACGAACGTGATGTCCGTAGAGAGCCCGGCCAGCGAGCGGGTCAGGCCGAGGCAGGCCGTGCCCAGCCCCCCGCTAAGGTGCGGGGGGAATTCCCATCCAAGCATCAGTACGCGCATCGGTCCGGGTTCCCAGAAGGCAAACGGCGCGGTCGGCGCCGCAACGGAAGCCGCGCCAGCCTGGCGCGGGGGGCGGGGTCAGTCGTCTTCGTCGGGGGTCATGTCGCCCAGCTCACGAAAACACGCTTCGTAGGCCAGCAGAGTTTGCCGGACGGCGTGGGGCCGGTCCGTGGGCACCGGCGAGCGGAACACAAAAACTTTGTGGTCGTTGCGGAAATGCTCCACTTTCAGGCGGGTGTCGTAGCCCTGATCGACCAGTTCTTCTTCCAGCAGATCTTCGAAGTGGTCGCCCTGGTGCAGTACGTCGGCTTCGACCGACTCGCTCAGCCAGCGGTCGGCGATGTAAAGCCCCACCCAGATGCAGGGGGCGCCTTCGTACTCGCCCGTCGGGCCCACCTGGTACCACGCCTCTTCCTCGACCTTCGCGGCGTCACACCGCAGCAGCCCGGGCTGCATGTCCACGGAGGCAAACACCGCCGCGTCACGCGCGGTCGTGGCTAGGGAGGCGAAATCCGTTGCGTGTTCGGTACTCATACCGCTGACAATACCAGAGCGATGCCCGGGTTCACGGGAGCGGGCCGTGGGCCCATGCCCCGGACCGGTGGGTCCGTCTTACGGGCGGGCCGACGCGCGGTGGCTCTGCCGTACCACCTCGAACAGCAACACCGCCGCCGCGGCCGAGGCATTTAAAGAGTCCACCACGCTGCCGGCCTGGGACGGAATGGTCAGAGCCGTCGACGCGGCGTCGCGCCAGACCGATCCCAGCCCCGCGTGTTCTGGGCCGATCACCACCGCCAGGGGTCGCTGGGCGCTCGCCATAAGGTCCGCCGTGAAGCAAGACGGCCCATCGGCCGCGAGCGCCGCGGCCACCCGCACCCCCCGGCTGCGGAGCCAGCCGATTGCATCCGCGTCTTGCTCGACGACGACCACCGGCAGCTCAAACACCGCCCCGGTGCTGTTGCGGATGGTGTTGGGGTTAAAAATGTCCACCGCCGTCCCCACGGCCAGCACCGCGTCGCAGCCCGCCGCCGCGGCGGTGCGTACCATCGCCCCCAAATTGCCAGGTTTTTCAGTGCCCACGGCCACCAGCAGGCGGCCTCGCGGCAGGTTTAGCGCGTTCAGGCGGTGTTCGGGAGCCTCAAAGAGCCCCAAAATCCCCTCCGGGTCGCGGTGGTAAGCAATTTTGCGAAACACCGCGGGCGTGGTGTGAACCACTCCCGCCGGCGAGGTGGGGGCAGGGGCGGCAGCGGCGGCCGACACGGGGTTCGCGGCCGCCTGCCCGCCGTCCCCAGCCCTCTTTTCCCAGTACTCCAGAACATCCCCCGCTCCCCCGGCCTCCAACTTCAAAGACCGCCACAGCTCTCTGAGCACCAACCCCGCCCGGATGGCGCGCTGGACCTCACGACGCCCCTCGGCGATTAAAAGCCCTTCTTCGCGCCGCACCCGCGGTTTTCGTAGGCGGACCAGCCGTTTCACCCGCGGATTGGCCGTACTCGTGATTTCTTCGGGGACCGGCATGACGGCGAGTCTAGCGGCAGGCGAACATACATCCGCTTTCAGGTGGGTCCTGAGGATGGGGGTGTTTTCATTACGTGACAACCCGATAAAAGCCTTACCAAAGGCGGGGAATATAGATTACAAAAGGCAAGAATTTGTCAAAACAAATTGACCGGCGTTCAGGAGGGGCTATAACTTCGGCATAAATCTCGCAGTCTGATAAGGGTCTTGCGACCCGCATGGAGGTTCTGGAGAAACCATGGTGGCGGCCTTTACGCCCCCCCGCTCTCTAGATAGAAAGCAAGCGTGCTGTTTATTCAAACGCACGACCAGCGCAATCGTCTCCGTTTTTTAGTTTCAGGCTGCCGTTGACCCGTCTGCTGCGGCGTTACGCCGGTTGATCACCATGACCCACTCCACCTCCACCCGACTTTCTGCCTTTCTCTCCGCCGCGGCTCTCGCCACGGCCCTGCCCGCCCTCGCCGCGCCGATCAGCCCGGTGGACGCGGTTCCGGAGAACGCAGTCCCCGAAAGCACACCGCTGGCCGATTTACCGGCCGATCCGGTTGCGGCCCCTGCGCCTGAGGCGTCGCCGGGCCCGGTCAACGTCGGCCCGGCGCAGCGCGTCGCCACCACCGCCTTGGACTCGGACGGCCGCGCGTACACCGTCCGCGGGGTCGAGCTGCTGTACGCCAACGATCACCCGGCCCTGCCCGATGCGGGCGCCCTGCAGCAGGTGGTCGTGACCCTGCTGCCCACCCCCAGCGGCTACGTCGCCCCGCGCCGCGGCGCGGCCAACGTCACCATGCGTCTGGCGGACCTCTCGTACACCGATCAGGGGCTGATGCACGCCAGCGCCGCAAACGAGATCGCCGCCGCGGTGGTCCGGGACTTCCAGTCTCGCGGGCTCATGGGGGTGTTTGTCGGGCCCGACCCCACGCAGATTCAAGCGGCCTTCACCCCCGACGGCAAGGCCGTGTGGGGCGAAGACCTCCGCGCCGGCGACGAAACCCTGCGCATGATCGTGCGGTGCTCGACCGTCACCTCGGTGCGGACCGTGGCCCAGGGCGACCGCCCCCTCGAAGGCCCGCTGACCAACAACCCCGCCCACCAGCGGATCCGTGAGAACAGCCCGCTGGAGCCCGGAGACCTGGCCAACCGCGAGGCCATCGACGAGTACGTCTACGACCTGAATCGGCACCCGGGCCGGGCGGTCGCCGCGGAGGTCTTCCCCGGCGCCGACCCGGGGCGCGGCGACGCGGGGCTGGGTTACATCGTCAGCGAAGCCAAGCCCTGGACTGCGTTTTTCAACCTCAGCAACACCGGCACCGCGGAAACCCGCGAGTGGCGCCAGCGCTTCGGGCTCCTGCACACCCAGCTCACCGGTAACGACGACGTGCTGAGCATCGAGTACGTGACCGCGGGCTTCGAAGACAGCCACGCGGTCTTCGCCAGCTACGAACGCCCCTTTGCCGACAACGACCGGGTTCACGGCCGGGTCTACGGCAGCTGGCAAGACTTCGAAGCCTCGGACGTCGGCTTCGCCGGCCAGGACTTCGAAGGCACTTCTTGGAGCGCCGGCGGCGAGCTGATCTGGAACTTCCACCAGCGCGGCCCGGCCTTCCTCGACCTGGTCGTGGGAGCCCGTTATGAAAACGTGAACGTGGAAAACAACCTGGCGGATATCGACGAAACCGAGCCGTTCCTGATCCCCTACCTGGGCCTGGCCTACGAGCGTTCGACGCGCACCGCCACCACCACCGCCTCGATCGGCGTAGAGTTCAACCTCGACGGGGTCGTCGGCACCGACAGCCCGGACCTGGACGGCCTGGGGCGGCTGAACACCGACGCGGACTGGGTGAAGCTGCCCTTCTCGCTCACCCATTCGTTCTATCTTGAACCCCTAGTCAACCGGGCCAAGTGGCTGGACGTCACCACCGGCGGGTCCACCCTGGCCCACGAAGTGGCCCTCTCGGTCCGCGGCCAGTGGACGCCCGAATCCCGGCTCAACCCCCAGTCCCAGCAGGTCGCCGGCGGGCTCTTTAGCGTCCGCGGGTACGACGAGGCGATCACCGCCGGGGACACGGTGATCATCGCCAGCGCCGAATACCGCCTGCACATCCCCAAGCTCGGGGCACCCCAGGTCGGCGAGCAGCGCCAGGTCGAACAGTTTCTGGGTCAGCCCTTCCGCCGCTTCCCCCAGCAGCCTTACGGCGCCGCGGACTGGGACCTGATCCCCAAGGCTTTCATCGACTTTGGCCGTGTGATCAACAACGACCGAGAGTTCTTTGAAAGCAACGAAACCTTGGTCGGGGCGGGCCTGGGGGTCGACTTCCTCTACAAGCGAAACCTCAACCTGCGGGCGGACTGGGGCCTGGCCCTGAACGAAGCCGTGGACTCGGACGACGGGTCCCAGCAGTTCCACTTCAGCTTCACTTTCCTCCACTAACCCCCCCAACGCCGTTCGGGCGGCCGGCTGCTTCGCCAGCGATCCGCCCCATAAACTGTGAGATGCTCCCCCAAGGGAGCAGGGAGACCCCAAGATGCTCGTACCCCACCACCCCTCTGCGAACCACCCCACCCGCCGCCGGGCGCGGACCCCGCGCAGCCGCCAAGCCCTGCCCGCCACGTTGGCCGCGGGTGCCCTGCTGGTTGCCCTGGGCGGCCGGGCCCCGGCCCTGGCCCAGCCCCAAGGGGGCATGGTGACCTCCGGCGAGGCGACCATCAGCACCATGGGCGGGCAGACGGTGATCAACACCACCACCCAGCAGACGATCATCCAGTTCGACTCGTTCAACATCGGGGCCAACGAGTCGGTCACGTTTAACCAGCCCAACGCCAACTCCGCGGTGCTGAACCAGGTCCAAGGGTCGGGCGAAAGCTTTATCAACGGGGCCCTGCTCAGCAACGGGCAGGTCTACATCGTCAACCCCGCGGGCGTGACCTTCGGCCGCGACGCGGTGGTCAACGTCGGGCGCTTGGTCGCCGCCGCCTCGGTGGTCAGCGACGAGGATTTCCTTGCCGGCATCGACCGATTTCAGAACAGCGCCAGCACCGGCAACATCCAGAACTTTTCGGACTCGATCCTCGGCAACGACGGGGTCGTGTTCGTGGGGCGGGTGGTGGACAACGCAGGCACGGTGCAGGCCAACGGCGGCACCGTGGCCATGGTCGTGGGCCGCGATATCCTTTTAAGCGAGGGGCCCGAGGGGCAGATCTTCGCCCGCATCGAAGGCTTCAACGATCCCGAGTCGCGGGGCCCGGTCTTCACCGACGTGATCAACAGCGGGGTCATCGACAACCCCAATGGGGACGTGCTCATCGGTGCCGGCGACCTCTTCGCCGTCTCGGTGCTGAACACCGGGCGGGTCAATGCCCAGGCTTTCACCCTCGACACCGGCAACGCCCCGCTGATCCTGTCCGAAGACAGCTCGCAGTTCTCGACGATCTCCGACAACGCGATGATCACCATCAACACCGCACGGCTGGAGTACTTCGCCGATGCCGCCCCAAACGAGCGGATCTGGTTGAACACCCCGCAAGGCTTCATCAACCTGTCGCCCGACGCGGACCCCAACGTGGGGCCCGCGTCGCTCAACGGTCAGCCCTTCCCGCCGCCGCCCTCCACCCTGGCGCTCACCAGCACCTTTGTCGACCGCCACGCCACCCAGCTGCCCATCGACCCCCTGGCCCTGAGCGGGTTTGACCGCGTCACCCCCGACAACGTGCAGCGTCAGGCCCTGGCCGACCGCTTTGGCCTCGAGACCACGAGCTTTGAAGACCGCCTGCTGTCCAACACGCTGGTCACCAGCAACCTATTCGACGACCTATCGGCAAACCCCGGCAACGCGGTCATCAGCAGCGAGCGGCTGTCTTACTCCGCGGCCCAAGACGCGCTGGACCAGTACGACGTGGTCTTTGCCAGCGACCCGAACGCCGCCGCTGATGCGGCCGGCGGCTTGAGCAACGAAGAACCCGGTCTCGCGCCGGTGGACCAGACCCAGCGTGTGCGGTCCATGCTGCAAGAAGCCGCTGACCGCTACATGGCCGACCAGGAAGTCACGGAAATCGATCCGGACGCCTTCGCCTCGTGGCTGGCCGCCAGCGACCCGGAAACCCTCGACGCCCTCAGCGGGCTCTCGGACCTGGTCAACTCCACCATGCCCAACCTGGGGCTAGGCGTGTCCGAACTGGATCGATTCAAACAGTGGACCTACGGCAAGATCGTCCCCCGTGGCCTCAGCCCGCGGAGCCTGGATCAACTCGTCGCCGCGTCGGCCCGGTCTATCTGAACATGCAAACCCGGCCCCGCCCCCCCACATCCGGGGACGGCCGCTGGGACCCCGCGGCGTTACTTCAGGGCCAAATAGCCCTGTACCCAGTCAAACGAGGGGGCCGGCGGTTCCGCCTCGGCGATCACCAGCACCTCGTGGGTGGGGCTGGCCTCGGGAGACCACGCCACCTGGCCAAACATCATCTGGCCCAGCTCGTCGCCCACGCCGAAGCTGGGCTGCACGCTGGCCAGGGACACCGGGGCGGCCCCGATCTCCGCGAAGCCGTGGTTCTGGAGGCTGTTCGACGACGAGCAAGCCGCTAAACTAAGTCCAGCGGCGGCCGCAAAACCCGACAAGATGATGGATTGAAGAGGACGGTTCATCAGGTTCTGGCTCCGAAAAAGTCAGGGATAAATCGGATCTCAGGCAATCTGGAATCACGATGCAGCCCTCGCATGAGGCCTGCACCTTGCGATCGGTTTTTTCAGGCCGTGACTTTTGTCCGGTCTTGGCAAAGCTGACGTTTTGTGACACTTGGCCGGGTCCGAGAGTCTGGACCTGTCAGAAGGAATCCGCGCCCCGAAAGAGCGGGTAGGCCTGTTGAGGAGCCTTGACTTGCGGCTCGCCACCACCCGAAGGGACTTCGGAGCGGGGCCGCCTGGGCTGACGACGCGCCACCGCCGGCTTCACGATCCGCCGGCACCACGATCAGGAAAGACCACGAGGATGGACGAAGACACCCTGCCCCCCCAACCCGCCGTGCGCCTCTCGGTCGAGCGGTCGAATGTCCGCCTGCGGCAACCCGAGGTCTCCAGCATCCCCGACCGCCTGCAGCGCGAGCTGCAGCGCGACCTGCCCCGCAGCCGCACCCAGCCCGAGACGCCGCTTGACCAGGACCGCCGCCGAGCCCAGCCGCGCCGCTGGCGGGTTCCCGCAGCCGTGGCGGGGGTTTTACTGCTGGCGTTGGGGATCTGGACCCTCTGGCCGCGTCCCCAGTTCGACGGCCCGGCCCGGGACCAGTGGGTGCAGCTCTGTCAGGACTACGAGACGTGGTACGCCCCGTTTCTTGAACGGCTCACCGACGACGACCTCGAAATGCTCCGCGACCAGAGCCTGATCAACGCCCAGGCCAACATCGGGATCTACAACTTCGACCCCCGCTACATCGCGCAAGCCCGCGGGACCGCGTACGCCGACCTGGCCGCCGACCCGCCCGAAGCCGTGCGCACCGACGAAGGCGTCGCCAAGACCCGGGCCGCTGCGGCCAGCATCACCCGCCTGCTGGAAGCCTTCGACGCCTGGCCGGTCCACGCCGCTCTCCAGGAGCACCTGAAGGTCTTTGCCGACTGCGGGTGGGACCGTGCGACCGACCACTTACGCGACGTTTTAAAAGACGCCCCCCCGCGGGGTCAGGCAACCCTTTCCGATGCGCTGCCGCGGATGATCGCCGTCGAAGCCCGGGCCGCGGTCATCGCCGCCAACGCCCTTCAGCTCGGTGAAGACCTGGCCGTGCTGGAACGCGTCAACGATCCGGTGCTCCAGCACTTCCGCGGCACCGTGACCGCCCTCACCGAAGACCGCCTGCCCCGCGGCGGCACCGAAGCGCAGCACCTGCAAGCCCTGGGCGAAGCCCTCCAGCCCCTGGCGGCCTTCGGCGAGCGGTTCCGGCTCACCCTCGAGAGCCAAGGCTGGAAGAATCTGGATTATGACGGGTTCCGGGCCGAAGGCGAGGCCTACGTCTTGCTTCAAGACCCGGCCTTGGACGCCCGCCGCGTGTACCGCCAGTGGCTGCAAGAAGTGCGGCGCTACTTCGCGATGGACCATGACTGGCGGGTGGCCTGGGCGCGCGACGCGCGGGGTCGGCTGGACGAAATCCTCGACCACGCCGACGCGCTCGCCCGCGCGGGGCGGACCGACGACGCCCACCTGGCCCGTCAGCGGGCCGCGGCCCTGGAGGCCCGGGTGCAATCCGTCACCGAGCCGATGCTCACCTCGCGGGAGAGCGAGCGCCTCACCGTGGATCGCTACGACATCGAAGGCGAGATCGCCAGCCTCGCTTCGGCGATGCAGAACCTGGCCGTCCGCACGTCGGTCAACGAAGCGGTCAATGCGATCCTCGACGGTGAACCCCTCACCCAGGCCTCCCATCGCTCGGAGGTCGTGGACGCCCGCTGGCGGGCCGAGCTGCTGCAGCTGGGCGACCGGCTCGAACGCAACGGCGACCCGAACGCGATGTCCCGCGACGCCCAAGACGTGCGGACCCGGCTCTACGCACTGATTGAACCCGGTGGCGACCGCAGCCTGCCGCCCGCCCCCACCTTTGGCCAAGACCGCGCAACCGACCGCTCTCCCGAATCCGCGGCGCTGCGGCAGGCGCTCATTCGCCACTGCCAGAACGCTCGCGAAGCGGGGTTCACCGAGCTGCTGCGCGGCCCGCTGCCGGTCGACACCCGGGTGTGGGACCGCGAGCGTGCGTCGTATCTCAACACCCTCCGCGCCGCCGAGGGGCTGCACGACCTATCTCAAGACATCGACCGGATGTTCCGCGAGGTCCGCCTGCCCGACGACCCCGCCCTGCGGCGGGGCGGGCAGCTGCTGATCCAGCGCATCGACCAGGCCCAGCACCCTCTGCTGGAGGATCCGGAACTGTCCGGTCCCGCCCAGGCGGTGCTGAACCGCGGCCGCCGGGCCGTCGTGGCCCACCGCGGCCAAGCCACCGACGATCAGACCGCCGGCGACGTCGAGCCGCTGGTCCGCCTGGCCGCCTGGGCCCAACTTTCCGAGCACGCGGCGTCGGGATCGCGGCCCGCGTCGTTTGCCGCCGCGCAGGAGAGACTGCGCGTTGCCGAGCAGGCCGCCGGGCAACTCGAAGGCATCCAAGACCCCGAACGCCGCGCCCACTGGCACGACCGGCTGGCGAAGCAACAGCTCGTCGCCTGGCAGCGCCTGGCCGAAACCGCCGGCGACCGGCAGCAGATCGCCGCGGTGCTCGCCGCCGCCGACCGCCTGGCGGTCCCGAGCGAGGCCATGCCCCCGCGGATGCGTTTCAACGCGCGGCTGACAGACCTGCAAACTGCGACCGCCGCCGCCCCGGACCAAGACGACGCCGCGTTGCTGCGGCAGGCCCGCGCGTTTGCTCGTGGTGCCGCCGCGTTCCGCAGCGACCCGGACGCGGGGCCCTGGGTGGATGAACTCATTGCCCTGACCGCCGAAACGTCTTCCACCACCAACCACTTCGAATCCGCGGGCCCCGCCCGCGCGGGCTGGACGCTGGTGTCGCTCGATCAGAACCAGGCCGCAACGTTCGCCCTGGGCAACGACCGCCTGCGGTTTGTCCGGATCGTAGGCCCCGACGGCCCGTACTACCTCGCCGAGAGCGAGCTGCCCGTCGCCACGGCCCTCGCCACGGCCCGCGACCTCGCTACAGGTCGTGAGCTCACCGCCCTGCTGGGCATTCCCACCGGTGACGACGCGCACAAAGGCCCCCGCACCTGGGTTTACGACCCCCAGGCCCGGGAACAAGGGAGGCCCACCCCGCTGAGCGTCAATCCCGGCTCGTGGCGTCCCGGCGAAGATCACGCGGACCGTCCCTCGCCCCGCAGCCCGTTGAACTACGTCTCGGCCGAGGCCGCGGTCTACCTCGCGGGTCTGTTGGGTTGCCGCCTGCCCACCGAGGCCGAGTGGAACCTGGCCGCGGAGCACGGCCTTCAGCGCGAGGTTCCGCCGAACCTGCGCGACCGGGCCTGGGGCGACCACGCCGCGCAGATCGCCTCCCGTATCCAGCGGGGCGAGCGTGACCTGGCCTGGGCCGACAGCGACCAGATGATCACCACCCGCAGGTCTGATCCGCTAACCGCGGGCACCAGCGACGACGGGGTGGTCTGGCTGCGCCCGGTGCCCCGTGCCGACGAGTCCACCCCCGCGGCCCTGGCGGACCTGCGGGGCAACGTTGCGGAGCTGATTACCCGCGCCCCGGTGGACCCCACCGCCCTGATGGACCGCGGTCGGGGTAACATTCAGACCCGGATCAAGGCCTTCCGCAGCGCCCACAAAAACGCCTTCGCCGTGGCGGGGGGGTCGGCGCTTTCGGTCCCGACCGCGTCGCCCGGCATCCCGCAGCCCTACAACCTTTTCACCGGAAGCCGCGGTTTTGCGGACGTGGGCCTGCGGCTGGCTTTCTCTGCGCCCGACTTTTCACCCGCACAACGCGTACGGCTGCTATTGGCCGACCCGCCAATCCTCGGGGCCGGGCGGAGGGCCGCCCCCTGACCCTCACCGGCTTCCGCCGCGCCGGGGCCGCCATGACACGGGGTTATAATCCAGCGGTGAGTATCTCGATTCCCGACGAGCCCACCCGCCCCGCCACCCGGCAGACGTTGGATCGCGTCAAAGGTATCCTGCGCCGCGACTTGAAGCTGGGTGAAGGCTTCGAACTGGCCGACAACGCGCCCCTGGGCGGTGAAGACCTGGACCTCGATTCGCTGGATTTTTTGATGGTGGTCACCAGCATTGAAAAAGAGATGGGCTACAAAATCCCGAACCAGGACATCGGGCCCGCCATCTTCACGAGCGTTGACACGCTCGCGAGCTATCTTGAACCCCACGTCGGCAGTGTGGTCTAGTGGCGGCCTCGCCACACCCCGTGCCCGCCGACGCACTGTCCTGCCTGCCCCACGGCCCGGCGTTTCGCTATGTGGATCAGATCACCGAACTGGAGCCAGGGATCCGCGGCGTGGGCCGCTGGTCGCCCACCGGCGACGAGCCGTTCTTCGCCGGCCACTTCCCGGGCCGGCCGGTGGTGCCCGGGGTGCTGATCGGCGAAGCCCTCGCCCAGATGGCCGGGGTGGTGGGGTTCGTGGACGGTGGGCCCGCCGGCGGCGTGTTGGCCCAGCTGGACCTGCGGTTCAAACACCCGGTGGCCCCCCCCGCCGACATCGAACTGCACGCCACAGTTGAGCGCCTGCACGGCGCCCTGGGCCAGTTTTCCGTACAGGCCCGCTGCGCAGGCGCGGTGGTGGCTCGCGGCGCCCTGACCCTGGCCCGGGTCGAAACGCCCCCCGCCCCATGAATCTTCCGCACCCCCTGGCCGCGCTGGCACTGGCCGCCGCCCTGCTGCACGCCCCGGCCCCTGGCCGGGCCAGCCCGCCGCCGGGCACGTCTCAAACCGCCGTGCTTCCGGCCCACCGTGGATGGGCCGAACTCGAGCGCATCGCCGCCGGGCACGGGGCTACCACCGCCTACCGGGCGCGGTTCAAACAAGAAAAATTCTCGCCGTTGCTCCGCGACCCGATCGTCTCGCACGGTACGGTGCGGATGGACGGCGGCGTGGCCCGGTGGGACACCGACCCGCCGCACGCCAGCACTGTGCTGATGGACGGGCAAGCCCTGCGGGTTTACTACCCCCAGCAGCGAATCCTGGAAATCTACCCCCTGGCCGGCGGCCTGGGCGGACCGGCCCTCGCAGCCCTCGCCACATCTCCGGTGCCCGACCTCGCGGTGCTGCGCAAGCATTTCAGCCTGGACACCTGGGCGCTCAGTCCCGACCGCCGCCACCTCGTGCTCACCCTCGTGCCGCGCAGCGAAGACATGACCGACGCCCTCGAAGGCATCCGCGTGGAGGTGGGCACCGACACCGGACACCTCCACCGCTTTGCCTTGACCGATTTGGACGGCGAAACGACCGCGATGACCTTCTTCAACGCCGAACCCCACGCGGACCTCGACCCGGACGCTCTGACATTCACTTCCCCTCCGGGCACCACCGTGGTGCGGCCGCTCGGCACCGTGAGCCCGTGAGCGACGCCCCCCGCCCCTCGGACCGCGCCCTGCGGCTGCTGTTCTGGTTCAACCGCCACGCCCCGTCGGTGCCCCGCTTCATCAAGCAGCCCGCACTGGCCCTGGCGTGGATGGCCTCGTCCACCCTGCGTCGCGGCCCGTTGGCCAACGCCGCGCGGATTTTGGGTCCACACGCCACGCGCCACCAGCGTGTCACCCTGGCCCGGCGCACCGTGGCCAGTTTTTACGACTTTGTCTGCGAAGTTGGCGCCCACCAGCACCACACCCTCGCCCAGCTCTCCGCTCGGGTCGAGGTCGCCCGCGGAGCCGCCCCGTACCGGGCGGTCCGCACCGTCGGCGCCTTCGCGGGCAAGGGCGCCGTGCTTGTCACCGCGCACCTGGGAAACTTCGAAGTCGGCCTGGCCGAACTCCGCAAGACCGAAGACCGCGTGCATGTGGTCTTCCGTCGCGACGCGATGGGCGCGTTCGAAGCAGCCCGCAGCACGCTGCACCGCAACCTGGGCATCCACGAAGCCCCCATCGACGACGGCCTGACCAGCTGGCTGGCTCTGCGCGACGCCCTGCAAGCCAACGGCGTGGTGCTACTGCAGGGCGACCGCGCCGAGCCGGGCCAGCAGAGCACCGACGCGCCGTTTTTCGACGGGCACCTACGCGTGCCCGTGGGCCCGGCCAAGCTGGCCGCGATGACCGGCGCTCCCCTGGTGCCGGTCTTTGCGGTGCGCGGCCCAGCCGACGCCGACCACCGCGTGCGCATCGTCTTGGGCGAGGCGGTGGCGGTTCCCGACGCGTCCGCCGTCGAACCTGCCACCCACGCCGTGGTCCGGGCCATCGAAGCGGTCGTCCGCCAACACCCCGAGCAATGGCACGTTTTATGGCCAGCCTGGGTGGAAGACACCACCGCCTGACCCGGCGTCGAGCGCGGGGCAAAACACAAACTTCAAAAACCTCAATCGCTTTTTCGCAAAACTGCTGCGTCGGAGGTGAGGCGTCGATATGTTTACCCATCGTTTTTTTGTCTCCCCGAGACCGAGCCCGCCATGACCACCCACCAGCACATTTTGAATCAGGCCGAGCGCATGCTCGCCGACGTGCTGGCCGTGTTCAGGCGCCCCGCTCTACCCGCGCCCATTCAGGCGCGGCCCGAATCCCGCAGACCAGGCAGGGATACCGCCCGGCCGCGGAACGCCTCGCCGGCAATGGCGCCATAAAACCATGCTTTTCATGGCGTTTTATGACCAATCCCCGTGCCACGGCCTGAGCCTTTCCCCCCGACCCACAATCCAAGCCCGCCGCGCGTTTCGGCCGCCCGACCGGGCCCCGGCCACTGGTCTTTCCGCTCCGCGGTCCTGCTTCCACCGCCCCGCGTGGTGCCCGTTCACCGTTCCTTGCCCCGCCCTACTCCTGCCCCTTCCTATCCCACCCGCCTCCAGAGAACCCCATGATTCCCCCCCCACGCGACGTGGCTCAACGGTAGGGCAAGCCCTTCATACGGGAAAGGTTGCAGGTTCAACTCCTGCCGTCGTGACTTGAACTCCGAACCCCGCGTGCGCCCCTCGCACCCCACGCAGCTAACGGCCGCGGGCGCGATCGGTGCGCCAACCCTACACGCTATTGGCTCAGCCGGAAGAGCGCCCCCCTAGGCCATTTTGCGCCCCCGGGGAAGCCTTGGTTCGACTCCACGATCAGCGGCTTACCTCCTCGGAGGCGGCGTGAACGGTTCACGCCACTTTGACAAGTGAAGAGCAGATGGATGCAACAAGAGGATCCCCGGCGCAATCGGGCACCGGGGAATAGATCCTCCATCTTGCCGCGTAGCTCAGTTGGAAGAGCACCCCTCTCACCCAGGGGCGGCCGCCGGTTCGAACCCAGCCGCGGCGATTGGTTTCACGATTGACTTGTCGTTCATTGGGCAGAGCAACCGGCCCGCCACCGGACGACCGAGGTTCGATTCCTCCCGGCTCCACGGGCATCCAAAACCTCGCTCCAACCCCGCGAAAGGAGGTCCCCGTGACCACGGCCTTGCAGGCCGGCGTCCTGGTCTTGAACAAAAACTGGACCGCGCTGCGGATCAGCACCGCCGCCGAAGCCCTCACCGACCTGTTCGTGGGCCGGGTACAGGCTGTCGACACCGACGATCAGGCCTACAACTTCGACGACTGGCACACGCTCAGCGCGTGCGCCCATGATTTCGATGCCACCCCGCAACCGTTTGTGAAAACGGTTGCCAGCGGGATCACGGTGCCACCGGTCGTCCGGCTGCTGTGTTTCGACCGCGTCCGCCGAGCCATCCTGCGGCTCAGCCGGCTCGACCTCGACTACGTCGTGCCCAGCTCGCGCGGCAGCAAAACCACCTGGGAGAACCTGGTGTGCTGCTCGGTCGCGGTGAACGCGCGTAAAGGCGGCCGCACCCCGACGAGGCCGGCCTCACGCTGATCCGCCCCGCGCGGAAACCCGACCCCGCGGGGCTGCTGTTCCGCTCGCCGCGTTTTCTCCAAGACGCGCGGCAGCACTTCGTGGACGCGGCGTACTGGAACACTGAACTACACGATTGATTCACCGGCCCGGAGTACGCGTCGGGATGGCTTCGCCAGACTGCTGTTCGCTCATTTTCTGAAAATACACCCACCCGCAAGACCGAAAGGAGCGACGCATGCAGAGTCTGTATAGCCAACGCCTCGTGCGGAAATCCGGACGGTGCAGGGTCGGATTCATTCCGGCGCAACACGCCCGGGTCAGCAACCTTGTCCGCATTGACTTGCCCGCCGGTCCCGACCAAGGCTGGCAGGCCGAGTTGGCCGGTCCGCCGATCCGCAAAACCGACCTCGACTGCTTGTCGCGCCGATACCGCCGGCAGCGCCTGGGCTCGGAAGCCTGACGCCCGCAGGTCCGCTCGCTGATCGAGGCCTCCTGATTCGTTTAACCCCCAACCCGCGGGACCGGTGCAAGCCGGCCCCGTGGTTTTGCCCCGCGCATCTTTCTGCTCTTCACATCCGGCTCCGCAAGTCAAAGGTTACGACTCCGGCTTTTCACGCCGGCAAACCGGGTTCGAGTCCCGGGCGGAGGTTTCGAAGGCGGTGCTTGGCATCGCGAACCCCGCCCCCCAACGAAAGCACCGCCATGCCCAACCTCACGCCCCAGCTCCCACCCACGCCCGGACGACCATCGGCCCGCTGGCGGCGCGCTTCGGCGTGTCGCCCGAGACCCTGCGGGTCTGGGAACAAAAAGGTCTGCTGCCCCCCGCGCGGCGCACGCCCGGCGGGCACAGCCGCTACGGGCACGAGCATGTCGTGACGCTGGGCCAGATCCTCGGGCCCGAAGCCTCGACGCGGCCCCACGGCGCAGCCCCCTGACCTAGCCCCCTGACCCAGCCCCCGGCTCCACGCTCGGTGGTGAAACGTCTCTCGCCGGGCACGGGCGGGATACGCTGCCCCGGGTTTCACGCTCTCTTCGGGAGATCTCCATGGTTCGTCTTGTTTTGCTGGTTCTAATGCTCGGGTCCAGCGCGGTGTGCGGCCGGGCCGACCCCCGCTCCGGGGGCGACGCGGACGTGGTGGACGCCACGACCGTTCAGGCCGACGACGGCACGTGGACCTTCCGCGTCACCGTCCGCCACGCGGACCGGGGGTGGAAGGACTACGCCGACGGCTGGGACGTGGTGCTGCCCGACGGCACGGTGGTGAAGCGGCGCGCGTCCGACGCCTTCACGCGGGTGCTGGGCCACCCGCACGTGAACGAGCAGCCGTTCACCCGCAGCCAGTCGGGCCTCACGATCCCCGATGGGGTCGCGCAGGTCACTGTGCGGGCTCACGAGCGCCCCGACGGGTTCGGCGGCCAGACGCAGACCGTGACGCTGCCCGGCCGCGCGCCGGCCGCCGCCGCCGTGGTGCTTGAAGATTTTGAGTCCAATCCGCTGCCACCGACGTTGGTGCCCAGTGAGACGGTGCTGACCCGAATCCAGCACGGAGAGGGCCACGCCCTGCGGGCCGTGTTCCCCGCCGCGGCGCTTTATAAAAACCTGCGGCTGACCCCCGTCCAGCCCTGGGACTGGTCGGCGCAGGGGCCGGTGTGCTTGGCGGTGGACGTGCGCGGCGACGCCCAGGCTTCGGCGCAGCTGTTCATCACCGTGCGCGACGCCGCGGGCGGTGCGCTCACCGCCCACGCCAACGTGGGCCCGGGCGCCGCGGGCACGTTCTTTCTAGACCTGGACTCGGCCGCCGACGAGCCGGGGCTGAAAGGCCTGCCCCACCGCGTGCCCGCGGGCCTCAACCCGCTGGACGGCCAGGCGGACGCCTTCCGCTACGCCTGGGGCGCCCGGCGGCTGGACACCACGCAGATCAGCTGGGTGCAGCTGTATACGAAGGGCAACCTGACCGACCGCACGCTGGTCTTCGACAACCTGCGGGTGGTGCCGGCGCCCGACGGCGCGACCGCGCCGCTGACGGGGCTGGTGGACGCGTTGGGGCAGCACACCGCCGCACGGTGGCCCGGCAAAGCCGCGGGGCCCGGGCAGCTTTCCGACGACGCGGACCGCGAAGCCCAGGCCCTGAACAACGCCCGGCCCCTGCCGGACCGCTCGCGCTTCGGGGGCTGGAAAGACGGACCGACGCTGGAAGCCACCGGGTACTTCCGCGTGGACCGGCACGCGGGCCGGTGGACCCTGGTGGACCCGGACGGCCGCCTGTTTTTTGCCACCGGCATCGCCAACGCCCGGCTGGACAACACCTACACCGTGACCGGGCGGGCGGACGGCCGCGTGGTCTCGGCCTTGCGGCGGGACATGTTCACCTGGCTGCCCGAGGCCGACGACCCCTTGGCTGCGCACTACGGCCACGCCCAGAACATCCACACCGGCGCCGTGCCCGCGGGCGAGACGTTCAGCTTCTACGCCGCCAACCTGCAGCGCAAGTACGGCCGGGCCGACGACCCCGACGGCCTGAAACGCTGGCGGAAGACCACCCTGGACCGCATGACCGACTGGGGCTTCACCGGCCTGGGCAACTGGGCCGACCCGGCGTTCTACGGCAACGGCCGGGTCGCCTATTTCGCGCACGGGTGGGTGCAGGGCCCCCACGCGCGCCTCAAAGGCAGCAACGACTACTGGGCACCGATCCACGACCCCTTCGACCCGCGGTTCGTCCAGAGCGTGCGGGAGGCGGTGGACCGCGTGGCCGCGCAGGTCGCCGGCGACCCGTGGTGCGTGGGGGTGTTCATCGACAACGAGCTAAGCTGGGGCACCACGTCGGGCGACGCGGGGCGCTACGGGCTGGTCATCAACGCGTTAAAGCAAGACGCGGCCAAGGCCCCCGCCAAAGCCGCCCTGTCCGCGCTGCTGCGCGAGGCCTACACCGGCATCGACGCGCTCAACGCAGACTGGGGCACCGCGGTGGCGTCTTGGGACGCATTTGACCGTGGCTTTGCTCACGACGGCGAGCTGAGCGACGGCCAGCAGGCCCGCTACGCCGTGCTATCCGAAGCGATCGCCGACCGCTACTTCGCGACGGTTAAAGCCGAGCTGCGGCGGGCCATGCCCCATCACCTGTACCTGGGCAGCCGCTTCGCCGACTGGGGCATGACCCCTGAGGCCGTGGACGCCGCGGCCCGGCACTGCGACGTGGTGAGTTACAACCTCTACACCGAGGGTATGCCCGGCCACCTGGCCGACACCCTGGCCCGCACCGACCGCCCGGGGCTGCTGGGCGAGTTTCACTTCGGCGCGGTGGACCGGGGCATGTTCCACGGCGGCATCGGCACCGCCGCGGACCAGGCCGACCGCGGCGTCAAGTACGCGCAGTACGTCAACAGCGCCATCGACCACCCCGCCCTGGTGGGCGCTCACTGGTTCCAGTACATCGACTCGCCCACCACCGGCCGGGCGATCGACGGCGAGAACTACAACAGCGGCTTTGTGAGCACCACCGACCGGCCCTACCCGGAACTGGTGGAGGCCGCCCGGCGGGTCAACCGCGGGCTTTACCCGCGGCGCTTCGGCGCCGCGCCCGCGCGATAACCTCATTTGGATCGGCCCTGTTTTTCCTCCACCGGAGCTCCGCGTTGTCCCGACCGCCCCTCGCCGTGCTGACCCTGCCGCTCACGCTGGCCCTGGCCCTGACCGGCTGCGCGGCCGAGCCCGCGCCCAACCCGGCCCCCGCAACGCACCCCGCCGCCGCCGCAGTACCGGCAACGGCAACGGCCCCGGAAGCCGTGCAGCTGCCGCCCTCCGCGCAGGCCCAGAAGCAAGCGCTGGCCGACCTTTTTGCCGCCGCGGCCCAGCACGAGACCGACACCGTGGTGCAGGTCAACAGCAACGAGACCCGCCTGCAGGCGGTCCGCTTTGCCCTGGACACCGGCGCGGTGGAGGGCGCGACGCGGATCCCCGTGCCCGACAACCTGCTGCCGGTGTGGGGCTTCTTCACCCAGATGCAGCTGGTGGGCGACGTGGCCGAGCTGGCCGTGGCCTGGGAGGGCAGCGACGGCCTGAGCGCCCCGCACCAGCACTGGTACAAAACCGACACGACCAACGTGTTTCAGGCCAAGAACATTCCCGCCCACGACGGGGTGACCTACACCCTGGTGGTCAGCGGCACCGGCCGGCTGGACGCCATCCGCCTGTTGATCAACGAGCGGGGTATCGGCGAGGTGTTCGACGAGTCGCCCTGGTCGGTGCTGGCCGCGGACAAGCCGGTGCTGAACGTGCCCCTGGCCCTGGACCTGGACGCCAAGCGGGCCATCGCCGGCGAATCCCGCTTCGAGCGCGAGAAGTTCTTCCGCGTGTACGCCGCGCCCTGGGGCGGGCCCTGGGGCGTGCTGGACCACGCGGCGGAGCGCGGTTTTTTGCCCGGTCGGCAGATCCTGAAGATCGGCCCCATGCTGGAGCAGGGCTACGACGACGAGTACCCCAACAAGCCGCCGTTTAACGAAGACCCGAACCGCCCCGGCCACGTGGACCCCGCGTTCTTCGACGCGCCCTGGGACTGGCCGGCGACGATTGCCCGGGGCATGGCCGAGCGCTTCTCCGACCTGGACTACGCCCTGTGCCTGGACGAGTGGCCCAGCTTCAACCAGCACCGCGGGCCGGGCATCGTGAACTCGCGCGGCACGCCGGCCGACTTCGACGCCGCCGCCGAGACTGCGGGGCGGACGGTCAAGATGGTGGCCGAGAAGACCGGGCTGGTGCCCGCCTTTGTCGAAGTGAAAAACGAAGCCGACGTGCCCTACGAGTGGAGCTACCACGGCGCCCCGGTGGGCCCGGACGGCCAGAACTCCTGGGCCAAGCTGGCGGACTTTCACAACCGCGTGGCCGACGGCGTGCGGCGCTTCGTGCCCCAGGCCAAGGTCGGCGGGCCCACCTCGGCCTACCCCTTTTTGTCGGCGGCCGACTGGCGGCTGGGCCGCCAGCAGATGGCCTTCATGGACGACACCCGCGGCAGGCTGGACTTCTACTCCCACCACTTTTACGAAGGCGCGGGGCTTCTTTTTGAAGACCGCCTGCGCGAAGGCACCAACACCTACCTGCTGGGGCGGGCCACCGCCTACCTGGACCTGCTGCGCAGCCACGGCGTTCAGACCAACAACACCGTGCCGTTCGTGCTCAGCGAGTTCGGCACCCTCGCCGGCGGGCCCGAGGACTACCAGCAGTGGCAGGCGGTGCGCAACTGGAGCGCGTATCTGGTGCAGTTCATGCAGCGGCCCGACGAGCTGGACCTGTGCGTGCCCTTCGCCATCCCCTTGCAGTGGTGGCAGCCCGAAAACCCCATGGGCCTGTTCAAGTACGACACGGTTGACGAAAACCGCGACCCCACCGCCCTCACCGCCAACCGCGTGGGGATCGCCTCGGGCATCCCCGGCTCGCCGATGACCGGCATCCGCCCCAACAAGCCCGCCTGGTTCCTGGACCTGTGGGACGGCTACGCCGGCACCATGGTCCCGGTCACCTCCGGCACCCCGCACGTACACGCCCACGCCGTGGCCCGGGGCCACACCCTGTGGCTGGCGGTCAGCAACATGAAGGCCCAGCGCATCACCGTGAACCTGGGCGCCGCCCTTGGCGGCCGCGGCGTGGCCACCGCCACGCAGCGCCGGCTGTACCTGGACCGCGGCGAGTTGCGTTACGACACGGTGGAGGTCACCCGCAGCCTCGGCCACATCGCCGTCGCCCCCGAAGAAACCACCGTGCTGCAGCTCACCCTCGACCGCCCCTTCCGCCCCGAGCGCACGCTAAACGAAACCCGGCACTACGGCTCGCGCACCCTCATGCCCACCGGGTCGCCTCAGAACCTGACCGTGGGGGCCCCCGAGTCGGTGGCCGACGCCCCGCCCCACGCCGCCACACTGCGTGTCGGCGTGCAGCGCAAGGGCGGCTTCACCCAGCCACTCACCGTCCGCTTCAACGGCCTGGATTTCGTGGTGGACCTGAGCCACTCCGCAGGCATCCAGCACTACGACACGTGCGTCGAGATCACCCTGCCCGTCGAAGCGGTGCAGCGGCACAACCGGGTGACGCTGACCCAGTCCGACGACGGGGGGATGATGGCCGCCGCGGTCTTGAAGGTCACCACCACGGAATAACGGCCGCGGCGCGGCGGGTTCTGCCCGCATGCCCCAGACCACCCTGCGCCCGTTGTTTGCCGGACTCGTTCTCTTGGCTCTGACTCTGTCGCCGCACGCAGCGGCAGAGCGCGTCGCGGTGGTGGAGTTGTTTACCTCCGAGGGCTGCTCCAGCTGTCCGCCGGCGGAAAGGCTACTCAATGAGCTGCACGCGGTGACGGTCAACGCCGAGGGCCTGCCGCTCATCGCCCTGGCCTACCACGTGGACTACTGGGACCGGCTGGGCTGGGCCGATCCGTACGCCGACCCGCGTTTCAGCGCCCGTCAACGGTCCTACGCACGCCGGCTTGAAGACGGGCGGGTGTACACCCCCAACATGGTGGTCAACGGCGTCGCCTCGTTCGTCGGATCCTCCCCGTCGGACGCCAAGCGCGCCATCGAAACGGCCCTGGCCGCGGTGGCGCCCGTGGGCGTGACACTCAACGCCCAGCCCGACGACGCGAGCACCCTGGCCGTCGCGTGGGCCCTGGAGGGCCCGCTTCCTGCGGGGGCCCGTTTGCACATCGCCGTCACCGAAGACGGCCTCGTCTCGCAGGTGGGCCGGGGCGAGAACCGCGGCCGGACCCTGGCCCACGACGCGGTGGTGCGTCGCTGGCAGTCTCAAGAAGCCCAAAGCACGGGCCGCACCGAGCTCGCCCTGCCCGACGATCTGCAGACCGGCCGCAGCGCGGTGGTGGTGCTGGTCCAAGACGGGGACACCGGCGCGGTCTTGGGGGCCAGCCGCATCCCCCTGGGGCCGGGCACCGAACCCCACGATGCTGCGGCGAGCGCGCAAAACGCAAGGGGGGCGTAACAACTTGCCCCCGCGGCGGATGGCGGTTTCTTTTCGTGGCCCTTCGCTTAACTGAGCCCCGCGCTGTGCCGAATTAAAAAGGGTGAAGACCCTGCCCCCCCCCGCCGAGAAAACCGCCCGCACCGCCTCCCGCGGGGCCCGCACCTTCCGCCGCGTGGAGCGGCTGATCCGCACCGCCCCCTTCGGCGAGCGGCGCTGCCTCGAACAGATCGCGGAACTGCCGGTCAGCGTCGCGGTCAAAAAGCGGATGCGGCGGCTCATCCAGGCCTGGGCCCGGGGCGAAGCCGACGCCCGGCGCGAGCTGGAGAACTGCCTCCGCCGCCAGCGCGAAGCCCACCTGGGCTAATTCATCGATCCAGATTCCGCCGCCGGGTCCGTTTTCCAGCCTCACCGGAGCCGAAACGGATCATTCGCCACGGCCCGACGGCCCGCACCCTGCCCGCCCACGCAAGCCCCGCAGCGATGCGGGCTGCTTCCGCGCCTCACGGTCCCGGGGCTGCGCGCCGGGTCGTCCGGCCCGGGGGCCCGGTCTGTGGTGTCAGATCCGCAACCCGCACAGCCGGACCCGGCTAGCACCGAGCACCAAAAGCTCTTACCTAAACAAATCATGGGGTTTACATCAACGCGCAGCGCCGGCGGCGCCCCACGCCGCCGGCCGCGGCAGGCTTCGGAGGTCCCGATCCTCTCCGCGAGCCCCCCATGCCCTCCGCCGTCGCCGCGTTCTCCGCTTCCCCGTCTTTTGAAACCGCCGCTGGGGTGAGCACCCGCAGCACCGCGGCGCTGCAAGAGACCTCGTCCACCTCAATCACCGCCGTCACGCAGAGCAGCGCCTCCGCGGTTGGCGCCGCGGGCCGGGGCGGCGAGACGGCCGAGACGCTACAAGCCTTGGTGCTGCTGCTGGTCTTGCAGACCCTGTTTGGCGACACCGACGGCGGCGGCACCGACGCGCTGCTGGGCGCCCTCGGTGCCCTGGCGGGTGGCAGCGCCGCGGGCGCCACCAGCTCGTCCCTGTCGCTGCTTTCCTTCAGCCAGAGCACCTCCACCACCCTGGCGCTCAGCCAAGAATCCACCGCCTTCTTCGCCAACCAGGCCTACGCCCTCACGCCAGGCCAAGATGCCGGCGGGTTCACCGCCCTGGGCTAGTGCACCGTCAGATCTCAAAATACGAGTTAGGTTTTTCGGGCGAGCGGCGCAGGCACGGCCCGCCGCGGCATGGATCCGCAAGCGTGCAGGGAGCAAACTCCCGAATTTAGACGTGACAGGACACCAGAGCACCCCCCGCCCACAAAAAACCCCGGCACCGGGCCGGGGCAACACGGGCGCGGGCCGCAAGGCCGGCTTAGACCAGCAAGGCCGCAGGGTTCTCTAGCAACCGCTTGACGGTGGCGAGGTACTGGGCGCCCACGGCACCGTCGATGGTGCGGTGGTCGCCGCTGAGGGTCACGTTCATCTCGTGGCCGACGACGATGGCGCCGTCGCGGACCACCGGCTTCTGGATCGCGGCGCCCACGGCGATGATCGCGGCATTCGGCGGGTTCACGATGGCGGTGAACTGGGTGACGCCGTACTGCGGCATGCCCAGGTTGCTGATGGTGATGGTGCTGTCAGACATTTCGCTGACCGTGAGCCCCTTGTCGCTGCGGGCCTTCTTGGCCAGGGTCTTCACGTCGGCGCTGATCTGCCGCAGGCCCTTCTGGTGGGTGTCGCGGATGGTGGCGACCAGCAGTCCGCCGCCCTTTTCTTCGGGCAGGCTCACGGCCACGCCCACGTTCACCGTGCCGTGCTGCACGATGGTGTCGCCGTTCCAGCTGCTGTTGACCCCGGGGTGCTCCACGCAGCCCAGGGCCACGGCGCGGGTCACGAAGTCGTTGATGCTCAGCTTGATGCCCTGGCTTTCGAGCTGGCCGTTAATGGTCTTGCGCAGCTCCATCAGCGGGTCCATGTTCACCGCGACGCTGACCTGGAAGTGCGGGACGGTGGTCTTGCTCTCGACCAGGCGCTTGGCGATGGTCTTGCGCATGCCGGTGAGCTGAATGGTCTTGGCTTCCAGGCCCGCGGCGGCGGAACTCGTCGCGGCCACCGGCGCCGATGCAGCGGCAGCCGCGGCCGGAGCCGAGACGCCACCGCCGCCGCCCGTGCTCTTGCCTTCGGCCGCGGCCAGCACGTCGCGCTTGATGATGCGCCCGTCGGGGCCCGAGCCGCTGATCGAACTCAGGTCCACGCCGTGCTCGTCGGCCAGCTTGCGGGCCAGGGGCGAGACGCGGACCTTGGCTCCGCCGCCGCCGCCACTGGGCGCGGCGGGCGCGGCCGCCTCGGGCGCCGGCGCGCTGTCGGCCGCCCCGCCACCGGTGTCACCGCTGGTGTCGGCGTTCTTGATCGCGTCTTCGGCGCTCTCACCCTTCTCAGCGAGGACCAGGATCACCTCGCCCACCGGCACGGTGGCGCCCTCTTCAATGAAGGTCTTGGCCACGGTGGCGTCGTCGAACACCTGCACCTCCATGGTCGCCTTGTCGGTCTCCACGTCGGCGATCGCGTCGCCCGAGGACACGGCGTCGCCTT
>CALLPP010000185.1 GCA_938015655.1 uncultured Algisphaera sp.
GCACGGCACGTACCGCGCGCATACGTAGGGCTTGACGGGCCTCGGATGACAAACTGCGTCCGTCCCGGTTCACGGCTTGTCTCATATCACATGTACGACGCCGCTAACAGAAATGTTCGAAAATTGGGGTTCAGGTTAATATCCCACGTGCAGTCTCCCGGGGGCTCACCTTCATGATGGCCGTCCCGGACTGAAATGACTGTCACGGACAAGCTTTCATCCAGAACCATCGCTGTAGCCTCCGCAGAGCTGGTACGATTGGTTTTAAATTGATTAAGGGCAATTCGAGAACGTGAACGATTCTGCGAATGCGGCCTTCACGCTCTCGCCGTAAATCACAGGCTCGGCCTGCATGAGTCGGCGCACATCCGCGGAGCGGGATACCGCACACTTGCCGGAAGAGCTCTGAGCGACGTATGGTCGATGGATTAGGGAGGAAAACGGGTGGGAACGCGGGCGCGACCGACTTTTTTGGTTTGGGCGGCCCACCGGCTGTTAAAGCCTTGATGGCGTGCTTTTTACTCTCACGCCCTTCTCAAGCGACCGATAAGCACCTGTGCCACAACGGTCATGGCGGCGGGCTGCCGGAGCTGTGCCGGCAGAATCCAGAGCCGGCCGACCCGCCTGGCAGCCACTGGTCTTGTGTGAGTCGGTGGCCAGGCTTATCCTTTCCCACTGCGGCGCCGCGGTGCTGGTTGCCGCCCTTTCGATCAGCCCGCGTCGAACTCGACGCACGGTCTCTCTTACGGAGTCGCATGCCATGGCCAAGATGTTCTACACCCTCGAAGAAGCCTCCGAAAAGCTGGGGCTCGATGCTGAGCAGATCAAGGAGATGGCCACCGACGGCAAGCTGCAACAGTTCCGTGACCGCGACAAGCTGATGTTTAAGCGCGAGCAGGTGGACGAACTGGCGGGGGTGAATGATCTGAGCGGTTCGGACTCAGGAATCCAGCTGGCGGATCCTGGTCCCGACGACACCGACGCCATCAGCTTGGCGGACGGCACGGCCTTCGGCGATTCCCAGGCCGGCGGGTCGATGGGGGGCTCGATGGCCGGGACCGGAATCAGCGTGTTCGAAGCCGATGAGGTGGATGCGGCGGACCCAATGGCCCAGACACAGGTTTCCTCCGCGGGGGGCGACGACGAAGAACTGGCCTTGGAGTCGGTCGGATCCGGCTCGGGCTTGCTCGATCTCACCCGCGAGTCGGACGACACCAGTCTCGGGGCCGAGTTGCTGGATGAGATCTACCCCGGCGGCGGTGACACGGGCACCGGGGCATCGATTGCCGACTTCGGCATGGAATCCTCCATCGGCTCGTCGATTGGGTCTTCGGGGGTATTCGAGGGCGCGATGTCGATGGAGACCGGCGCTTCGGGCCTGGATAACCTAGCGTCGGATGAACCGGGGTCGATGGACCTGCCCGATGAGAGTGGTGCAGGCATGGTGGTGACCCCGGTTGATCAGGCCTACGCCGCGGGGGAATTCGACCCGGTTGGCAGCGCGATGGGAGCCGGGCTGCTGATCGGCGCGATCATCGCCCTGCTGACCACGCTGGTGGTGCTGGTGGCCGCCACCATGGACTCGCGTAGCGTGCTGGTGGACACGCTGGTGACCTCGGGTCCCAACGGGTCGGCCATGAACGTGCTGTATTTTTGCCTGGGTATCGCCGTGCTTAGCGGAGTGCTGGCGTTTGTGGGCGTGACATTGGCCCGTAAGTCAGCGTAGAGTTGGCCCCCTGCGCTCCGCGGAATACGGCGTGCTAGAGGCGCCCTCAATGCGGGCTATTGGGCCGTGTGCTTTTTGTGTTTGCCGACCCGCTGCGCCTCGGGGTGTGATGTTTAGCAAATCTGCCAAACGCGAGTGCCTGACCCTTGCCGCCACGGGCGCGATGGTGTCGGCCGCCTTGGCTTTGCGTGGACACTGGCTGCTGGCCCTTGTGGCCGCGGCGGGCACGTTTGCGTTGCTACTGTTCTTCCGCGATCCGGAACGCCGCATTCCCAGCCAGCGCGGGGCGGTGGTGGCCCCGGCCGATGGCAAAATCTCTTCGATCCACCGGCTGGAGCACTTCGAACCGCTGGACGGCCCGGCGGTCTGCGTACGAATTTTCATGTCGGTGTTTGATGTCCACATCAACCGCTGCCCCTGCCACGGTAAAATCGCCTCGATCACGCCACGGGCCGGCAAGTACCGCAACACCCTGAACCCAGAGGCCGCCGAGGACAACACGTCCAACACACTGTTGATGGTCCATCCGGTAAAGGGCTATCCGGTGGCGGTGGTCCGCCAGATCGCGGGGCTACTGGCCCGGACGATCCACTGCGACCTGGAGCCGGGCCAGGTGGTTCAGCGGGGGCAGCGGCTAGGGCTGATTAAGCTGGGTTCGACGACCGAGCTTTACTTGCCCGACACCCTGGGACCGGTGATACACGTGACCCAAGGCCAGAAGGTAGCGGCGGGCATCACGGTGCTGGCCACGGTCAACCAGCGGGACACGCGGTCAGAGGCGTCCGAGGCAGACAGCCCCAACGCCACGCCACCGGCCACCGTGGCTTCGGACACCGAAAAAACCGACGAAAGCCCCGCTTCGGAGGTGTGCGCGACCACGCCTGACGACGGGCGGTAAACCGCGGGCTTCTTTCTGCCGGCGAAGCAGTTCGGGTTGTACGCAAATTTGTTGCCCGGGCCCCGCCCCCGGCAAGCCCACGACGGGACAAGTCACTAAACTCCGCGGTCATGCCCAGCGACGCCACGCCATCCCTCTCGCCGACTGCTTCTCCTGGGCCTATCGCCCGCCTCGCGCTGGAAGACGCAACGGTCTTCCACGGCAAAGCGTTTGGTCACACCGCCCCCCGGACGGTCACCGGCGAGGCCTGCTTCAACACCTCGCTGAGCGGCTACCAAGAAGTGCTGACCGACCCGTCGTACCGCGGCCAGATCGTGGCGATGACCTGCCCGCTGATGGGCAACTACGGGGTCAACACGGCGGACTTGGAATCCGGCGGGGTGCAGTGCAGCGGGTTTATCGTGCGAGAGCTGTCGCAGCGGGTGAGCAACCACCGGGCCGAGCAGTCGCTCCATCATTGGCTGGCGGACCAGGGCGTGCTGGGACTCACGGGGATCGACACGCGCGCACTTACCCGCCGACTGCGCAGCGTAGGGGCTCTGCGGGCGGCGCTATCGAGCGACGACAGCCTGACCGATGTGCAGCTGATCGAAACCGCCCGCAATGCCCCGTCGCTGACCGGGCGCAATCTGGTGTCGGAAGTAAGCCGCAAAACACCGCTGACCTGGGACCAGGACCTGGGCGCGTGGGCGCCGCTGCAGGGCGCGGTGGCCGCGGTGAACCCCCGCCGCCGGGTGGTGGCGTTGGACTGCGGGGCCAAACTCAACATCCTGCGCAACCTGATCGATGCCGGCTGCGACGTGACGGTGTTGCCTTGGGACACCCGCCCCGAGGCCATTTTGGAGCACCAGCCCGAAGGGCTGTTTGTCTCTAACGGCCCGGGCGACCCTTCGGCGGTGGAGCCCACCACCCAGCACCTTCGGGAGCTGATCGGTCGTTTGCCAATCTTCGGCATCTGCCTGGGCAATCAGCTGCTCAGTAGGGCACTGGGTGCCGAGACATTCAAGCTGAAATTCGGCCACCGCGGGGGCAACCAGCCGGTGCAAAACTTGGGCACCGGCAAGGTGGAGATCACCAGCCAGAACCACGGCTTCGCGGTGGATTTAGAAAGCCTGACCCGGGCGGGTGCCGAACCCACCCATGTGAATCTGAACGACCACACGCTCGAAGGCTTCCGCCACACCGACCATCCGGTGTTCGCGGTCCAGTACCACCCCGAAGCCAGCCCCGGCCCCCACGACAGCCGCTACCTGTTCGACTGCTTCACCGAGATGATAAACACCGGCCGCCCCCCCACCGCCGAAGAGATGGACCGCGCCCAGCGGCACCGTTCGCGCCTGGTGCCGGTCCGAACGTAGGCACCTGCCCAACCCACCACCAACTCAACCGCGCTTGGCGCGGTGGACCCAGCGCGGCGTGGAGCGCATCCCTACCCCCCGCCACTCGGGCACGGGGTTTAAAAGTGTTTTTTTGCTAAGGTTCCGTCCTTAAAGACGGTTTACGACTCCGCGGCAAGTTCCCCCGGACGGGATGAACAAGGTGCTGGGTCAGGGATACGTGTTGGGGCCGGTGCGCCCTTTTCTAACCCAAGGACTTTTCTATGCGTGCCCCTTCCCGGCGGACCCCCGAATCCGCTTTGGCCGCCGGTGCGGCCAAGCTCGCGCAGTCCGATGCGCGACGTCGCTCATCGGCCGACTGGACTACGGCCCAAAGCGAAACCCTCTACGGCATCGACGGCTGGGGCGCAGGCTACGTCTCGGTCAACGACGCGGGGCGGGTCTGTATGCACCCCGACGGCGATGCCGGGTCGTCACCGGGCATCGACCTGAAAAAGATGGTCGATGAGCTGCGCCAGCGTGACCTTGCCACGCCCCTGCTGCTGCGTTTTCCCGGGATCATCGGCCACCGGCTCAAGGCGGTCTCCGACGCGTTCACCCAGGCCATTCAAGAACTCGAATTCGCCGGCGATTACCGCGGCGTCTACCCCATCAAGGTCAACCAGCAGCGGCACGTGGTTGAAAACCTGCTGGCCTACGGGGGCAAGCACAACTTCGGGCTGGAGGCGGGTAGCAAACCCGAACTGCTGGCGGTGCTGGCCCTGGTGAACGACCCCGACACGCTGGTGATCTGCAACGGCTTCAAAGACGCACGCTTTATCGAAGCAGTGATCTTGGCCCAGAAGGTCGGCCGCAACGTGATCCCCGTGGTCGAAAAGTTCAGCGAGCTGCGGTTGATCGTGGAGCAGGCCAAGGCCCACGGCGTGCGCCCCAGGCTGGGCGTGCGGATCAAGCTGGCCAGCGCCGGATCCGGCCGGTGGCACACCTCGGGCGGCGAACGCAGCAAGTTCGGGCTGTTTGTGACCGAGGTGTTGGAGATGGTGAAGCTGCTACGCCAGGAAGACATGCTCGACGGATTGGCTCTGGTGCACTTCCACCTGGGCAGCCAGATCAACGACATGCGGGCCCTGAAAGCGGCCCTAGTCGAGTCGTCGCGCCTCTATGCGGGGCTCACCGAACTGGGCGCCGGACTCAAATACCTGGACGTGGGCGGCGGGCTGGGCGTGGACTACGACGGCACGGGCAGCGGCAACGAATCCAGCATGAACTACACCCTGCAGGAATACGCCAACAACGTGGTGTTTCACATCGGCGAGGTGTGCGAGAACGCGGGGGTGCCCGCGCCCACCATCGTGACCGAGGCCGGTCGGGCGATGGTGGCCCACCACAGCGTGTTGATCACCGACGTGCTGGGCTGGTCCAACACCCAAGAGATCGACGCGCCGCCGCCACTGGCCCCCGCCGCCCTGGCCAAGCTGCCCGAGCCGGTGCGCACGCTGTACGAAACCCACGAAGCACTGGACCACACCAACCTGCGTGAGTACCTGCACGATGCCGAGCTGGCCCGCGACCAGACCCGCAGCCTGTTCAACCTGGGATTTTGCACGCTCAACGAGCGTGGCCTGGCCGAGCGTCTTTACACGGTGATCTGCAGCCGCGTGCTGGAACTGGCCGACCAGGCCGAGACGGTCCCCGAAGAAGTGGCCCAGCTGCGTCAGCGGATGAGCAGCACCTACTTTTGCAACTTTTCGGTGTTCCAATCCGCCCCGGACAGCTGGGCCATCGATCAACTGTTCCCAATCATGCCCATCCACCGGCTGGATCAGAAGCCCGGCTGCCCCGGGGTCCTGGCCGACATCACCTGTGATTCGGACGGCAAGATCGATCGGTTCATCGCCGGCGCCGAGGAAACCGACGACCATCAGGCCGTGCTGCCTCTGCACCGATACGAAAACCAGGACTACCTGCTGGGGATCTTCATGGTCGGGGCGTACCAAGAAACCCTGGGCGATCTGCACAACCTATTTGGCGACACCAACGCAGTGCATGTGGTGGTTGATGAGCAGGGTCAGCCCCGGGTCGATGAGGTGGTCGCTGGCGACACCGCCGCCGAGGTGCTGGAGTACGTCCAGTTCGACCCCGCCGATTTGAAGCGGCAGTTCTGGCGCGGCTTAGAAGACGCGTTGCACGCCGGGCGGATCAGCCTGGAAGAGTCGTCGGTGCTGCGCCGCTTTTACGACGACAGCCTCGCGGGCTACACCTACCTCACCTAATCCGCCACGTCACCGCTTTGTTCAACGCCCTGACCCAGTTCTTCCCAGCCGGCGTATCGCCCGCCTGGGCGTTGGCCGCGCTGGTGCTGGCGGTGCTGGTGACCGGCGTGGCGAAGTCGGGCTTTGGCGGGGGCATCGGCATCTTGGCCGTGCCGCTGATGGCCGTGGCCATCGACGCGGACAACGCGTTGGGCGTCATGCTGCCGATCCTCATCGCCGCGGACGTGGCGGCCGTGTGGCAGCACCGCCACCACCGCGGCCAAGCCAAGGGCGTGGGGCTGCTGGGGCCGTGTCTGGCCGGCGGGGCCGCGGGGATTTTGAGCGCCACCGCGCTGCTGAAGCTCTACCAGGGGGCCGCGGGTTTCGGAACCCTGCTGAGCGCCACCATAGGCGGAGTGTGCCTGGCCCTGGTGGCGTTGCAGCTCTACCGCATGGCTGGCGGGCGGGTGCCCCGGATCTCGGCGCGGCATCCCGCGGCGCTGGGTGTCGGGGGGGTGGCGGGCTTCGTCTCAACCCTGGCCCACGCGGCGGGGCCGGTCATGTCGGTGTATCTGCTGGATCAGCGCCTTAAAAAAGCCCAGCTGGTGGGCACGCTGGCGGTGTTCTTCTTCGTGCTTAACCTGATGAAAATGCCCGGGTACCTGATGCTCGGGGTGATCGACGGCGACACGCTGCGGGCCTCGGCCCTGCTGCTGCCGCTGGTGCCGGTGGGGGCGGCGCTGGGACTTTGGCTGCACCGCCGCGTGCCGGAAAAACCTTTCACCCTGATCATGTACACCGGTGCCGCGGCGGCCGGGGTCCGGATGGTCATGCAAGCCCTGGCCTGAAGAAACCGCGGCCGGGTGTTGCCCCTGGCTCAGCGTTTAAACTTGCGCTATGCCCGCGCTCCAAGCCTTTGTGTCCGATACCGACCTGACCGCCCTGCTGCGGCGCGCCCGCGAAGAAGACCTGGGGCCCGACGGGCTCGACGCCACCACCGCGCTGTTTGTCGACGCCGGACAGACCTGCTCGGCCCGGATGGTCAGCCGCGAGTCCGGGACCGTGGCGGGGCTGGCCCTGCTGCCCGCGGTGATTGCGGCCTACGACCCGGCCGTTACCCTGGACGCGACTACAATCGACGGCGCGGCGATACACCCCGGCGACGTGGTGGCGACGTTTCACGGCCCGCTCCGCTCGGTACTCACCCTCGAACGGGTGGCGCTGAACCTGTTGGGCCACCTGTCGGGCGTAGCCACCCACACCGCGGCCTTCGCCCAAAAAATCGCGCACACCCGGGCGAAGGTGTACGACACCCGCAAGACCCTGCCGGGCCTGCGTGGGCTACAAAAATATG
>CALLPP010000186.1 GCA_938015655.1 uncultured Algisphaera sp.
AACGGGAGCCAGCGTCACCAAGTCACCCGGCGTCTGCACCTCTGGAGTCGATCGGGTTATCATGTTGTTGGTAATGGGCATCGGCGTAGTGACTGGCGGAACGTACCGATCGGCCCGCCCGCACCGACTCCGCAGCCGCCCGCCCCGCACCGCCGGTGGCCAAACCGACCGCCCCGGCCGCCGCCGCGTTCACACCTTCCCCCGCGCCGGCCAAGGTCCCCCCCGACCCCGCCGCCGCCGACATCGCCCAAGCGATTCAAAAAGCCGTCGCCGCCGTGCCCGCGCCCAAGCCCTTCACCAGCAGCGGCAGCGCCAAAGCCATGTACGACCAGGCCGACCGGATGATCTCCCAAGGCAACCTCGTTCAGGCCCGCGGCGTCCTGTCCCGCGTGCTCTTCGCCGAAAACTTCGACCTCGCCGCCGCCGACGCCCGCCTCATCCGCGAACGTCTGTCTGACCTCAACCAAAGCCTCATCTTCTCCCGCGAGCACTTCGAAAACGACCCCATCTGCAAGCCTTACGAAGTCGACACCCTGCTCAGCCGCATCGGCGTCCGCCACCGCGTGCCCTGGCAGCTGCTCGAAGTCATCAACGACATCAAAGCCGAGCGCGTGCAGGCCGGACAAACCATCAAGGTCCTCCAGGGCCCCCTCCACGCCCGGGTCATCAAACACCAATTCACCATGGACATCTTCGCCCGCGGCCCGGGCGGCGACCCCGTCTTCGTCCACACCTTCCCCGTGGGCCTGGGCAAAAACGACAAAACCCCCGTGGGCACCTGGAAAGTCACCACCGGCAAAAAAGTCGCCAACCCCAACTGGCGCGACGAAGAAACCGGCGAGTTCTTCGAAAGCAACAACCCCCTGAACCCCATCGGCGAGTACTGGATCCCCATCGAAGGTACCGAAGCCAAAACCAAGAACAAACGCGGCTTCGGCATCCACGGCACCATCGACCCCGAAAGCATCGGCCAAGAAGCCAGCCGTGGCTGCATCCGCCTGGGTGACGCCGACATCGAACTGGTTTACTACCTCCTCACCGACCACAGCCAATCCTCCACCCTCCGCATCGTCCCGTAAACAAACGCGGCCCCCCAGACTTAACAGCGCTCTCACCGCCCGGCCACCCCGTCAACGCCAATTCGCGGTCCCACACACCCCCAACCTCCCGGCCCCACGCCCGCTCACCGTCGGGCCCGTGTACGCCCACCGGCCGCCAGCCCCACCCCACGAGCTCGCCCCGTATGAAACACGCCCTCAAGGCCCTGGTCGCCGCCTGCCTTACGCTCCTCGCGTCACCCGCCACGGGCGAGCGCCCCAACATCGTGCTGATCTACGCCGACGACATGGGCTACGGCGACGCGGGCTGCTACGGCAACACCAACCTCGTGCCGATGCCCAACATCGACCGCCTCGCCGCCCAAGGCGTGCGCTTCACCGAAGGCTACGTTACCGCCCCGGGCTGCGGGCCCAGCCGGTACGGGCTGCTGCTGGGCGCTTACCAGCAGCGCTTCGGCGTGCAGGGCAACCGCGACACCTGGAACGACATCCCCGCCTTTCCTAACGAAACGCTGGCCAACAATCGAATCCCCGCCGGGCAGCTGCTCGTCAACCAAACTTTCGGTGCCGCCGGGTACGCCACCGGCATGGTGGGCAAATCGAACATGCCCTGCTACCCGCAAACCACCTTCGACGAGACCTGGTCGGTCATGACCTTCGGGGGCAACTACTTCCCCCACGAAACCGGCTACTACGACGGCGTGGACGGCGAGCGCCACACCCAAGGCTTTAAACGCATCTTGTGGGGGCCCGAACGGCCCGGCGAAGAATACCTCACCGACCGGCTGGGCCGGCAGGCCGTGGACTTCATCGAACGCCACGCCCACGAGCCGTTTTTACTCTACCTCGCCTTCAACGCCCCCCACAGCCCGCTGCAAGCTAAAACGGCCTACCAGCCCCGCGTCGCGCACCTCAAAAGCGAAGCCACCAAGTTCTACGGCGCCATGATGATTTCGATGGACGAGAACATCGGGCGCGTGATGGACGCCCTGCACCGCATGGGCATCGACGACAACACCATCGTCGCCTTCGCCAGCGACAACGGCCCCACCTACGCCTACCGTGTGGACTGGCCCGACCAGTGGCCGCGCGAAATGCTCGGCAGCGCCGGGCCCCTGCGGGCCCATAAAGGCACGTTCTACGAAGGCGGCATCCGCGTGCCCTACATCCTGCGCTGGCCCGGCAAACTCACCGCCGGCCAGGTGTTCGACGCTCCGGTTAGCACCATGGACCTGTACCCCACCTTCTGCGCCGCCGCCGGTATTCAGCCGCCCGCCACCACCCAACTCGACGGCGTCAACCTGCTACCTCACCTCGCTGGTCAGGCCACCGGGCTGGCCGACCGCACCCTCTACTGGTGGTGGTATGACCAGGGCTCCATGCGCCGCGGCCCGTGGAAAATAGTGTCCAAAGGCCAGCAGCGCGAATTATTCAACCTGAAAGACGACGTAGGCGAGACCACCGACCTCGCGAAGCATCACCCCCAAGTGTTTCAAGAACTCACCCAAGCCTACGATGCCTTCCGTGCCCAGATGCCTCCGGTTTTGTATCCCCGACCCAGTAAAAAATAAACCCTCAGTTCAACTTTCGCACTCTACGCTGCTGCCGTGAATCCGGCATCCATGATCCGCATGACTTTCCGCGACCCCCGCCCAGAAAGCGGGGTCGCAGAAAGTACCTCGCAGATCGACTCTCGCCGCAGGGTCCGCAGCATGTCC
>CALLPP010000187.1 GCA_938015655.1 uncultured Algisphaera sp.
GACCGACGACTGGGCCCACGAGCCCAACCCGCTGGTGGCCGAGAACATGGTGCCCACCCAAGAAGGCACCAAGCAGCACGCCGCCGCCGTGGGCGCGTGCTTCGACGGCGACGCGGACCGCTGCATGCTGGTGGACGACGCGGGCGAGATCTGTGGCTGCGACCACCTGACCGCCTGGCTGGCGGCGCATTTTTTGCAGCAGCAGCCGGGCAGCGCCATCGTCTACGACCTGCGTAGCAGCAAGGTGGTGCCCGAGACCATCGCCGCGCTGGGCGGCACCCCGGCCATCGCCAAGGTGGGCCACGTGAACCTCAAGGCGAAGCTGCGCGAAACCGACGGCGTGTTCGGCGGTGAGCTCAGCGGGCACTTCTATTTCAAGCACAACAGCTTTGCCGACAGCGGCGCGATCACCCTAGCCGCGGCGCTGGGTGTGCTTAGCCGCAGCGACGAGCCGCTGAGCGTGCAAATGGCTCCGTTTCGCAAGTACCCGCAATCGGGCGAGATCAACTTTGAGAACGACGACAAGCAGGGCACCATGGACAGGCTCAAAGCCAGCCACGGCCCCGAAGGAAAAGGGGGGCAGGTTATGGAGCTCGACGGCGTCAGCATCGACTGCTGGGACAACGATGGCTACTGGTTTAACGTCCGCGCCAGCAACACCGAGCCGCTGCTGCGGCTCAACGCCGAAGCAAAAGACAACGCGACCCTGGCCAGGCTGCTGGCCGAGATCAAGCCGGTGCTGGGTGTCGAGTCGCACGGGCACTGAGGTCGCGGGTGACCGAGGCGTTAGGCGTTAGGGCCTAGGGCTTAGTCAGAACGCTGCCGCGGGCTTGTTCGCCCGGTGTCTCTCCCTGTTTTTCTAGGCCCTAACGCCTAACGCCTGTCGAGCGCTCTACCGCCATGGACCCTGAACTGATCCCCGCCCTTGAAGAAGCCCTCGAGGTTTCCCCCGGCAACGCGCCGCTACGCCGGCAGCTGGGCAACCTGCTTATGGGGTGCGGTCGGCTCGAAGACGCCGAAGATGTGCTGCGCGCCGGCGGCGAGGCGGGGCCCGCTACGCCGGGCCTGCAGGCCGCCTTGGCCCGCTGCTTCGCCATGCAGGGCAAGGCTTCGCCGGCCCTAGCGGTGGCCGAATCGCTGGTTCACCGCGACGACGCGTCCCCCGACGTCTTGCTGTCGGTCTGCCGCACGCTGAAAAGCCTGGACGAGCTGGATGCGGCCCGCCGCGCGTACCGCCGGGCGGTCGAACTCGACGCCGAGGTGGCCGACCCGGTGCTGGCCGAAGCCATCGGCGCCGACGGCGCGGTGTGGACCGAGCCGGACGCCGACGAGGCCGCGAGCAATGACCACGACGAAGACGAAGATGCCGACGAGCAGGGCCGCGTGATCCTGCGGATTACCCACGGGGGCAACCCTTTTGAAGGGCTGGAGATTGAGAAGCCCGACGTCAACTTCTCCGACGTGGGCGGCATGGACGCGCTCAAAGAACAAATCGGCCTCAAGATCATCGCGCCGCTGGAAAACGCCGAACTGTACGCCGCCTACGGCAAGGCCATTGGCGGGGGCATCCTGATGTACGGTCCGCCGGGGTGCGGCAAGACCCACCTGGCCCGGGCCACCGCCGGGCAAATCGACAGCGCCTTCATCAGCGTGGGTATCCACGACGTGCTGGACATGTACCTGGGCAACAGCGAGGCGAAGCTGCACACCCTGTTTGAGTACGCGCGGTCCAACACGCCCTGCGTGTTGTTCTTCGACGAGGTGGACGCGCTCGGGGCCAAGCGAAGCGACATGCGCGGCAGCGCCGGCCGACAGGTCATCAACCAGTTTCTGGCCGAGCTGGACGGTGTGAAAGCCAGCAACGACGGGCTGCTGATCCTCGCCGCCACCAACGCGCCCTGGGCGCTGGACAGCGCCTTCCGCCGGCCGGGCCGCTTTGACCGCGTGCTGTTCGTGCCCCCGTCCGATGCCGCAGGCGCTGCGGCGATTTTGAACGTGCTGCTGAAAGGCAAGCCGCAGAAGGCTGTGGACCTGGGCGCGGTGGCGAAAAGGTGCAAAGGCTTCAGCGGCGCCGACCTCAAAGCGGTGGTGGACGTGGCCGTTGAAGCCAAGCTGGCTGCGGCGATGAAGAGCGGCGTGCCCGAGCCGCTGACGACCAAAGACTTGGTGAAAGCGGCGAAGTCGGTCAAACCCAGCACTAGGGAATGGTTCGGCACCGCCAAGAACCACGCGCTGTACGCCAACGAAGGCGGGCAGTACGACGAGGTGCTGGACTATTTGAAGATGCGATGAAGCGTCCGAATCTCAATGGGCGGGCACAAGTCGCCAAGTCGTTGGGGCAATACCCCGAGGCGGAGCGGCTGGCTCTGGAAGCGCTGAGCCAAGACCCCGGTGACTTGGAGGCACGCTACACCCTGGGGCGTGCCCAGTGGCATCTGTACGACAACGCAGCCGCCGAAGCAACCGCCCGCAAGCTGTTGGAGCAAGACCCCGAGGACCCGTGGCATTACAATTTGCTGGGCGACGTGCTGCGCAGCCACGGATCGGCTCCGCGTGGTGCCCGCCGGGCGTTGCCGCATTACCGCATCGCGCATCGTTTGGCGCCCACATCGCCGGTGATGGCCTACGATCTCGCCGATGCACTTCATGATTTGGGTGAGTTGAAAGAAGCCGCGGAAGTGCTCGACGCGGCGCTGCGGGATTCCGCTGAAGATATAGATCTTCTGATCTTGCGCTCGAAAGTGGCGCGTAACCGAGAGGATCGTCTGTTGGCAGCGCGTTGCAGCCGCCGGGCGCTGGCCCTCGGGCCCGAAAAGGCGGATGCCCACGACGGGCGGGCTGCAGCGGCGTTTGATTTGGGTCGCTATCGCGTTGCGGAACGCCACTACCGGGAAGCCCGCCGCATCGATCCGAGTGTGGTTGGGTTTTACCGCACGCAGATGGTGCGGGAGGCTCGTTACATGCAATCACCGTGGTATCTGAGCACGTTGGTGGCGGCGGGGTTGGTTTTTGTCTGGTCTTGGCCGTGGAAAGCCTTTACGATCGGCGTGGCTGGAGCCTTGGTTTGGTGGCTTTGGCCGGTCAGCGGGTACTTGTTAGTGGTCAATGCCGTGGCGTTTGTGGCGGTCCGCGGGGTGTTACGCTTGCTGGACGTGCGGGCGGAGGCGGCCCGGCGGTTGAGATTGTCACCTGAACGAAGCGCGGGGCGGGGCTGCACCTCGTAAGCCAGAACGCCACGGTTGAAATATGGCAGGGCAAGCCTGGCCTACGTGCGTCGGTTGTTGATTGTTGGTTATGGGTTGTCGGCTGCCGCGATTCGTTGGGCTTACCATGCCCGCCCCATGTCCGTCCCCCGCGCCCAACTTTTGCTGCAACAAGATCGCTACGACGAAGCCGAGGCCGAGCTGCGTAGGGCGCTGGCCGACGACCCGGACAACGGCGATGCGCACACGCTGCTGGCGGTGTGTCTGGCGAAAGCCGGTAGGCGGTCGGACGCTCACGCTGCGCTCGACGAGGCGATTCGCTTGCGGCCCGACTGGGCGTACCCCCACTTTGTGCGTGGGCACCTGCTTTGCGACGCGGGCGAGCTGGACCGGGCCCGCGCAGCGGCGGCCGAGGCGCGGCGGCTGAACCCCGCCGACGCGGAGGCGCCGGCGCTGCTGGCGCAGATCGAGGCGTTGGACCACCAGTGGGAGGCGGCGCTGGACTGGGCCCAGCGCGGCCTGGCGCTGGACGCCGAGCACGCGGGCTGTGCGAACCTGCGGGCCCACGCCTTGACCAAGCTGCGGCGCCACGGCGAGGCGGCCCAGGCGATCGAGCACACCCTGCGGGGCGACCCGCAGAACCCCACCAGCCACGCCAACCTGGGCTGGCAGAAGCTGCACGCGGGCCAGCCGCACGAAGCGCTGGACCATTTTCGCGAAGCCCTGCGGCTCGAACCCGGGCACGACTGGGCCCGGGCGGGCCTGGTGGAAGCGCTCAAGGCCCGCAACCCGATCTACCGCCTGCTGCTGGGCTATTTCTTATGGATGAGCACCCGCAGCCGCGGGTTCCGCAACGCGCTGGTGGTGGGCGGCTGGCTGGGCTATCAGGTGATCAGCGGGATGACCCGAACCAACCCCGGGCTGGGGCCGTGGATGCAGCCGCTGCTGTGGGCCTACCTGGGGTTCGTGCTGCTGACCTGGCTGGGGGTTCCGCTGTTCAACCTGCTGCTGTTGCTCAGTCCGCACGGTCGGCATGCGCTGAACGATCATCAGCGGCGCGGCGCCCACGTATTCGCGGCGATGGCGGCCGTGGCGCTCGCCGCGTTGGCGGGTTGGGGGCTGGGCGGCGGGCCGACGTGGCTCGACGGAGCCGGCATGGTGGGGCTGTTTATGCTGCCCGTAGCTGGATGGATGACGCTGCAGGGCACCACACGGTTCGTGCCCGTGGGCGTGGCCGTGGGGGTGGTGGGGGCGGCGGGCGGGGTCGATCTGGGCTTGGGGTTGGTGGCCGGGCTTTCGTCGCCGCTGTTGTTCCGGGTGTTTCTATGGGGCACACTGGGGCTGGTGCTGTGGATCAACTTTGGTGGCCGGGGGCGGCCGCGCTAAAGGGTGGGGCTGCTGTTGGCTCACCTAAGGTTTAGTGTGGTTCTTCGAGCAAGAAGGGCTCTGGTTGGGGGTTCAAGGCCAGGGCCGTGATCCGTGCGTGGCCCTGGGTTTTGCCTTGCAGTTGCCACATCAGGCTTGCCGAGGTGAGGTCGTGGTTTTGTAGCGTGCCGGTCCGGATGGTGACTCCGTTTACCGTGGTGTCAGCGGTGAAAGCGCGGGGCCCGGTGCGGGTGATCGTTAAGGTGAGGTCGAACGGTTGGTCGTACTGCAGCTGGGTTTCTACGGCGGCTTTACTGGCCGCATCGTCTTGATCGTCGATCCACAGCCTTTCTTCAGCGTCGAAGAGCAGTTGGCAGCCCAGTTTGATGGCCAGTTTGGAAGAAAGGTCATCAAACACCAACCCAAAAGCCATGAAAGGTCGAATTTGGCTGGGGAGACCGCGTTGCACCTGGACGCCGCGCGCTACCAGCGTGGCGGTGTCGCCGACTTCGAGTTGGTCGAGAGCGATGGCGTTGTGGAACGCCACGGTGCGTTGGAAGCCGGCGGTCGGTGACGTGAGTCCTCCGCCATCCGAGGTGTCAATCTGAACCGCTTTCTGGGCCCAGATGCCTTTCTGCCCGCTGGCGGGCCCGTCGACAAAGCCCTCGGATGCGGTGAAATTCAGCGTTTGGCTTGGGATGTCGGCGGCGGTGGCGATCGCACCGAGAGCGGAGAGCATCAGCGTCGTAAGAATTTTCATAGGGCTCCAAACCGGGCGTGAGGCGTTGGTGGCGGCCCGCGCGATGTCAGTCTTTTGAGTGGCTGGTGGTCGCGTCGTCGTGGACCAGGTAGGCGTCTGCGTGGGCGGGTTCGTCTTCAAACAGGTTATCGAGGCTCTGGGATGGGTGTTGGCCGTAGCGGGTGTTGTTGAGCGCCGGACGGGTTTCGAACGCGGTGCTGTTGTCGTTGCGCACCACCGCGCCGCGCCAGTCGCCGCTGCCCTGTTCGGTCCAGTCGCTGGAGATGTCGGCCGGTCCGGTGCCGATTGCGCGGTCGCCCATGACGACGGTGGCGGTGTTGAGCGTCTGCTTCCATTCGTCCCGCTCGCCGGGGTGTCCGGCGAGAGACTGCAAGGCGTACGAAAAGTGCTCGTGCGTGACCGGAGGGATGGGGCCACCCGGGGGGACGGCCAGTTCGGCATGGTGGGTGTCCAACGGGCTGGCCAGGTCTTCGGGGGCCAGAAATCCACCGTTGAGTAGCATCCACAATCTCGCCGCAGGCTGGGTGCCGTCGCCCGAGTACCCGGTGAGCGGCCCGTTGGGCACCACGTTGCCCGAGGTGTCGAGACCGGGGTAATAGCCGTCGTTGCCGCCGCGTTGGTTAGACTGGGACCAGGTGACCATGCTTTGGTGGGTGGTGCGCAGGTTGGCGGCATTGCGGGCCTGCCTGCCGCTTCGCTCTGCGTGCCCGGCGCCCGCCCGACCGGACTTTTAACAATTTAATAACCCAAAAAAATGTTTACGGGATAATCCAACAGTTATAAAATATTTAGTCGGGTTCTATACTACGAAAATAACTCGATAACAAATTTAAATAAGAAGCAGAGTCAAGACGTTTGAATAGGTGAATTATTTGGTCGGGTTTTTCTATCCCAATTACTTTTCCCTGGTTCGAAATTTTGGCGGGTTCCCGTTTGGCGGAAGGGTTTCCTCCGCACGGGCGGAATACATATTTTTCGAATTTTTATTCCAGCATGCGTGCGTGCCTGCCAGATAATATTTTTGAACTCTTTCGTCACTTTGAGAATGCTTTTACATCTTCTTTTTTTCTTAGCGGTGTGAAAACTATTCCAATTTATTCATATACATATTTCGATACCCAAGTATGCAATATTAACCTGTCTACAGATTTCAAGGCTTTCGAAATGTTCAAATTTTGGTCAGGAGGATAAGTATGAATAATAAAACATTTGCTCTAACCTAAAAAATAAGATAAATTTGAGTTCAGAAAATAAAAGTTAAAATAAAAGTTGTAGAGAAAAATTGTTTACTCCGACAGTAACAATCCAGTCACCAAAATGTTTATCCACAGATTTTAAGCGGATCAGAAACATTGGTCCGAATTATTGAGACTTTGAAGCTGTAAATCTGCACGGTCAGTTGAGGTG
>CALLPP010000188.1 GCA_938015655.1 uncultured Algisphaera sp.
CAGGTCGGCGGTCTCGCGGCAGGCGAAACCGAACATCAGGCCCTGGTCGCCGGCGCCCTGCTCCTTGTCCACGCCCTCGCCGGCGGTCACGCCCTGGCTGATGTCGGCCGACTGGCTGTGCATCACCCGCATGACACCGCAAGTGTCAGCGTCGAATTTCATGCCCAGGTCATTCGTGTAGCCGATCTTGCGGAGGGTGTCGCGGATGGTGAACTCGGCGTTGTTAAGCGCCGCGACCGCCTTCTGGTTGTGTACGGTAATCTCGCCGCCGACCACGACCATACCGGTGGTGCAGAAGGTCTCGCAGGCCACGCGGGCCCGGCTATCTTGAGCCAGTAGGCTGTCGAGCACCGCGTCGCTAACTGCGTCGCTCACCTTGTCGGGGTGGCCCATCGAGACGGACTCGGAGGTGAAAAAGTAGTGCTCGTTGGGGGTGGCTGACTTGCGGGCCATGTCTCAAAATCCTGGGGGTGAAAGGGCGCTCCGGGTGGGGGCGGGCGCGATGGCGGGGCGGCGGAACAAGCGGGAAAGGTAGGCCCGGTGGCCGGGCGACGCAACGTTCCCGAGACGCCACGGGTTCTTGGGGCACGTCGTTCAGGGATCGGGACGGCGGAGCGAGGCGGGCCAGACCGGGTGGGGACGCTGCCTTTGGGCTGGACCTCCCGATAACCGGCTTCGCGGCCGCGGCCCCCTGGGCCATAAGGGTGTCCGGAGGCCGATAGCGCTTTGGCCGCTTCCATGCGGTGTTTTGGCGACCCCGACCCCACCCCGGCCCCGCGAGACCCCGTTATGCCGCGTCCCAAGTCTCATTCAAGTTCGCCTTTTGGTGTCCCCTCGGGGGGGGGGGCAGCCACGCCCGCCGCCCTGGCGGGGTTGGTGGAGCGGGCCCGCGACGAGCGCTTCCGTCTGTTGGCCACGCTCAACGACGCGCGGAAAGCCACCCAGGAACTCATTTCCACGCAAGGTGGGGGGGCGGTCGAGTCGGTCACCGTGCTCAAACAGGCGTCCGATACCAGCGGGCGTCTACTTGCGGCACTGAGCGGGTTGAACGACCGCCTGCGCGAGCGGCACGAGCAGCTTGAGGCCGCCGAAGCCCGCCTGGCCGCCCGTTTGGACGTGCTGGAGGCCACCACCGCCCGGCGGGTCGAGAACGAGGTACAGCGCCGCGTCGAGACCGTCGTTGTGGACGCCGAAAAGCGTCTGGCCACACTCGCCACCGGCATCGCGGTGCGGCTTGGCGCCACACTGCAAGAAGCGCCACCACCCGGTCCGCGGCTGGTTGAAGACGCCGCCTAGACAGTCGGTGGTACCGACCCTTTACACTCGGCGGCATGAGCCGCGACGAGCAAGCGTTTAATTTCGACTGGCGTTTCACCCTCGGCGGGGCCGACGCGCCGCCCGCAGACTGGCGCCCGGTGCGCCTGCCCCACGACTGGAGCATCGAGAGCGCCACCACCCAAGACCGCGGCGGCAACGCCACGGCCTACCTGCCCGGCGGTATCGGCCACTACGAGAAGACGTTTGTGCTGCCCGAATCCGACCGCGGTCAGCGGGTGCGTCTGGCCTTCGACGGGGTGTACAGCAAGAGCGACGTGTGGATCAACGGCGTGCACCTGGGCCACCGGCCTTACGGCTATGTGCCGTTTTCCTACGACCTCACCGACCACGTGACCTTCGGCGACGCGGCGCCCAACACGGTCCGCGTGCGCGTGGACCGCAGCGCCTACATCGACTGCCGCTGGTACTCGGGCTCGGGCATCTACCGCGCGGCGCAGCTGGTGGTTCACAACCCCGTCAGCGTGGCCGAGCACGGCGTGTTTGTCACCACCCCCCAGGTGACCGACGCCCGGGCGCGGATCAGCATCGAGACGCGCCTGCACAACACCACCGCCGTGGACGCCCGGGTGACGCTGACGCAGGAGGTGAAAGACCCTGCGGGCGCCGCCCTCGGCACGGTGTCGTCCACCCTCACGGTGCCGGCGGGCGGCACCCGCACCGAGCAGCAGTTCGTGCTGGTGGACCGCCCCCAGCGGTGGGACGTGGACCACCCGCATCTTCACCGCGTGACCACCGCGGTGACCCACGCGGGCGCGGTGGTGGACCGGGTCGACACGGCCTTCGGCATCCGCACCTTCCGCTACGACGCGAACGACGGTTTTTTCCTCAACGAACGCCCGGTGAAGTTCAAGGGCGTGTGCCTGCACCACGACGGCGGCTGCGTGGGGGCCGCGGTGCCGCGCGACGTGTGGAAGCGCCGGCTGATGAGCCTGCGCGAAGCGGGGGTCAACGCGATCCGCACGGCGCACAACCCGCCCAGCGCCGAGTTTCTGGACCTGTGCGACACCATGGGCTTTTTGGTGCAAGACGAAGCCTTTGACGAGTGGGACCACGCCAAGGACAAACGCAAGAACTACAAGCAGCAGTCCGAAGACGACGAGACGCGCGGCTACACCGAGAGCTTCGCCCAGTGGGGGCAGCGCGACGCCGCAGCCATGGTGTTGCGCGACCGCAACCACCCTTCGATCGTGATGTGGAGCATCGGCAACGAGATCGAATGGACCTACCCCGCCCAGCAGCACGCCGCGGGCTACTGGGGCGACGGGGCCGAAGAGTCGAAGGTTCTCGACCCCAACGGCAACGCGGTGGACTACTACTGGGACCTGCCGCCCCACGCCCCCGAAGAAATCCTGCGGCGCTACCAGTCGCAAGACCTGGGGCCGCACAACATCGCGGTGGTGGCCAAGCGTCTGGCCGACACGGTCCGGGCTCACGACCGCACGCGCCCGGTCACGGCCAACCTGGTAATCCCCAGCCTGGGGATGGTGGCCGGCTACGCCGATGCGCTGGACGTGGTGGGCACCAGCTACCGGCAGGTGCTGACCGACTACCTGCACGAACACTACCCCGACGTGCCGTTTGTGGGCACCGAGAACTGGACCCAGTGGCACGAGTGGGACTGGTGCGAAGAACGTGATTACGCGCCGGGGGTTTTCTTGTGGACCGGCGTGCGCTACCTGGGCGAGAGCGGGGGCTGGCCCAACCGCGGGGGCACCAGCGGGCTGCTGGATTTTGCGGGTTTCGACCTGCCCGCCTGGCACCACTTCAAGAGCTTCTGGCGCAAGGACGAGCCGCACCTGCACCTGCAGGTGGTTCCGCAGAACACCGAGACGTTCGCGCTGGACGGCCTGGGCCACCAGAGCGACCACGCCAACCCCTACGAGCTGGTAGACGGCGTGGTCTGCCGGCAAGACCGCGACGACAAGCACAAGATGAAGTGGGGCTGGCACGCCAGCGACCCGCACTGGAACCAGCCCGCGGGCACCCCGGTGGTGGTGGAGGCGTTTACTAACTGCGACGCGGTGGAGCTGTTTCTCAACGGCGCCTCGCTGGGCGTGCGCCGGCTGGCCGACGTGCCGGCGGGCAACGACAAGTACCTGCTGCTGTGGCACGTGCCCGCCAGCGCGCCCGGCACGCTGGAAGCCCGCGGCACCCACGCCAGCGGCGCGCAGCTCACCCGGGTGCTGGCCACCGCGGGGCCGCCGGTCACCGGCCGCCTGACCGCCGACCGCACCGGGCTGCCCGCCGACCGCACCGCGGCGGCCCACCTCACCCTGGAACTGGTGGACGCCGCGGGCCGGCCCGCCCGCCACGCGGACCAGACGGTGGACTTTGTGATCGACGGGCCGCTGCGGCTTCTGGGGGTGGACAACGGCAGCATCGCCTGCCAAGAGCGGTACAACGTGCCGCGGGTCGACACCCACAAGGGGCGCTGCCTGCTGATCGTTCAGTCGCTGGACCAAACCGGCCCCGCGAGCGTGACGGCAAGCGGCGCCGGGCTGCGGCCCGTCACGCTCACGCTGGACGTGGGGTGATCCGGGCGGCGCCGCGGCGGCGTCACTGGGCTTGCTGCTGCAGCTCGGCCGCGCGTTTGGCCGCCAGCTTCTTCTGGTAGCCAGACTGGATCACGTCCACCACCACCAGCACCGCGATCGAGAAGTAGAAGGTGGCCTTGCTCATGGCGTGGACCTCGTAGCCAAACAGCGTGAGGTGGGCCTTGTGCCCGCCCTCGCCCAAGAGCAGCAGCCCCACGATCAGCAGGATGAACAGGCCCAAGACCTCGTACTTGCGGTTCTTCTCGATAAACGCGGTCACCCGGTCGGCCAGCAGCAGCATGGCCACGCCCGAGGTCACGATCGCCACCGCCAGCACCGCGAACACCTCGGTGATCGCCAGGGCCGAGAGGATCGAGTCGAACGAGAAGATCAGGTTCATGAACACGATCAGGGCGATCACCTGCCCGGCGCTCTTGGCCTGCTTGTCGCCGGCGCCGTGGTGCAGGTCGTCGATCGACAGCAGGTGACGGATCTCCTTCACCGCGGTGTACATGATGAATCCGCCGCCGAACAAGAAGACCAGCGTCGAGAAGTTGAACGAGCCTTCGAGCACCCCGGTCCACGCGAAGGTTAAGAAGGGCGCTTCGAGCTTCTTGATCAGCGAGACGATGACAAACAGCAGCACGATCCGCAGGGCGATCGCGATCAGGATGCCGTTGCGGCGCACCGC
>CALLPP010000189.1 GCA_938015655.1 uncultured Algisphaera sp.
ATGGCGCGGGCGGCGAAGAAGGCGCCGAGGAAGATTTGAAAGAAGCTGTAGGACCGCTGGTCGTCGGTAATGGCGGTGCGGCGCGGGCGGGTAAGCCCGCGGAGCAGGATCTGGCGTAGGAGGCTCATCGCGATAAGCTAACGGCTCGCTGGTGTACTCGCGACGGCCTCCTGGGGGTTATCGGGGTTCACCTTCCCCGCCCGTCGATCAGGAAAAACATCATGAACTTCTCCGCGTCGCTCGTGTTGTCCCCTCTGCGGGCTGCGCCCGGCCTGGCATGGCTGCTGTTGCTTGTGGTGGCGGGTTGCGGGTCGCCCCGGCCCTACGCCACGCTCGCGGACGCGAACAGGGCGTATGAGCGGGGTGATTACCCGCAGGCCTACGCCTTCGCCGCGGCGATCAGTAACGACGCGCCGTCGCTGAACCGCTTCGAGGCGGCGTACATCGCGGGGCTGTCCGCGACCCAGTTGGGCGAAGAGGCCAAGGCGGTGAAGCACTTGAAGCGGGCGGTCGGGGCGTACGACAAGCAGATTGCTTCGGACGCGGGGGTGATGCTGGGCCTGGCGTACGCCCGTCAGGGCCGAGACGCCGAGGCGGTGCAAACGCTGATCACCGCGGCGCCGCGGCAGGGCGGCGAAGCACAGGCCAAGGCTTACTTCCATGCGGCGGATGCGCAGCAGCGTTTGGGGCGGTGGGCGTCGGCCCGCGATTATCTTTTGCTGGCCAAGAGTAAGACCGGCGACGCGACGCTGGTGGAGGCGATCGACCAGCGGCTGGCGGTCAACGGCTTCACGCTGGAGATCGGTTCGTATGCGGACCGGGCCAACGCCGAGGCCGCGGCGGCGAAGTACGACGCGGTGGCCCGCGAAGTGGGCATTCAGGGCACCCGCATGGTGGAAGACCCCGCCCGTGTGGGGCGGGTGAGGGTTCACGTTGGTGAATTCACGACGTTTGCGTCGGCCGCGAGTTACCGCGACCGGTTGGGGCTTCCCGAGGCGTTTGTGGTGCCTATTACCGGGCGCTAAGGCGGGCGGAGTGGCTGGGTGTCAGTGGGCGGGTGGCCGTGCCGAGACAGCCCGGGGCTTTACCACATGGCCCGGGCGCCCTGGGCCGCGATGCGAGCCAGGCGGGTGATGTTCATCTGGTCCTCTTCGCTGAGGTTGATGAACTCCAAACCAAACTCTGTCTTGCGGCGCCCGAGCTTGCGGACACGGCGGACCACCACGTCCACCGGGAGCACCTGGGCGTCGAGTTGGAGCTCCATTCGGAACATCTCGCCCTCGGAGATCGGCATGGAGCCTTTGCGGATCACCCGCATGCCCGAAGCAGAAATGTCCACGACTTCGCCCAGGGAGGACAGGGTGCCCTCGGTTTTCAACCGCCCGTGGCGCCGCCGGTTGTCGGCCGGGTCGGGATTTTCTGTTTGACGCCAAAAGTCCATGATTGAATCATCGACCGCGTGGGCGCAGGTCTTGAGTAGTGGGCCGGGCGATGGGGCTTGGCCCTATCGGTTGTCTGCAGCGTCTCTTAAGGGGTCTTTTATCGAGCCGCGTGGCCGCCCGGGATGTGAGGTAAACGCAGACGTCGGCCCGTTTTTGAAACGGAGGTGCAGGCCCTATCGTACATACAGCCAGACCGCGAAGATCATGGCGGCAGCGGCTAGGCCGCGGCGGACCAGAACCCCCGGGGCCACTCGTTGTTCGAGGTGCTCGAAGCCCGCGGCGGCCAGGGCCACGCCGAGGCCGATGGCGATCAGCCCGCGGGTGGACTGCAAGATGGCTCCCAGCACCGTGCCCAGGCGGGCGAAGGCCCCGTACAGCGCGATCATGGAAGCCAGCCAGATGGCGGCATAGGGCAGGGCCTGGCGCCAGTCTGCCAGGCCGCGGCGGCCGTACTGCGGCAGCAGCAGCAGGGCGGGCAGGCCGAGGCTGAGGTAAACCGCGCCAACAGCCCAGGCCGGGCCGATCCATGGCTGCGCCGCGGGGTCGATGCCCGCGGCGGCTTCGGCCCCGCGGATGGTGGCGAGAATCAACACGTCGCATACGGCATAAAACACGCACGCGGCCAGCACCTGCAGGGCAGGGCGGAGGGCCACTGGGCCCCCGGTGGTGCCTAGCATGACCGCGTGGTCCCCGCATAGCCTGTGACTTTACAAAATGTATCATAAAGCGGCTTGGATGCAAAGCCGAGGCCAAGCATCATCAGCGCCATAATAATAAGAATTTTTGCAGTTCGGGCCTTATGCATAATCAAATTTCACTAACATAATTGATTTTCATTATAATCTATCTCGCATATTTCATCGCGCCTTTGCATGGGTCGCGCGCAAGACTTACCGACCCTATTGCGGCAACTGCCCGCGCGAAACTATCGTCACAAAAACAAATAACATAAAGCCAAATAGGCACAGCGCTAATGCGATATTACGCCGCGTGCGCGCTTTAATGGCCTCTGGGGACGGCGTGATAAAGTTTTCGGGCTTGCCGCGATATTCTTTCATACGCAAAAAATTTTCAATAATATTGGCATTTCAATTCCATCTAAATGAGAT
>CALLPP010000190.1 GCA_938015655.1 uncultured Algisphaera sp.
CCCCCACCCCGAGAACCGCGCGGCGAAAATTGAAGCGACCATCGCCCGGGAGTACCCCAACGGCCTGCCCGAAGGGCTGGTCCCGTAAACCGCCCGCTCGGCACGCCCACGCTTCTTCGTGCCGGGCCGGCCTCACAACCCGCACCACCCGCAAGACGCGCCGGCCGCGGGCCCATATTTTGGAGCGGCCACCCCCAGCGGCTGGGATTTCTGCGGTTTGGTGTCACGGTTCGCCGCCCCCCCCCTCCCCAAAGGAATCCACCTCATGACCCTCCGCCGCCGCATCACCCGCTTCACCGCCACCCTCGCCACCGCCCTGGCCGCCCTCCCCGGGCTCGCGCCCCAGGCCGACGCCCAGGAGGTCGAGCTCGAACTGGCCCTACTAATCGATACCTCGGGAAGCGTTGACAGTCGAGAGTTCGCGCTGCAGCTCGGCGGATATGTGGACGCGTTCCGCGACCCCCAGGTGCAGGCGACCATCATCGCCCGCGACGGCGTGGCCGTCTCGGTGATGCAGTGGTCCGCGGCCCACCAGCAGAGCGCCCTCGACTGGTTCATCATCGAGACCGCCAACGACTGCCTGCGGATGGCCGACAAGATCGAGGGCTTCTCGCGTCAGTTTGCCAACGACACCATCATGGCCCCCGCCATCGAACGCGCCCTCAACGACATGTACAGCAACACGATCACCTCGGCCCGGCAGGTGATCGACGTCTCGGGCGACGGCATCGGCGAGAACGAAGCGTTTTACCGCTCGGCCGGCCCCAACCCCACCATCGATCCCCGGTACGGCACCCCCTGGCAGACCGTCATGGCGATGCGTCAGCCCACCACGACCATCAACGGCATCTACATCAACAACGCGTCGCAGCCGAATCTCAGCGACTGGTACAGCAACGTGCTGCCCCAGGGCGTCGGACACTTCGCGATCGGCGTCTCGTCCTTCGATACCTTCGGCGCGGGGATCAAGCAGAAGCTGATCCGCGAGATCTCCGACCCCGCCCCGCGGATCTCCTACGACTGAGCCTCTTGATTCTCCCCCCCCTGCGCCGCCGCGGCTCCCGAGCCGCGGCGGTTGTGTTTCCACCCGTTGGGCAAAGGGCTGAACCCGCCGCCAGCATCAGTCCCCGCGGGCCGCGGTCTCCATCAGTTCCGCCACCCGCCCCACCACCCGGTCGGGCACCACCGCGGCGTCGGCGGGCAGCCCGCGCCGGGCCCAGTCGTTCCACACCCCAGTCATGCCCAGCCGCTGGGGCGCGGCGACCTCCCACGCCAGGCTGTCGCCTACGCACCAAGACGCCTGTGCCGGCGCGTCGCACGCAGCGAGGGCCCGCTCATAGACCCGCGGGTCGGGCTTGCCAAAACCCTGTTCGCCCTCGATCAGCACCACCTGGAAGTAGCGTTCCAAGCCGAAGTGATCGACCTTGGCCCGCTGCCCGCCCGCGTCGCCGTTGGTGATCAGAGCCAGGGGCACGCCCGCACCCACGAAGTGCGCCAGGGTTTCTTCGGCGCCATCGAAAAAAGCCATCGTCGATACGCGGTGCGCGCTGTAATAATCCGCGAAGCGGGTGGCCAGGCCGTGGTCGTCGATGCCCAGCTGCTGCAGCCCGTGGTGGGTGACCGCGACCCGCGCCCGCTGAACGTCCAGCCTCCCGGCTCGGTTGCGCCGCGGGTCGCCCCAGTACCACGCCCGCGACGCCGCGAGCACCGGCTTAAAAACCTCGGCCCGGTGGCCGATCTCCTGGGCAAACGCCGCGGCAGTCTGGTCCCACACCCGCGTGGCGCTCAGGCTGGTGTCCAGCAGCGTGTCGTCGAGGTCAAAGAGAATCGCGGCGGGCAGGCGAATAGGGTCAGACATGGGGGGGGGTGCCAGAGCTAGGTTGGTCCGCTACGCCGCCTGCGCCATTCGCACGCCGCGCAGCACCACCGCACTACGGAGCGGGATCGGCCGGGCCGCGCCGCCCGACGGCGGACGGGGAAACGGGCTGGGCACCGGCCCCAGGGTCAGCCGCGGCGCCGCGACCTCGGGCCGTAGCGAACCGGCCAACACCCACAGCTGCAGCACGAACGACAACACCGCCGCCATCACCAGCCCCAGGGCGATCCGGCCGGGTGTGGGCGCCCCCATCCGCGCGGCCACGGCGCGTAAACCGCGGAGCACCGCGTCGGTCAGCGCTCCACCCGCCGCCACCGGCGCCCCGGCGGCGGCCCGCACCGCCCGCGGTTCCACCGCCGCGGGCGGGATCACCACCGCGAAGGCCGCGGCCCGCCGCAGGGTTAGCGCCGTAGGTGCAGCCGGGGCGGGCCGGTCCGCAGCGCCGCGTCCCATCACCAAGCCGCTCAGCAGTGCCGCCTGCTCATCCACGATCCATCGCGCTACCCCGGAAGAACCCATCGCCCCATTACCCGCCCCACCCAGCGTGTTGCGAGGGCTGCATCCCGCGGCTCCAAACGCCAACACCACTACCAGCAGGGCGGCCATCAACCAGCAGGCGGCTTCACGGTCGGTCGTCATCACACAATCCTCGGTCGCGGGGCGTTTACGCCCGGGGCCCAGCCAGCGGGGCCCGCACACAGGCGCGAGGCGGGGACTATCGACCCCACCCCCCGACCGCCCCCACCCACCACGGATCGCAGGATTATCGGAATCCACAGAAGGAAAATGAATCCGAATCGCGCGGGTTAACCCCGCTGCGGATCCTCACAACCATCGAGATTCGGTCGCACTCCACCGCGTTTTACGAAGACCATCGAACAGCCTGAAACACAGGGCCATCGCTCAAAAACGCTGTTTACCGAGTCAGTATCCGATCCACTGCGATTCGCCGCGCGTGGGTCAGCGCAATCGCCACCGCGTCCGCCACGTCCGGCGGCTCGGGCGGTTCCGCCAGCCGACACTGGGCCTGCACCGCCAGCTGCATCTGGCGTTTGGTCGCGTGCCCGTTACCGGTCAGCGACTTTTTCACCTCCGTCGCCGCCAACGACTCCACCGGCAGTCCCGCCGCGGCGGCCACCTGCAAAATTACCCCGCGGGCATGCCCCATCAAGATCGCCGTTCGCGGGTGGGCGTAGTGGGCATAAAGCTGCTCCACCCCCACCCGCGCGGGCTCGTGTTCGTCGATCAGCGCCGTCAGGTCCTCGTGCAACTGCTGCAGCCGCACTTCCAACACCGCCTTCGCGTCGAGTTTGAACACCCCCGCCTCGCACAGCGTCGGCTCCACCGCCCCTGCGGCCAGGTCCACCAGCCCGTAGCCGGTCAGCCGCAGCCCCGGGTCGATGCCCAACACCCGCAGCGGGCCGGTGGGTCGCGGTTCGGGGGCATCAGCAGCCATCGGCATGAACATCGTCCAGAAGAAACCCCCGTGGCCAGCCACCACTCCGCGGCCCGGCCCGCGGTACTTGTACCGTGCTGGTCCGCCCCGTGGGTGCGGCCCCGCGGTCCGCAAGCCCCACCCCACATTCGGGCATAATGCCTCGCCTCTTAGCCGCCCCGCACGCAAGGACCTCTCGATTGGCCCGTCGCAAGCCCCCCGCCACCCGCCCACCCGCCCCGCTGCCCGAACCCGTGGGCCTGGGAGCCGCCGCCCAGTCGCGCTACCTCAACTACTCGCTGTCGGTCATCACCAGCCGGGCCCTGCCGGACGTGCGCGACGGCCTCAAACCCGTGCAACGCCGCATCCTTTATGTGATGTGGCAGGAGCGCCTCTTCCCCGACGCCAAACCGCGCAAATGCGCCGGCGTGGTGGGCAGCGCCCTGCGCGACTACCACCCCCACGGCGACAGCGCGCTCTACGACGCCCTGGTCCGCCTGGCCCAGCCCTGGGTCATGCGCCACCGCCTGGTCGACGGCCACGGCAACTTCGGCAGCATCGACGGCGACAACGCCGCGGCCTACCGCTACACCGAGTGCCGGCTGGCCCCACTTTCGCCGGCACTCCTGGACGACATCGGCCGCAATGTGGTCGACACCCGCCCCAACTACGACAACACCAAGACCGAACCGGTGGTGCTGCCCGCCCGCGTGCCGCTCTTGCTGGTCAACGGCAGCAGCGGCATCGCCGTGGGCATGGCCACCAACATCCCCCCGCACAACCTGGGCGAGGTCACCCGCGCCTGCCTCAAGCTCCTAGCCGACCCGGAAATCAAAGACTTCCAGCTGGTAGCCAACGACGCCATCCGCGGCCCGGATTTCCCCACCGGCGGCCGGCTGGTGGCTAGTAAAGACGCGCTGCGCGAGGTCTACAAAACCGGCGGCGGCACGCTAAAGGTGCGCGGCACCGTCGAGCCGGGTGCCGCGGGCAAAGGCAAAAAAGCGGCCAACACCCTGGTCATCACCGCCGTGCCCTACGGGGTCAACAAGGCCAACTTGGTCGAGCAGATCGCCAACCTGGTGCTGGACCGCAAGCTGCCCCTGCTCACCGACGTGCAGGACCTTAGCACCGAAGACGTGCGAATCGAGCTGACCCTAAAAGCCGACGCGGACGCGGACAAAGTACTGGCCTACCTCTACAAAAACACCCAGCTCCAAACCAACTTCAGCGTCAACCTCACCTGCCTCATCCCCACCGAAAACCCACAGGTCGCCGCGCCCGCAAAGCTGGGCCTGCGCGAAATCCTCTGGCATTTCCTGCGTTTCCGCATGGAAGTGGTCACCCGCCGGCTGCAGCACGAGCTCGCGGGCCTGGACAAGCGCATCCACATCCTCGAAGGCTTCGCGCTGATCTTCGACGCGCTGGACGAGATCATCAAGATCATCCGCGCCAGCGACGGCAAAGCCGACGCCGCGGCCAAGATCATGAAACGCTTCAAGCAGCTCGACGCCGAGCAGACCGAAGCCATCCTGGAACTGAAGCTCTACCGCCTGGCCAAGCTGGAGATCAACCTGGTCACCGACGAGCTGAAGGCCAAGAAAAAACGCGCCGCGGCCATCCGCAAGCTGCTTAAAGACGACGCCAACGACACCACCGGAGGCGGGCGCTGGGGGATCGTCCGCGACGAGCTGCAAGAGGCCCTGGACACCCACGGCAAGGCCGGGGGGGCGGAAACAAACGGCGGCAAACGCCTCACCGTCATCGAAGACGCGGGCGCCGAGGTCGAATACGCCGCCGAAGACTTCATCGTGGCCGAAGACTGCCACGTACTGGTCACCACCGACGGCTGGGTGAAGCGCCAACGCGAGATCAAAGACCCCGCCAAAAGTCGGCTGCGCGAGGGCGACTCGGTCTTGGCCTGCCTCGCGGGCAGCACCCGGACCACCGCCGGGTTCTTCTCGAACTTCGGCGTGTGCTACACCGCGCGGCTCATCGACATCCCCGCCAGCACCGGCCACGGCGAGCCGATCCAGAAACTTTTCAAACTCAAAGACGGCGAGCGCATCGTCGCCGCTATGAGCTTCGACCCCCGCAACCTATCCCACGGCAACGAGTCACTCGACGAAGACCCCAAGAACCCAAACGTGTGTCCGTACGTGCATGGCTTTGCCGCCACCAGCGACGGCTACGCCCTGCGCTTCGGCCTGGCGCCACTGGCCGAGGTCAGCAACCGCAGCGGCCGCAAGTTCGCCCGCCCCGCCAAAGGCCAGACCGTCGTGGGCTTCGCCCCGGTCAGTGGCGAAGAAAAGATTCTGTCCGCCAGTACCCACTGCCGCGCCATGGTCTGCCGGGCCGACAGCGTCAACTACCTCAGCAACCCCGGCAAGGGCGTGCAGCTCATCAAGCTCGCGGCCCTCGACCGGCTGCTGGGCTTCAAAGCCAGCACCGGCGACCGCGACCTGCTCACCGTCGAGACCCACCGCGGGGCCCAAAAAACCGTCAGCACCGCCAAGTACAAAGTCACCGGCCGCGGCGGCCGCGGGGTCGAGATCCAGAAAAACGGCAAGATCGCCCGCATCGTGCCCGAGCCAGTCGAAGCGCCCACGCTGGACTAAAGCCCTGAGCCAAATGGTTTACCCGCCGTGCCCTGCGGGATGTTGCCCCCGCAAGCGGAAGCCGGCAAATAATGACTTGCGGGGCTCTAAACGACCACACCACCGGCAAAACGCTCAGCGCACCGCCACCACGTACGACACCCAACTCGGGTCACTGGGCGCGTCTTCGCGCCGCTCCCACTCGCCCGCCTCGCCGCCGCCGGTTTCGTAGTCCACTTCCCAGTACACGTGGCTGGAGCTGAAGCCCGCCTCGGCCAGCATCTCGCGCACTTCGGGGATGCTCCAAAACCGCCACTCGTACACAAACGCCTCGTCCCACCGGCTGCCGTCTTTGAACTTGAAGCCGATGGTGAAACGCGCGTCGTGGTTGATGGGGTTGAAGGTGTCCTGGGTCCAGATGTATTTAAAGCCGTGCTTGCCCTTCTCAATGGTTCGCTTGTCCTGATGGTCCTCTTCGAAGCACTCGCCCCCGCCCATCATGTCCATCACCATGACGCCCCCGTCCACCAGGTTGCTGCGGGCGGTTTTGAAATACGCCACGACCTCGGCCCGGGTCTTAAAAATCCAGAAGCTGAAGTTCTGCGCCGCCAGGATGTCCGCCTGCGGCCGGTTACGGCGGCGGACGTCCTGCTGCAACAGGCGCACGCGTTTCTGCGCCCGCTCGTCGAGCCGGCCCAGGTTGTGCTGCTTACCCCAGGCCAGCGGCTCGGGGTCCAAGTCCACGCCCAACGCGGTGCGCTGCGGGCTGCTCTTCACCCACTCGCAGCACACCGCAAACGTGCCGCAGAAGTCTTCACGCAGGTGACGCGGCTTGCGACGGTTGAAATCGCCAAAAGCCTGCTCAAAAAAAGCCACCTCGTGCGAGGGTTCCTGCACGCTCTTCTGATAGCAGACGTACTTGTCAGCTTTGTCCGCCTGGGTCTTCTTCGGCTTGCCGGGAGATTTAGACATGGGCGGCAGTTTAGGTGACGCCGGGGTGCCGGGCCCGACGGCGGGCCGACCCCGAACCCCGGATCACGCCGGGGCGAATTTCACTAAGTTGCCCCGATGCGCATCATCGCCGGCACCCACCGTGGACGAACCCTGCTCGGGCCCGAGGGCGACCAGGTCACCCGCCCCATCACCGACCGGGTGAAAGAGAACCTCTTCAACCGGCTCCACTCGCTGGGGGTCATCGGCTACGGCCGCGTGCTGGACGTGTTCGCCGGCACCGGAAGCATGGGCCTGGAAGCCCTCTCGCGCGGCGCCGCCCACTGCACCTTCATCGAGCGCGACCGCCCCGCATCGGATCGGCTGCAACAAAACCTCGACGCGCTGGGCATCGGCCCCCAAGCCGCGGACCTGCGCACCTCCGACGCCCTGGGGGGCGTCTGGCTGCTACCCATCGCCGATGCCACGGTCACCCTGGCCTTTCTCGACCCTCCCTACCCCCAGGCCCTCGAAAGCCTCGAACCCTTTGAGCAGTTGCTCGCGGACCTTCGGCCCCGCCTCGAACCCGGCGGCGTGGCCGTGCTGCGAACCCCCGCCAGCCTCGAAGCCCGGGAAGTCGCGGGCTACGACGGGCCGGCGTCGATCATCGACGGATCCATGGGCCTGCATTTCTACCAAGCCCCCCTGCCCGAGGACCCGTCGCCGTCGACGGCGGCCGGCGATGGGAACAATGAATTGCGCTCAAAAAGCGATTAAATCAAACGCAGATAAGGATCGCGGCTCCTAGAAAGACTCGCTTATCGGAATGACGAAATAAATTGAATATAAATATATACTTTAAAGTATTTTAAATTTAATCAACCAACACTCCCTTCAGCCGCCGCTACAGCCCACGCACTCCGACCCAGCCGCACCGCACCGGGTGAAACTTGAACGGCGGCCTTGGACCGGATCGATCCAGAACGTAGGATTGGGGTCTCCAGCCTGCCGGCTTCCGCTCCTTTCGGACCCGAACAGACCGGCACGAAAGATCCAGACCATGCAGCACACCCTGAAACTCACCATCACGGCGGTCGGCGAAAACGATTCGGTTTTCCTCACCCCTTGCGACCCGGTCACTCTTCACGAATCGTGTATCGAGGAGCCTGAACCGGCCCCCGATCATGGCCACGCGGAAGCGCAGCAGGCAGAACCGGTTGTCGAACCCAGCCGAACCGACCGCGGCTCCTCGCCGCGTGAAGGAGAAGATGTTGTGGTGATGGTCGAAAACTGAATCACGTTCGACTCGGACGCACGCTCTTTTAGGGCGTTCGCCCACACCCCCAATCGCCTCCTCCTCGCAGCCCGCGGCCTCGCCGCGGGCTGTTATTCTTTTGACCCGCTCCGGTCAGAGCCCTCCGCCCGTTTTGCCCTCCCCCCCGCCACCGCGCGCGCCCGGCGCCGCGACCCGGCTGTTCTGTGTGCCCCATGTTCAACAACCTCTCCGACAAGTTTGAAAACGCCCTGCGCACGCTCTCGGGCAAGGCCACCATCTCCGAGTCCAACGTCCGCGAGGCGATGGAAGAGGTCCGCGAGGCCCTGCTTGAAGCTGATGTCCACTACGAGGTCGCGCAGACCTTCTGCGACAAGGTGACCCAGCAGGCCACGGGCGCCGCGGTGCTCAAGGCCGTCGAGCCGGGCCAGCAGATGATCAAGATCGTCAACGACCAGCTGGTCGAGCTGCTGGGCGAGGCCGCCGAGGTCGACCCCGAGACCGGGGCCCCGATCCCCGCCGAGCCGATCATGCAGGTCAGCCCCGGGCCGACGGTCATCATGATGTCGGGCCTGCAGGGCAGCGGCAAAACCACCACCTGCGGCAAGCTGGCGACCTACCTCAAAAAGAAAGGCCAGAGCGTCATGCTCTGCGCCGCGGACCTGCAGCGCCCCGCTGCGGTCACCCAGCTGCGCGTGCTGGCCGAGCAGGTGCAGAACGAAGGCGACGGCACGGGCACCGTCCACTTCCACGGCGAAGAAGACAAGTGCGCCGAATACGGCAAGGCCGTGAACGTGGCCGTCGAGGTCTGCCGCAACGCGGTCAAGGCGGCCAAGGCGGCCAAGGTCGATGTGTTGATTCTGGACACGGCCGGACGCCTGCACATCAACGACGAGCTGATGGACGAGCTGCGGCGCGTCAACGCCGCGGTCGCCCCGCACCAGATCTTCCTGGTCATCGACGCGATGACCGGCCAGGACGCGGTGAACAGCGCCAAAGCCTTCAACGACCGGCTGGAGCTGGACGGCGTGGTGCTCACCAAGTTCGACAGCGACACCCGCGGCGGCGCGGCGCTGAGTGTGAAAAACGTCACCGGCAAGCCCATCCGCTTCATCGGCACCGGCGAGAAGCTCGACGCCCTGGAACCCTTCTACGCGGACCGCATCGCCGGCCGCATCCTGGGCATGGGCGACGTGGTGAGCCTGGTCGAAAAAGCCCAGGAGCAGGTCAGCGAAGAAGAAGCCCTGGCCCTGCAAGAGAAGCTTGAAAAGGGCACGCTGACCATGGACGACTTCCTCAAGCAGCTCAAGCAGCTGCGGAAGATGGGCAGCATGAAGAGCCTGCTGGGCATGCTGCCGGGCATCGGCAAACAGATCAAAGACATCGACCTGGACGACAAGCAGATCGACCGCACCGAGGCCATCATCAACTCGATGACCGGCCGCGAGCGCAAAGACGTGAAGCTGCTGGACAACTCGCGCCGCCGCCGCATCGCCAAGGGCGCCGGCCGCGACCAGAAAGACGTGAGCCAGCTGGTCAAAGGCTTTGACATGATCAGCCAGATGAGCCAGATGATGAGCGGCAAGGGCGCCATGCAGAAGCTCAGCGCGATGAAGAACATGGCCGGCGGGCCGGTGGGCGGTCAGCCCCGGGTCAAAGGCAGCACCAAGGCGCAGAAGACCAACAAATACAAGAAGCGCAAGCGTAAGTGAGGTTAAGTCGAGGCCGGTGGTCTGCCACCACCACCCCGGATCGCCGCGACGCCGACCAAAGCTTGCACCGGTCAACCAGCACCCTTTAACCCTTACCCGCCGCCACTCCCATCGCCACCCACTCCACCCACCTCCTGCGTTTCACCGGCGACGACCGACCCGGCCTCACCGCCGAGCTGTCCACCGCGCTCGCCCGGCAGGGCGCCGCGGTCTTGGACCTGAACCAGGCGGTCATCCACGAGTCGCTGCTGCTGGGCGTCATGGTGCGCCTGGCCGGGCAAGACAGCACCCGGGCCGCCGCGCTGCACTCGCTCACGGCCACCGCGTCGGAGCTGGGCCTGAAGCTCAAGGCCCGCGCCATCTCTGACGCGGACTACGACCACTGGTGCGCCCAAGAAGGCAAGCCGCGCTAC
>CALLPP010000191.1 GCA_938015655.1 uncultured Algisphaera sp.
GTTTCGAGCATTTTCCCGACGCGGATATCCGGGTGAGTCTGCTGGCAGGCGGTGGTGGCGGTGGCGGTGGTGATGTAGAGGTTCGGGTAAGTGGCGATTCACCGGAGGAGTTATACCGGATTGCCGACCGCATCAAGGGGAAAATGACGACGATCGCAGCGGCCAAGAACATTAAGGATGACTGGGCCGGTGTGCCGCCGCTGCCTGGCCTGGTGGCGCCTGCGCACCGGCCGAGTCGAACCGGATCCAGCCCGGCCGCCGGTCCAACCGATGAGAAGCACCGCCTAAGTACCCGGCTTGCCGTTGCCCGCTCGGATCACCCCGCCCTCCGCGTCTCCCCCTCATGAGTTGTATCGCCGTCATCCTCGCCCGGGCCGGCAGCAAAGGCCTGCCTCTGAAGAACCAGCGCCCCGTTGCCGGCAAGCCCTGCCTGCAATGGACCCTTGACCACGCCTTCGCCTCGCCCTCGGTCGACCGCGTGCTGCTCTCGACCGACGGCAACGCGTTGGCCGAGATCGGCCGCGCCGCCGGGGCCGAAGTGGTCATGCGACCCTACGAATTCGCCCACGACACCGCCCCGGTCGACGGCGCGGTACGCCACGCTGTGACTTCCATCATCGCCGCCCACACCCGCGTGTTGATCCTCTATGGCAACGTGCCCGTCCGCCCGCACGACCTCAGCGAGCGGGCGCTCGCCAAGCTGGCCCAGACCGGCTGCGACTCGGTCCAGTCCCTGTGCCCTGCCGGCAAAAATCACCCCTACTGGATGAAGACCTTGGGCGGCGGACCCGGCGAGGATGCAGCAGATCAAGCGGCCCCCACCGACCGTCTAACGGACTGGGAACCGAACCAGGTCTACCGCCGCCAAGACCTTCCCCCGGTCTACCAATTGGACGGTGGCGTGATCGCCGTGACGCGCGAAAGCCTCTTCACCATTGACCCCGCCCGCCCGCACGCCTTCCTCGGCGCAGACCGTCGCGCCGTCCTCACCGCGCCCGGCGAAGTGATCGACATCGACGGCCCCGCGGATTTGCTTGTGGCCGAAGCCACCCTCACGCTTCAGCAGCAGCAAGCCCAGGCCGGGCTCGGCGCCCAAGACGACGGCGCCCGCGTCGCTGGCTGACCCTACCTCCCACCGTGGGGGCGGGTTTTGGGTGTCCACCTGCACCTCCGCCCGGACTCGCCATGTATCCGCCGCCCTCAACACCCACTTCGAATCCCGCTGGGGTGCAACAGATTGCGGTGCTCACCGGTAGCCGGGCCGACTACGGCCTTCTCGAACCGGTCATGCGCGCCATTGACTTGCATCCGCAGCTCGCGCTGCAGTGTGTAGTGGCCGGCACCCACCACACCACGGCCTCACGCGATGACATCGCCTTCCCCACGGCTGCAGCCATTCCTATGCAGCGGATCAACGAAACGGGTCGGGACGCCGACGCCTATGCCCTTGGCCGCGGCGTCGCCGGTGTTGCGCAGGCGCTTGTCGATCTGCGGCCGCACTGGGTCGTGGTCCTAGGCGACCGCATCGAAGCCTTCGCCGCCGCCGCCGCCGCCGCGGTCGGAGGGCACCGCCTCGCCCACCTGCACGGGGGCGATCGCGCCCAAGGCGTGGCCGACGAAAGCCTGCGTCACGCCATTAGCAAGCTCGCCCACCTGCACCTGCCCGCGACCGACGTCAGCGCCCAACGCCTCGTCCAGATGGGTGAAGATCCCGCCCGTGTCCATGTCGTGGGCTCGCCCGCGGTCGACGGCATCCAAGCCATCGGCCCTGACCCCAACGCCCCGCAACTCATCGTCATACTTCATCCCGTGGGCGACCACGAACATGCCGAGCACGCCCGTATGGCCACGCTACTACGCGTCACCCAATCCCACCGCCGCATGGTCTTGGCCCCTAACGCGGACCCCGGCGCCGCCGGCATCCGCCGTGCGATCGAAGAAGCAGGCATCACCCCTGTTGAGCACCTACCTCGTCCCCGGTTCCTTGCCGTCCTTAAAGGCGCCCGGGCCCTGGTCGGTAACTCCTCGGCCGGCCTCATCGAAGCCGCCGTCTGCGGGACTCCCGCGGTCAATATCGGCCCGCGCCAAGCCGGACGCGAAACGCCTCCCTCGGTCACCTCTTGCGATCACGGTGCCGGGTGCATCGTCGCTGCTCTGGACCGTGCCTTGAGCCTCGACACCACCACCCTGAGTCATCCTTACGGTGCCGGCGACACTGGCCCGCGCGTTGCCGCACTGTTTGCGAAGTTAAACCCCGCCGCCGTGCCGCTGCATAAACGCAATATGTTCTAGCGGCCGCTGGCCGCAAAAGTAGTGGTGTTGGTTGTCGCAGACCAGGCCGATCCGCGGTCACACGCCGTATCCCTACAAAACGGTGTACGGCCTTGGCGACGCCAGGTGGGTTTTACTTCGAAGCAGTAAACCCGTTTCTTCGTCTTCCAGACGAAGCAGATACTACAGAATGCGCCCGGAGACAACCGCCAAAGGCATCAACGAACACGTTCCAAAACACGAGGGATGAAGCATCGTAATTGGCGATTAATAGCAGCGCCGTTTGAACCGGTAACACAAAAAAAAGCCCCTCGCTCTGCGCCCAGCAAGACCTGGGACCGCAGGCGAGGGGACTTAAAGCCGTTAATTATCGCGGCTGTCGGGCAAAGTCACCCACGTTCGCTCCGCTGGGGACCTGCCGTCCACGGGCTAACAGCGGGACAAGCCGGTTGCCCGTAAAGTCATTATCTCTATTGTTATCAAGTCGCGGGAACCCGTTGTCCCCCCCGAGCCAAGCGAATGAAGCCCCCCTTAGAACGTTGCCGTCGCTACCTCGCCGTGGCTGGGTGAACGTGTTCTCGATCAACGCGACGTTGCGGCACTGATCCTCCATATGCAGGATATGGTTGAAAAACGTCGGCGAGGGAGAGCCGCCGCCCGAACCACCGAGTACGTTCTCTCTGAGGGTGACATTACTGACACGGTTCAGCGCGATATTCCATACCGAGACCCGAGGAATATTGCAGCCGCGGATGACTGACCCCTGCAGATCGACTGGCGGCAAAACCCGCGACGTGAGTTCGAACGAAGCGTTGCCAAAGTCCAACTCGATACCTCGCCCCGGATGCAGTAAGTCGCCTGCGGAGTTCACCGTCGGACGGTCCGAGTCTATGAGCAGGTCGGCGTTTACAATCCGAAAGCGGCTCGATGCGTCGGGTGTGATAAACGCGGACCGTGGCTGACCCGCAGATGGCCGCGATTCTGACGCAAAAATCATCGCATTAAGGGTATAAAAATCGACATCTTCGCAATCAAAACCTGATAATGCGTTTCTTGGGCTGAACCGTATGCCCATGCCCACGCGGCGGATGACACAATCATGGACCGTAAGTCCGGTGGAACTTGTTCCTACACGGATGCCGTGTTCTATGCCGCGAATTGGCCTCGCGAGCAAGGCAGAGCTTTGTAATCCGGCGGTAGGCAATGCGTTGCCGGGGACACCGAATCCGAAGCTTAAAAAACCATTGGCGTACCGCAGCGGGGTCATGCCGCGAATCGTCATGTTGGTAATCGAGACGTTATCCGCATTCACGTTGATGACGTTGTCTTCTCGGCCACCGGTCGGGGCAGGCCGTTGCAGGGTTGTTGACCCCGCCCCGCGGCCATTAATGGTTAAATCGTCAAACCGGATGTTAAACGATCCTGAATTTGTCCAGGTGCCCGAACCAAAATTAATGACTCCGGATTCTCTCCCGTTACGGGTCGCGGCGACTTGTGCTGCCGAAAACTCTGCGGGTGTGATGGTTCGTCGTGGAGCTTGGTCGAAGCGGTTGATATCCACAGTCCGGGCGGTTGCAGGAGCCGCAAGCGGCCCGAATACAGCACATAAGCCTATTAAACAGCGAAAAAGTATCCGATTTTTCATGTGAAACCTGTTTTAAACAGAGGAGGAGAAAACCACGAAAATCTTGGTGATATTAAATTCGTAAGGAACTCGACAGGGTCGTAAGTTAGACCTTGAGGATATCGAGGGAGGCTATGCTTGAGGGGCATATATGACGATGCCTCTCGTGCAAAAGGCCCGGGCTAAAACATATCTAGGGGTCAAGTTAAGTATTGAAACGATATTTAAAGTGCCGGGTCTTCATGCCGAAGATTCGATAGAGTCGGAAAGGCCGGAAACAGCTATTATTCTCAGATTTTAAATATAATAAAGGTACTCAACTTTATTTTCTATCAAACTACATTGCTGGCGGTTTAAAATGCTCGCCAGGCACTGCCATGAGAAGTTACTATAGCATCAATTGGTTTCGCGTCAAGTGATAGGGGGGTGCTTTGCAGGGTGAACGCATTTACACCCCGCCGTCCAGCGTCATAGTCTGAATGAGGTGGTCGTCGCTCTGCATGCATCGCATCCGCCGACGTTTATGGCTTACCCTCGCCACTTTGGAGGTGTCCCGCTCGCGGGATGCCTCGCTTCAGCAGCCCCAACGCACCCGCTTGACCACCGCCAAGTTTTCCGGGCCGCGGGCTTTATCGCACCCCACAGCCGTCGTCGACGAAGCTCACGCCCAGGCTCCAGTGCAGGTGGTTTTCCACGCTCCAGTGCCCACGGACCATACGGCCCAGTTCCACCACGCCGCGCTTCAGTGGATCCAAGCTCGTCACGTACATCCGCCGGTGACCCTGACGGATAACCGTTCACAGTTTTCACCGCCCAACCACAAGATGTAGAGGTTGCGCTCGCGTGATGAAGCGGTCACAATGCCCGCGTGGACAAAGACGCACGCATCAAAGAACTCGAACAGCAGCTCGCGGAGCGCGACGCGCTGATCCTCAAGCTCGAGGCTCGGATTGCGGCCTTGGAGAAGAACTCCCGCAACTCCTCCAAGCCCCCGTCCAGCGACATCCTCGCGGGCAAGCCTTCGGCCAAAACCAAACGCCAGCCCAAGAAACGCAAGCCCGGCAAGCAGAAGGGCCACAAGGCCTGCGTCCGCCAGCCGTTCGAGCCCGAAGAAGTCGACCACACCTGGACCTACGACCCGCAGCTCGATCCCGATCTCTGGGAACGTCTGCCCGACGATCAAGACGGCATCTTCCAGCAGGCCGAGCTCAAGCCCCGGCCCTTCGAGGTGACCGAGCACCGCTTCCCCCGCTTCCGCCACCGCATCACCGGCGAGATCTACACCACGCCCCGCCCGCCCGAACTCAGAGGCCAGGGGCTCTTCGGCCCCCGGCTGATTGGCCTGACGGCGGTGCTCAAGTCCACCCTCCACGGCTCGTACCGGGGGATCCAGAGACTCTACGCCGACGTGCTGGGCCTGGACGTCAGCACCGGCTACCTGGCCAAGACCGTGGGCCAGATGAGCGACGCGCTCCAGCAGCCCTACGAGGCGCTGCGGCGGGCGGTGTCCGAGCAGGCGGTGGTGAACGTCGATGAGACCGGTCATCAAGACAGCGGCTCAAAGTACTGGAGCTGGGTGGCCACCTGCCCGGTGGCCACCGTCTTCCGCGTGGCGGACAGCCGCAGCACCGCGGAGCTCTACGAGCTGCTGGGCCAGGACTTCAACGGGGTGGTATGCAGCGACTTCTTCTCGGCGTACCTGAAGTTCAACCGGGAGAACGCCTCGGCAGCGCAGCTCTGCTGGGCGCACCTGATCCGCGAGCTTCTGTTCCTGGAAGGCTTGACCGACAAGCCCACGGCCCGCTGGGCCCGCAAGGTGCTGGACCCGGTGCGTCGCCTGTTCCGGGCGTGGCGTCTTGGCCAACCCGGTGCGTGCGGCAGAGCGCGGGCCCAGATCATCGCCGCCTGCCGCCGCCCTCCGCAACGTGGCGAGGCGTCCAACCTGGCCAAGCGGATCCGCGAGCGTGAAGCGGACTACTTCCGGTTCTTAGACGCTCCCGGGATCGAGCCGACCAACAACGCGGCGGAGCGTGCGCTGCGTCCGCTGGTGCTGCACCGGAAGTTGACTCAGGGCACCCGGGGCGAGCGAGGCCGACGCTGGTGGGAGCGGATGTGGAGCGTGGCGGCGAGTTGCCGGCAGCAGGAGCGATCGGTATTCGAGTACTGCGTAACGGCGCTGGAGGCGGTGGCCAAAGGGCACGACCCACCGCCGGTTATCACGGCTTGAAAGTGTGAACGGTTACCGCCGGGCAGCGGTAGCCGATTGTTATGTACCCGCTGCTCTCACCTGCACATCCCCGAAGTCGTCAAGCGACACCTCGAACCGCCCTCTCGGATCAGTAACCACAAGGCTATCCGCATCGTAATTTTTTTCGACAACTGGAACCGATATCCCCTCGAGCGGGCCAATCCCCTCAATGGCACCTCGCGCTGGATACCTTGGCGTAGAATCCCGAACGATTCTCTGCCATGTCTGCGTATCGAAGACGCCTAATCCATTAACGGATACGGCGAGAAGGTACTTACCTTCGGGATCAAACCCCAAGGCAATCAGACCACCAACGTGGAGAGTGGCTAAGCACATAACGTCCATGATCACCGGACGGCGACAAGTGATTTTCTATTCAAAAACGCCCGGACTTCGCCGCTCCGGTGCATCATTTTGTTATTCGTGTTTCTGGGTGGTGTCCCCAAACAACAAGCGGAGCATACTTGGCGGGAAGGCCAGCTGTGCCACCATTTTTAGCGCCAGCTTTCCAGCCGTCTACCCAGCCACGAATGGCATGAAGATTGGTGTCCTTTGGGTCGGGTGGACACATGAAATGCTGACCGGCAGCCCAAATGTATCCCTCGCGGTAACTATTGCTATATTGCAGGCGTTTCTCCTGATCTGCATCGAATGGTGTATTTTTAGGAAGCGAAATTTTATCAAATACCTCTTTTTCTGTTGCTGCATTTGCAAACTGCGAGGCGATGTCTGTGGTGCCGCCAACAACGATTTTCGGGGCAGATGTTTTCGATGGTTCCTGTGCGTATAGAGCGATCGCTGTGGCGGCCAGCACTAGTAATGAAAATGTAAAAATTGAGGTGCGCATTTGAGACTCTCCAATCGAATAACGTTGGACATCACGGGGCACGAAGAGTTGACTATTCCATTGCGAAAAACGCCGCAATCCGTGCTCCCGTGCATGTCATTGCTCCCCGCTCTGTTCTTACTCGGCTCGTAGGTCCGATGATACCACAACGCCGTGACCGACAATGCGTCCGCCCTCGCGAACAGTGAAAGTGACACCGGTTTGAAGAGCGGAGTAGTCGACACGGGGATAGTACATGAGTCGAAGCGGCTATTGGCCAGACCCAGTTGTGGAATCGGTAATCAACAATGCAGGCTCGAAAAGTACGCCCATGTAATGCTCGAGAGACCGATTGTTCGCGTCAGTTCTCGCTTTGCGGTTAGCTCGGTCGTCGATCGCTAGATGCGGCATGTATCGCCAACCGGGTTCAATCGTGATGCTCCGCGTGCCGCCACCCTCGGTTGATGAGAGCATCACAATTTCGGCGACAATTCGTGGTTGATTTTCAACATCAATCATAAGTGCGAACGGCAGTCGGGGAACGTCTCTTGCCGCTCAGCTGCCGCGCGAAGCGCGGTCAGTCTGCTGCGGCTTGTTGGGCAGCAGTCTACTCGTAGACAGAACCAGCAAGGAGCATCTGGGCAAAGCCCCGGCAAGTTGGATCGGCGGGAATGCGCGAATCCCGCGCCCATACCCAGCAAGCCTCGAGATAGCTCTCGAT
>CALLPP010000192.1 GCA_938015655.1 uncultured Algisphaera sp.
GTGATCGCGGCGATCGGCGTGCCCGAGGGCGAGACCGCCGCGGTGGGCGCCGTCATCGGCAGCTTTGAAGAGGGCGCCGCGGGCTCGGCGCCCGCGGCGGCCCGGGCCGCAACGCCCGCGGATTCGGGCTCAGGCGCCGGCAACGACGGCAGCGGCGGCGCGGTCATGCCCGCCGCGCAGCGCCTGCTTGATGAGCACGGCCTGACGGCGGGTGACGTGGAAGCCACCGGGCCCGGCGGCCGGCTGCTGAAAGAAGACGTGCAAGCCTTCGTGGACGGCGGCGGCAAGCCGGCGAGCAACGGCGCGGCCGCCGCGTCGGCGCCCGCGCCCGTGTCGGCGACGCCGTCGGTGGGGCCGCGTGAAGAAGAGGCCGTGCCCATGACGGCGCTGCGCAAGCGCATCGCCGCCAACCTGGTTCAGGCTCAGCAGACCGCGGCGCTGCTGACCACCTTCAACGAACTGGACATGACCGCGGTCATGGCCACGCGCTCGAAGTACAAAGAAAGCTTCGAGAAGACCCACGGCGTGAAGCTGGGCTTCATGAGCTTCTTTGTGAAGGCCGCGGTCGAGGCGCTCAAGCAGAGCCCGGCGATCAACGCGGAGATCCGCGGCAACGAGATCGTCTACAAGAACTACTACGACATCGGCATCGCCATCGGCGGGGGCAAGGGGCTGGTGGTGCCGGTGCTGCGCAACGCCGAGCGTATGAGCTTCGCCGATGTGGAGAAAACCATCGGTGAGCTGGCGGGCCGGGCCAAGAACAACAAGCTCAAGCTCGCAGAGCTCACCGGCGGCAGCTTCACCATCACCAACGGCGGCATCTACGGCAGCATGATGAGCACGCCGATTGTGAACCCCCCGCAGTCGGGCGTGCTGGGCATGCACAACATCGTGCGCAGGCCCATCGCCGTGGGCACGCCGGGCAAAGACGAGCGGGTGGAAATTCGCCCGATGATGTACTTGGCGCTGACCTACGACCACCGCATCGTCGACGGCCGCGAGGCGGTCACCTGCCTGAAACGCATGGTGGATTTGCTGGAAGACCCAGCGCGCATGCTGATGGAGGTCTGACGGTTCGGCGGAAACGCACTGGCCCGGGCGGGCAGCTTCACCAAGCCTACGCCGCCCACCCGGACTGGTGCGTCACAGCGACGAACCGCAGACGCCCGACGAGGCATGTTGCGGGGAGTGTCGCATTGGCTGTTAGCCATTGGCACGGGGGGGACGAGTTGTGTGCCTGGTCGGGCGCGAGCGTTAAATGAGATGCGGGGCTCGTTCTACGCGCGCCTCTTTTCCTGCAATGACGGGTATTCCCGCCGAATCGCCCGCTACCCCTCCGCGCCGGGGCCGAAGGTGATCGCGTTCTTGCCCGCACGCTTGCTGCGGATGGCCATCGCATCGGCGAAGGCCACCAGCTCTTGGACGCTGCGGCCGTCCCAGGGGAAGCCCGCCAGGCCGCCCGAGACGCTGAGGTGGCCCGCGGCCTGGTCGCCCAGCTTGGGGAACTTGTGGTTGGTAATCGCCTTCTGGAACCGGGCCGCGGCGGCCCGCACGTCGCCGGGGTGTTTGGAGCCCGCCTCACGCCGCTCGCCGGCGTCCCAGAAGATCACGGCGAACTCATCGCCGCCGATGCGGGCCACCACGTCGTGGTCGCGGACCGACGCCCGCATCATGGCGGCGACTTCCCGCAAAATTTCGTCGCCCGCGGCGTGACCGTACTGGTCGTTGTAGAGCTTGAAGTCGTCGATATCGAAGACCAGTAGCGTGACCTGTTGCCGGCCTTCGGTCGCGCGTTCGAGCACGCGGGCTAGGAAGCGGTCGAAGTAGCGGCGGTTCCACGCGCCGGTCAGCTCGTCTTTCACGCTGAGGGTGCGCAGGTGTTCAAATTGGTCTTCGAGGGCGATCCAGCGGGCGAGCCACGCGGCCCAGGGGACCAGGGCTTGGGTGGTGGCAGGGCCCGGGGCGTGCAGCACGCCGTGGTCGTGGCCGAGGTAGTGCAGCGGAGCAATGACATGTCCCGGGGGAACGTCGCCCAGGCCTCGTGCCCAGATGATGCCGGGGATGCCGGACTGCTCGGCGACCAGCCGGGTGGCCAAGGGTGCCAGGCGCCCGCCGCCGCGCAGCAGCTCTTCCACCAGGTCTGTGTCGCCGAGGGTCGGCGGGGGGGCATCGCCGGGAGTTGGTGCCCCCGGGGGCGTGCTGCGCGGCTCTTGCCGGCGCAGCTGCTCGTCGATCATCGCGTCGTGGAGCGAGGGGTCTGGGGGCCGGCCCGCGGGGCCCAGTTCCAGGTCTGTGAGGTCGCCCGGGTCGGGTGGGGGTGTCGTTTCGGGGCCGCAAGCAGATTCAGTTAGGCCCAGGGCCACGCCCAACTCGGTGGTGTTGGCGTCAGGCGGCAGCGCGGCGTTGAACCCGGCCACCAGCACCTCGTGTACCTCGTTCTCCAGCCCCGGTTCGCGCACCACCACCAGCCGAGCGTGGGGGGCTAGCTGCCGCAGCGACTCGGCGGTGGACCGGGCCATGCCCGCGAGGTGCCGCACCGGGCCGATGACGGCGCTTACCGGGGCCCCGGACCGGGCGGCTTCGCCCATGGCCGACAAAAAACCGTTGACCAGCATCACGTCGGCGTCGGCGTGGACGAGATCAGCGAGCCGGTCGGCCATGGTTTGTTGGGCCACGACCAGGATCCGAGTGGGTTCGCGAACCACCAGGGGCGGGTTGGTCGGCGGTCTGCCCTGCGGGTCAGGCTGCGTGCCGCTGAGTGATGTCATCCTGCCGTTCCTCCTGCTCCCTTGCACATGTTCCGCGGTTGCATGGATACCGAACCTTTTACTTACCGGCCGGGTGTGGGCCCGGGCGGGGTGGTCGTGTCGGTCTCCAAGAGCATCGCCAACTCCAATTCGGTGACCAGCAATGGATCATCATCGAGACCACCCGGATACGGAGGGGCGGTCAACGGCGGGATTGCCCCGAGGGGGGGGGCGGTTTTTGAATCCGAGGGCCCGGCTGGGGTGGCGGTGGCGTGGTCCGCACCTCGGTACGGTGAAGAATAACACCGGTTCGTTTCGCGTCCAGAATTGGGCGCTTCTTTCCCGGTTTCTTCGGGGGTCGAGGGGAATACCGCCAGGCGGGCTTCACGCCCCGGTGCCTGAGGCGTGTAGCTCCAGAAACGCACCGCGGGGTGGTAGGTGACCGCGGCGTCGCGCAGCTCGCCGGCCCGGTCTTGGCGGTCGGGCTCGACCACGACGACCGAGGACACCTCGCCCTGGGCCAGCGCGGCCATCACCTCCGGCGCGGCCCGGGCGATGGTCGCGCCGATCCCGCGCTGCCCCAACGCGGCGACCAGGCTCGACGGCACCGCGCCGCCGCCGACCAGAAGCACGCACTGGGGGGCGGGGCCGGACGTGGGCAGGGTGGCGGGGGGCATGGGGCGAAATCCGGATGGCCGATACCCCGAGGCCCGCCCGATGGGGGCGGCGGGGCGAATCGGCCCGGTGGTGTGTGGGGGGAAATAGACGCCGTCCGTGTTCAACGACCGGGCGCACCGCCCGCATTGTACCGGCCGCCCCTACCATGGCGGGATGTCCACGCTTAACTTCGATCTGCTTGTCATCGGCGCCGGCCCGGCTGGCTACGTCTCGGCCATCCGCGCCGCCCAGTTGGGCCTGAAGGTGGCCTGCGTCGATCGGGAAAAGGCGCTGGGCGGCACCTGCCTGCGGGTCGGCTGCATTCCGTCCAAAGCCCTGCTGCACAGTAGCGAGCTCTTCGAGCAGACCCAAGGCCACCTGGCGGATCACGGCATCGCGGTGAAGGGCGCCGCCCTGGACCTGAAGAAGATGATGGCCCGCAAGGATGGGGTGGTGAAGACACTGACCGGCGGGGTGGCGGGCCTGCTGAAAAAAAACAAGGTGAAGGTTTTTCACGGCACCGCGGTATTTAACCCCGATCGCACGGTGGCCATCGCCGACCAGACGGTCGCCGCCACCCACGTGCTGATCGCCACCGGCTCGGTCGCCGCTTCCCTGCCGGGGGTGGACTTGAGCCAGGACCGCGTGGACACCTCGACCGATGCCATCGCCTACGACCGTGTGCCCAAGAAGTTGGTGGTCATCGGCGCGGGGGTGATCGGCCTGGAGCTGGGAAGTGTCTGGCGCCGTCTGGGAAGCGAGGTCACGGTGCTGGAGTACCTAGACCGCATCCTGCCGGGGATGGACAGCGAGCTGGCGAAAGAAGCCCGCAAGGTCTTCGAAAAGCAGGGCCTCAGGTTTGAGCTGGGCAGCAAGGTCACCGGCGTAAAGACCACCAAGGCGGGCGTGTCGGTCCAGCGCGACGGCGCCGATTCGGTGCAAGCCGATCGGGTGCTGGTGGCCGTGGGGCGCAAGCCCAACACCGCCGGGTTGGGATTGGAAGCCATCGGCATCACCCCCAACGCCCGCGGCCAGATCGAGGTCAACCCCCGGTTCAAAACCTCGGTCGACGGCGTGTACGCGGTGGGCGACGTGATCCCGGGCCCGATGCTCGCGCACAAGGCCGAAGAGGAAGGCATCGCCTGCGTCGAGATGATCGCCACCGGGCACGGGCACCTGGACTACCACACCATCGCCAGCGTGGTCTATACCGATCCGGAGATCGCCAGCGTGGGCCGAACCGAAGACGAGCTGAAGCAGGACGGCGTGGCCTATAAGGTCGGGCGCTTTCCCTTCGCGGCCAACGGCCGGGCTCGGGCCATCGATGTAGCCGACCTGGGGAGTGTCAAGGTGCTGGCGGACGCCAACACCGACCGGGTGCTGGGGGTCCATATCATCGGGCACATGGCCGGCGACTTGATCGCCGAGTGCGGCACCGCGATCGCCTACGGGGCCAGCAGCGAAGACATCGCCCGGTCTTGTCACGCGCACCCGACACTCAGTGAAACGGTGAAAGAGGCGGCGCTGGCAGTCTCGGGCCGGGCCATCCACATTTAGTGTCAGGGCGTCGCCGGGCACGGCACGGGGTGTGGTTGCCCGGGGCGGAGCGGTGATTTATGGTTAAAATCCTGATGAGTGTACCGGGGTAATGCGGGCGGACCAGGGTAACTTTCATGGCCATTAAAAGAACCATCCGCGAGCAGGTCATCACCGAACTGCGCCACGAATTGGTGTCGGGCGATTACTCGGCGGGTGAGGTACTCCGCGAGGCGGAGATGGCCAATCGTTTTGGGGTGAGCCGCGGGCCGATCCGGGATGCTTTTTTACAGCTCTCGCAGGAAGGTTTTTTGGCTTATCAGGCCAACCGTGGGGTGACCGTGCGGCCCCCCCCGCAGCCCGAAGACCGTCCCTTCATCCTGTCGCTACGTCGGCAGATTGAGACCCACTGCATCCAGCGGGGTTTGGCCCGGCTCAGCGACGCATCTTTGGCCGCGATTGAAACAGGTTTAAACGATTTGGAGCAGGCTTGTGCGGCCGGCGATGTGGCGGCGATTGCCCGCGACGACATGGCCTTTCACCAGGCCATCCTGCACGGCTGCGGCGGCGACGACTTCATTCAAGCTTGGCGACAGCTCTGCTCGCGCATGCTCCTGGCCTACACCCGGCTGGACGACCACCGGCAGATCTTTGACGAGCACGCGGCCATTCTGGACGCCGTCCGTCGGCGCGACGTCGAGCAAGCCCTGGCCGCGTTGCGCAGCAATTTGGCCTGAATCTCACCCAGGCCCGCGCGCGGCTCACCCCCTCATGACGCTTTTCCGTTTGTTTCAATTCGCCGCGGTGGGTGTGCTGCTGACACCGGCGGCCGTCGCCGAGCCGGCGCAGGCCATCAACGACGCGCACGGCGAGACCCGTGCGGTGTCGGCCCGCCCCGATGCGCCGATCAAGACCGCCTTTCAGCAGCTGATCGACTTCGCGCCCGCCGCGGGCTACGACCTAAGCGGGGCGTCGGGCGCGGCGATCCGCGTCGGCCGCGTGGAGCGCGGCGGCGGAACCTGGCTGGAAGTCCGCACGGACCTGGGTGAGAACTATCCCGGTTTCACCCTGCGGGCTCCCGACGGTTCATGGGATCTGCGCGGCAGAAGATCCATTGCGGTCGATGTGGTGAACCTCGGCGACCACCGGATGGAGTTGGCCTTAGGCGTCCGCATGCCCGGGGGCGCCACCGACGCGCAGAAGCGCATCTGGTTCTCGCAGGACTTCGAGCCCCACGCCGTGGGCACGCTCACGATCGACCTCTGCAACACCCCCTGGGTGCTGGACCCGCCGCTGGACCTGGTGGGCATGCGGTCGGCCCCGGGTCAGAGCTCGATCGACTTGTCGCAGATCGTGGAGATCGTTCCGTTTCTCCGCACGCCCGAGGCGCCGTACCACTTCTTGCTGGGCAACCTGCGGGCCCAGGGCGTGCTGGACGTGCTGGATTCGTCAACTTTTTTACCGTTCATTGACCGCTACGGGCAGTTCAACAAGGTGGACTGGCCGGGCAAGATTCACGCCGACGAAGACTTTGCTGCGCAGCTTGCCGCCGAGCGGGCCGACCACGCCGAGCACCCCGGGCCCGCGGGCCGCAACCGCTTCGGGGGCTGGGCCGACGGCCCGCAGCTCGAAGCCACCGGCCACTTCCGCGTCACCAAGCACCGCGGCAAGTGGTGGCTGGTCGATCCCGACGGCCGGCTGTTCTGGTCTCACGGCGTGGACTGCCTGGACCCGCGCTTCGGCGGCACCGGCGTGCAGGCGCGCGAGGGCTACTTCGAGGGGCTTCCCCCCGTCGCCGACCTGCCCGACGCGGTGCTGCGCGCCGGCGAGGCCCCGGGGCTGGCGGCCCACTACGGCGAGAGCGGCTGGGCGCCCCACGGCTTTTACGCGGACAAGCTGCCTTTTCTGACCTACGACTTCTACAACGCCAACCTGCAGCGCAAGTTCGGCGACGGCTGGCTCGACGACTTCGCCCGGCTCGCCCACGCCCGGCTCAAAAGCTGGGGCATGAACACCATCGCCAGCTGGGGCAGCCCCGCGGTGTACGGGTCGCGGGGTGCCGACGGCGGGCGGACGCCCTACACCGCCTTTGTCTGGGTGAAGGGCGCCCCGGTGATCGCCGGCAACAGCGGGTACTGGGGCCAGTTCCACGACGTTTTCGACCCCGGGTTCCGCACCGCGGTGCGCCGCAGCATCGCCGAGGCCCGTACGGCCACCCACGAGGCCGTCGACCCGTGGAACATCGGCTTCTACGTGGACAACGAGATCCAGTGGGGCGACGAAACGCAGCTCGCGCTCGACGTGCTCACCAGCCCCGCCGAGCAGGCGGCCAAGGGCGCGCTGGTGCGCGAGCTGAAAGAGAACCACCGCGACATCGCCGCGCTCAACGCGGCGTGGGGCACGCAGCACGCCTCCTGGTCGGCGCTGCTGCTGAGCACCTCCGCCCCGGACCCCAAGCGGGCGGGCCCGGACCTGCAGCGCTTCAACCGGCGCCTCTACGACACCTACTTCCGTACCATCAAAGAGGAGCTGCGGGCGTACGCCCCGGACAAGCTCTACCTCGGCTGCCGCTTTGCCTGGCAGAACGACGCGGTCGTCCGCGCCTCGGCCCGCTACTGCGACGTGGTGAGCATGAACAAGTACGACTACACCGTGGCCGACTTGCGGCTGCCCGCGGACATCGACCGGCCCCTGATCATCGGCGAGTTCCACTTCGGGGCTGGTGACCGGGGCATGTTCCACCCCGGCCTCAAGCCGGTGGCCGACGCCGCGGGCCGCGGGGACGCCTACGCCCGGTACGTCGGCGGGGCACTCGACAACCCGCAGATCGTCGGCACCGGCTGGTTCCAGTATATGGACCAGGCGGCGTCGGGCCGCAGCGACGGCGAGAACTACAATGTGGGCTTGGTGACCACGACCGACACGCCCCACGCCGAGCTGATCGAGGGCATCCGCCGCGTTGGCTACCGTATGTACCAACGCCGTGCCGCCGATTCCGCTCAGGACCCCGCCCCGTGAAAATCCAATCTGTTCAGGCCCGCTTGTTTAATGTTCCGCTGCCGTTTGTGATGGCGGACGCCAAGCACGGAGATCACCACTTCTTCCAGCTGGTGACCGCGACGGTGACTCTCGAAGACGGCAGCACGGGCACGGGCTACACCTACACCGGCGGCAAGGGCGGGCACGCCATCGCCGCGATGATCACCCACGACATGGCGCCCGCGCTGGTTGGCGCCGACGGCACCGACATCGCCGCCCGCTACGACCAGATGGAGTGGCACCTGCACTACGTCGCCCGCGGGGGCATCGCCTCGTTCGCGGTCAGCGCGGTGGACATCGCCTTGTGGGACCTGAAGGGCAAGCGTGAGGCCCGGCCGCTGTGGCAGATGGCGGGGGGCGCCGGAAAGACCTGCCGGGCCTACCGCGGGCTGCCTCGGTATGGTCCCGCTCACGCTGTACGTGCACGTAAACAAGTACGAATAGTAGCGGTCATACTCGATGTGGTGATAAAAACGAAGTTTGTTGGTGAAACCCTTCAACAGCTGCCTGCACCCACGTTTGGGGACTAAAACACTTGAAATTAGCATCGCGGGCCATTTTGGCACAGCAGCAAAAGGGTTGAAATAGGTACTATTCTCTGCACCTTGGTGCCAGATATCGGCGTGTACACGAGCATGGAGCTCGAATAACAGTTATCCCTCGCTCATCGCAAAAAAAAGACTCGGTATATCACATTATACCGGCCACCACGTTAGACTGGCACGTTGCTGTCCCAGATCATCGAGGGCAAGAACGAGCCCGAGCCTAAGCTAGC